>UQAR01000072.1 GCA_900539095.1 uncultured Ruminococcus sp.
AAATTATATTATTCATATAGTTTTACTATGAATATAGTGATTATATCATTATTTAAGACCTTTGTCAATACTATTTGCGAACTTTTTGCTTTTCATAATTTTCAGATAGGCTTGTTATGAATAAAGTGTACAACAATAATAAAGTATTCCTATCTAATATGTAGGATTTCACAAAAATACTTTATTGCTCTTGACATTTCCATAAAATCATGTATAATAAAAACATACTAATCATATCGATTTGATATGAATTGAAAGTGAGGAGCTTAAATTGACAAAGTTTTATAAGCGAATGCAGCGATGTTGACACTGGAATTATAACAGCAATAAATCTTAAATGGAGTTGTCAGCTATGTATATAGAGTTAAAAAACATTAATAAAAGCTTTGGCGATTTTAAAGCATCGGATAACGTAAGTTTCGGTATCGAAAAGGGAAAGCTTATCGGTCTGCTCGGACCGAGCGGCAGCGGTAAAACAACTATCCTTCGTATGCTCGCAGGTCTTGAAAAGCAGGACAGCGGCGATATTTTTATCGACGGCAAGAATGTGAATAAGCTGCCCTCAAATGAAAGAGGTATCGGATTTGTATTTCAGAGTTATGCACTCTTCCCTTTTATGACCGTCTATGATAACATCGCTTATGGTCTGAAAGTTCAGAAAAAGGATAAAAAGTTCATCAAACAGCGTGTAGCTGAACTGCTTGAACTTGTGGGACTGCCTGATGTGGGCAAGCGTTATCCTGACCAGCTCAGTGGCGGTCAAAGACAGCGTATCGCTCTTGCAAGAGCCTTAGCTCCTCAGCCTGAACTTCTTCTCCTTGACGAGCCTTTTGCAGCTATCGATGCAAAGGTAAGAAAAGAACTGAGAACTTGGCTCCGTGAAACTATAGATAAGATCGGAATAACAAGCATTTTCGTTACTCACGATCAGGACGAGGCAATAGAGGTCGCAGATGAGATAGTTATTACAAATAAAGGCAGAGTTGAGCAGGTCGGTAATCCTGTAGAGATCTACCTTGAACCAAAAACTCCTTTCGTCGCTCAGTTCATCGGACAGTCAGCTGTTATCGAGGACTACAGCAAACTCAAAGGTTTTGAGGCAACAGACGGAAAAACTTCTGCTATAATCAGGCCTGAATTTATCGAAATAAACAAGTTTGAGGACAGCGAATATCACCAGTTTGAAAGTTCAATGGAAGACGCTGTCGTTGAAGAAGTTTCATTCAGAGGAAACGCCTTTGAGGTAAGAGCTTTGATAGACGGCATTTCTGTAACAGGCAGATATCCACTCAATGCTGCTCGTCTTAAAAAGGGCGACAAGGTAAAAATACTTATCAAAAAGCTTTATACTATTGATGATAACACAACAAACATACTCGTAAACAAAGCTCTCGACGACTCAGAGCTGTACTATATTTAATAAGGAGGACGACAAAATGGAAAACAATAAAACTAAGTCCTCTGCTATCCAGAAGATACTCAAATGTGGAATCATTTCATGGGTGATAATAATTGCCATTTGGACGCTTGGTGCAGTGAGCATAAAGGACGAATACTTTCTTCCTAGCCCTAAGCAGACGCTCATAAGCATAAAGCTGCTCATCGAAAACGGAACACTTTGGGCTGACATTGCAGCCAGTGCAGGCAGAGTTATAAAAGGCTGGCTGCTGGCGATAGTTTTCGCAGTGCCTCTTGGACTGCTGGTAGGTAACTTCCGTGTAGTTCGCTGGCTCGTTGAACCAATACTCAGCTTTTTCAGATTTGTGCCTGCCATTGCACTGACTACACTGTTCCTTATGTGGTTCGGTGTAGGCGAAGAATCAAAAGTCGCACTTATCTTCTATGCGTCATTCTTCCCAATGTTCGTAAACACTATCGCAGGCGTAGCCTCAACTGATAAACAGCTTGTAGAGGCAGCATCTTGCATGGGTGCAAAGAAAGCACGGGTATTCTTCACAGTAGTCGTACCGTCAGCAGTATCGAATATCTACACAGGCATAAGACTTGGTCTTAGTTCAGCTATCATCTGCGTTATCGCAGCAGAAATGTTGGTAGGCAGCGACGGTCTTGGCTATCTTATCAACAGCTCGAAACTTTATTACAAAACAAGCTGGGCTTTCGCAGGCATAGTTACTCTTGCAGTGATAGGCTTTGCAGCTGACAGACTTCTTCAGTTCATCGGCAGAAAGAAACTCAGCCATTTCGGAGTAAAATAGTATTTAACAAATACAAATGACGAAAAATTACAGGAGTTGAATAAAAATGAAAATAAATAAAATTCTTTCAGCAATAGCAGCATCGGTACTCAGTGTTTCCCTGCTGACAGGCTGCGGAAGTTCAGGCAGCGGCGATTCACCAAAGGTGGTAAAGGGCAAGAACGGACAAGATCTTCAGACGCTGCGTCTTGCAGTAATGACAGGAAACCTTGACCACTATGCGTCATACGTTGGCGTAGAGCAAGGTATCTTTGAAAAATACGGCATAAACCTTGAGATAACTGAATATGCTTTCGGAATCAACACAATAGACGCTATAGCAAACGGCAATGCGGACGTTGGCGACATGGCTGACTATGCGGCAGTAAACCGTCTTGGCACTACCCTCGATCAGACGAACCTCGTGATGTTCTCAGAACTTAACGGCGGTGAGATAGGTGACGGCGGACTTTATGTAGCACCTGAGTATGAAAACGACCTTACAAAGCTTGACGACAGCAAGGGCTTTGTAACACAGATAGGCACAGTAAATGAATACCTGAACAGTCAGGCAATCGCATATCTTGGTCTTGACGAAAGCAAGCAGAATATCATAAACACTGACTCAGCACAGGGAGCACTGGCACTTGCAAAGAGCGGCGACGCATCAGCTACTATAGCAAACGGTTCAAATGCGAAATATCTTGAGGAAGTGGGCTGGAAACTTGCAGTTACTTCACAGGATCTTGGCGAGGTAACAGGTGCTTACTACTTTACATCTGAAAGCTTTATCGACAAGAACACTGACCTGCTGGCAAACTACCTTAAAGCTATCGACGAAAGCTACCAGTATGTAAACGACCATATTGACGAGAGTGCTAAGTATCTTGAAGGCAAGATAGGCGTAAAGGCTGATGACTTCAAACTTCAGTGGAAGGTTCAGGGATTCAGCACCGGTTTCAGCGAGGAGGCTGCACAGCACCTTGAGAGCATTCAGAAATGGGCACACGACCACGGAAAGTACGATTCAGAATACAACGTTCGTGACTTCATCGACACAAGAGCGGCAAAGATAGCTTTCCCTGACAAGACAACTGTCAAGAACGCAAAGAAATAATAAACTGACTAAAAAATATTTATAAGGAGCGGTATATCATGGGTTTTCCAAGCATTTATCCTACAGGAGTAACGATTTATAACAAAGAAAAGGCATACAGCGGATACACAGTTTTTCCAACAACAAAAGGTGCACTGCTTATTGACATGAACGGCAATGAGGTCAAGCTTTGGGCAGGTCTTGCAGGATTTCCTAACAAGATACTTCCGGGCGGATATGTAATGGGTTCAACAGGAGTAAGAGGCGGCAAGTATGCTTATCAGGATCAGACAGACCTCGTTCAGGTAGACTGGGACGGTCATATCGTATGGAAATTCGATAAGACAGAGCTTGTTGCTGACCCGGGCAAAGATCCTGTTTACATGGCTAGACAGCACCATGACTATCAGCGTGAGGGCAGCACTGTTGGCTACTATTATCCAAACGGCGAGCCGAAAACAGACAGCGGTAACACACTTATCCTCACACATGAAAATCTCTACAATCATGATATTTCAGACAAAAGACTTATCGACGACAAGATAATCGAAGTGGATTGGGAAGGCAACATCATTTGGAGCTGGCGTGCAAGCGATCACTTTGACGAGCTTGGCTTTGACGAGGCTGCTAAAAACGCACTGTTCAGAAACCCTGGACTTCACGGTGAGGCAGGCGGAGATTGGATGCACATAAACAACTTCTCTACCCTTGGAGAGAACAAATGGTATGACAGGGGCGATGAGCGTTTCCACCCAGACAACATCATTTTCGATGCAAGAAACTCTAACATTCTCGGAATCATCGAGAAGTCAACAGGCAAGATCGTGTGGCGTGTAGGTCCTGACTTCAACGAAAGTGAGGCCACCAAAAAGCTTGGCTGGATAATCGGTCAGCATCACCTGCACATGATACCAAAGGGACTTCCGGGAGAGGGCGACCTGCTGGTATTCGATAACGGCGGCGAGGGCGGCTACGGCACACCTAACCCAGCGTCACTTACCGGCGTAAACAACGCTCACAGAGATTATTCAAGAGTGCTCCAGTTCAATCCTGTTACCCTTGAGATAACATGGCAGTACACTCCTCTTGAGGCAGGCAGCCTGCTGTTCACTGACGCATCTAAGTTCTACAGCTCATACATCAGCTCTGCACAGCGTCTGCCAAACGGCAACACACTCATCACAGAGGGTTCTGACGGACATCTTCTTGAGGTCACACCTGACCACGAGATAGTTTGGGAATTTGTAAACCCATATTTCAAGAACTTCGGCGGAAACTTCACAAGCAACATGATATACAGAGCATACCGTGTTCCTTACGAGTGGATACCACAGCTTGAAAAACCTGTTGAAACATCTATCGAGCCTATAGATATCACTAAGTTCAGAGTACCTGGTGCGTCTGTTGGCGAGGGCACTGGAATCGTAACAGCCGTTGACGGAATCGACCCTACAAAGGAGATACCGCTCACAGGTTCTGGCGAAGATGAGGACGAGGAAGAGCGTATCGACTTCTGCGTTGCCTCTGTAAAGAAAAAGGATCTGGAAAACAAGTAATATATCAGTGCACTTCAAAGCAGTCCCGACAAAATGGGGCTGTTTTTTTTGCGAGGTGTTTTTACAAGTCCTTGACAAAAAACTTGATTGGTGCTATTATATTAGGTGATATTGTTATTTATTTATCAATCATGTATTATCAGTAAAGGAAAGTGTAAATATATGTCTAAAGACGGTTCAATATCCGCATCAGTAATAAAGCGTTTACCACGTTATTATAGATTTTTGGGTGAGCTGCAAAAGGAAGGACTTGAGAGGATATCTTCAAGAGAACTTTCTGAGCGAATGAAACTCACTGCCTCACAGATAAGACAAGACCTGAACTGTTTCGGCGGGTTTGGTCAGCAGGGCTACGGATATCACGTTGACGAACTGCGAATGGAGATAGGCAAGATATTAGGCGTTGACAAGCATTTCAAGACCATACTTATCGGTGCAGGTAACTTGGGTAAAGCCATAGCAACACACATCAATTTTGAAACAAGAGGCTGCAACCTCATAGGCATTTTTGACGTAAACCCTAAACTCACAGGCGAGATAGTTGGAAACATACCTATACGCCACACTGACGAGATAGAGAGCTTTTGCGAAGAGAACTCCCCTGTTGTGGCTGTGCTTTGTATTCCTAAGGCAAACACTCAGGCTATCGCAGATCAACTTGTGAGCCTTGGTCTGAAAGCTTTCTGGAACTTCTCACACTATGACCTGAGTATAGACTATGAAAACATCGTTGTGGAAAACGTGCACTTGGGCGACAGCTTGCTGACGCTTACATACGCTGCAAACATTATCACAAGCACTGACAGCGAGGACGAAGAAACAGAATAACACAAAAACACCCGAAGAATCATCTTCGGGTGTGATTTTTTATACTATATAAGGTATCAGCGAACTGTCTTTACAGCAGCAGTTTCAACAACGGCAGCAAGATTATCGCTTACTTCTTTGCTCTGATAATACTCTGCAAATGATTCTGTCACCTGATCTGCCCATGACTCAGTTGCCTGAGTTTTAATGTTCTCAGTGTCAAGCTTTTCAGCACTTCCCGTTTCATCATCTATAGTGTAAAGCTTGTCTGACGCAGTTTCAGCGGCAATGGTTGCGACCTTTGTGAGCACATCGTCTTTTTTATCATATATAACAAATATGTAGCAGTCTTTCTTGTTCACAGTCTGGATACCTGTGTAGCCATAAAGTCTTTTTGACTTTTCAGCCTGTGGATATACCTCCTTGCAGACGTCTACAACCTGATCAAATGACTCAACAGCCTCGTCAGGTATCTTTTCAAGAGTGTTTCTGTCAGGCAATGACACGCTCTCGTCAGGCATCTCGTCAGTAGCCTCTGTCTGAGCAGTTGTTACCTCATTATTTGCAAGATTAACATTACTTTCTTTTTTATTATCGGCAAATCTACCGCAAGCCGAGAAAGAAAATACAGTGCACATTATCGCCGTAGCAATTATCAGCTTTTTCATAACTATCCTCCGAATAACCTCTGTTGTCCTAAAATCTATAATGTCATATTTCAACAGTTTTACATTATAACACAGGAAAATTACTATGTAAAGGGATTATAAAGAATTGTAACAAAATATCCCGATTATGACGAAACTCATAATCGGGATAAATCATTTTTTAGCTATTTGCACAATAAAGAGTTACAGATTTGTTACAACCTGACCAAAAGACTAATCGTAATCTACGACGTCGATCCACTTCATGAGCAGGTCCTTCTCTTCCGGCTTGCCCTTGATGAGCTGTGCTGCTGCAACTATTGGCAGCCAAGCCTGTACATACTGCTTAGATGTGCCGCTCTTTACGCAATACTTGTCGAGATAAGCCTCAGCAAGATCAGGATTGTTCAGGCAGAACAGCAGGTATGTTCTTGCAACGTCAGCAGACGCATTACCCTGTCTAGCAGAACCCCAGTTTATAACGTATGTGCCTTCGTCATTGATGATAACGTTCTTAGGCTCGAAGTTGCCGTGACAAAGTTTAATGTGCTTTGGCATTGAATCAAGTCTTGTGAGAAGTTCATACTTCTTGATCTCGTCGATCTGACCAAGAGTCTT
The DNA here is from genome assembly GCA_900539095.1 of uncultured Ruminococcus sp. Taxonomy (GTDB): domain Bacteria; phylum Bacillota; class Clostridia; order Oscillospirales; family Ruminococcaceae; genus Hominimerdicola. Next base: position 6,920 of record UQAR01000072.1, read on the forward strand.
GATCTGTCTTGCCATTTTATCTTTCAGCTTTGAAAGAAGTGGCATATACTGAGCGTGTATCTCACACTGGATATCGATGAACTGGTTAAGGTATGTATCCTTCTTGTCAGGATTTTCGTCCATGAGCTGCTGAAGTGTCTTACCTTTTATGAAGTCCATTGTGATAGCCCACTTGCCGTCGATAACGGAAACCTCATGAAGAACAGGCATCTTTATAAAGGAATTGCCAAGTGTTGTTTCAACTCTTGCGTGTGTAAGAGCTGCATAAAGGCACTTCTCTTTATATTCAGGTTTCTTATAGATCCTTACTGCCATTCCGTCAGATTCATAAACATCATAGATGTCGCTGGATGCTACAAAGTTATCAAGTTTCATAAGTCATATCTCCTTTTATTTTAAAATTTGGTATAAAGCCGATTTTTTCAGAGCAAATATAAATTTTCAACATTGTTATTGGTGAAAATCACCGTTTATGTCGTTTGTTTTATATGTATCTCTGTTATGTCTATATTATACTACAGATTTTATAATTGTCAAGTACTTTTTCGTTATTTTCACTATTGTTTTTATTTTGTTTAGATTATGAATTATATTCGTTCATTATATTTCATTCGGTATGTATGATAAATTTTTATCAATCGACTTTTTCTTGTGCAATTTGACGGTCACGGATTGTTAATCTATCATAAAACAATGTTCAATATTTATGTATATTGCATAATAAAGCGACGCAAAATAGCAAAAAAGCTGTAAAAATATAAGATTGACAAAAAAATAACAATCGTATATAATATAGTTAAGATAAAACCCCGACGGGAGTTATCAAGAGTAAAAACAATAATTAAATTATTGGAGGTTTATTTTATGGCAAAGAGTGAAGCTAAAACAGTCGGCATCGTCGATACAGAGGAAGCTCTGACTGCTAAGATCGCTGAAGTAAGAGCTGCACAGGCTATCTTCGCTACCTACACACAGGAGCAGGTAGATAAGATTTTCAAGGCTGCTGCTATCGCTGCTAACAAGGCAAGAATCCCACTTGCAAAGATGGCTGTTGAGGAAACAGGCATGGGTATCGTTGAGGACAAGGTCATCAAGAACAACTATGCTGCTGAGCACATCTACAACAAGTACAAGAACGTTCAGACTTGCGGCGTTTTTGAGGAGAACAAGGCTTACGGCACAATGAGAATTTACGAGCCTATCGGTCTTATTGGTGCTGTTATCCCAACAACAAACCCAACTTCTACTGCTATATTCAAGACACTTATCTGTCTGAAGACAAGAAACGGTATCATCATTTCGCCACACCCAAGAGCAAAGAAGTCAACTATCGCTGCTGCTAAGATCGTTTATGATGCAGCTGTTGAGGCAGGTGCTCCAAAGGGTATCATCGGCTGGATCGATGTTCCTTCCCTTGAACTCACAAACATGATAATGAGAGAGTCTGACACAATCCTCGCTACAGGCGGTCCTGGAATGGTAAAGGCTGCTTACTCATCTGGTACACCAGCTCTCGGTGTTGGTGCCGGTAACGCATCAGCTATCATCGATTCTTCTGCTGATATCGTAAACGCTGTAAACTCTATCATTCATTCTAAGACATTTGATAACGGTATGATCTGTGCTACAGAGCAGACAGTTATCGCTGATAAGACAGTTTACAACGATGTTAAGAAGGAATTCATCAAGAGAGGTTGCTACTTCCTTAACGATGAAGAGGCCGATAAGATCAGAAAGACAATGCTCATCAACGGTGCTCTTAATGCTAAGATCGTTGGTCAGCGTCCTGTAACTATCGCTAAAATGGCTGGCTTTGAAGTTCCAGAGGATACAAAGGTACTCATCGGCGAGGCTACAAGCACAGCTCCTGAAGAGGCTTTCGGTCACGAAAAGCTCACAACTATCCTTGGTATGTACAAGTCAAAGAACTTTGACGACGCTCTTGACATCGCAGAGGCACTTCTCGTAAACAACGGTGGTCTTGGTCATACTTCAGTACTTTGGGTAGATAACATAAACGAGAGAGAAAAGCTCAATAAGTTCGCTGCAAGAATGAAGACTTGCCGTCTTATCGTAAACACACCTTCTTCACTCGGCGGTATCGGTGACCTCTACAACTTTGACTTTGCTCCTTCCCTCACACTCGGCTGCGGTTCATGGGGCGGCAACTCAGTTTCTGAGAACGTTGGCGTTAAGCACCTGCTGAACATTAAGACAGTCGTTGAGAGGAGAGAGAATATGCTTTGGTTCAGAGCACCTGAAAAGGTATACTTCAAGAAGGGTTGTCTCCCTGTTGCTCTTGACGAGTTGAAGACTGTTATGGGCAAGAAAAAGGCATTCATCGTAACAGACCAGTTCCTTTATAAGAATGGTTATACAAAGGCTATCACAGATAAACTCGATGAAATGGGTATTCTCCACGAAACATTCTTCGATGTTGCTCCGGACCCAACACTTGCTTGTGCACTTGAGGGTGTTGCTCAGTTGAGAGCTTTCGAGCCTGACACAATTATCGCTATCGGCGGTGGTTCTGCAATGGACGCTGGTAAGATCATGTGGGTTCTTTACGAGCATCCAGACGCTGACTTCTTCGATATGGCTATGAGATATATCGATATCCGTAAGAGAGTTTACACATTCCCTAAGATGGGTGAGAAGGCATACTTCATTGCTATCCCAACATCTTCTGGTACAGGTTCTGAGGTTACACCATTCGCAGTTATCACTGATGAAAAGACAGGTACTAAGTATCCTCTGGCTGACTACCAGCTCATGCCTAACATGGCTATCGTTGATACAGATATGATGATGTCTGCTCCAAGAGGTCTGACTTCTGCATCAGGTATCGACGCTCTGACACACGCTCTTGAGGCTTATGCATCTGTAATGGCTACAGATTACACTGACGGTCTTGCACTTAGAGCTATGAAACTTATCTTTAAGTATCTGCCAGGTGCATATGACAACGGTCAGACAGACGTTAAGGCTCGTGAGGAAATGGCTACAGCATCTACAATGGCTGGTATGGCATTCGCTAACGCATTCCTCGGTGTTTGCCACTCAATGGCTCATAAGCTCGGTGCTTATCATCACCTGCCACACGGCATTGCTAACGCTCTCCTTATCACAATGGTAATGAGATACAACGCTGACCCAACACCTAGAAAGATGGGTACTTTCTCACAGTATCAGTATCCACATACTCTTGAGAGATACTGCGAGTGTGCACATTCACTTGGTATCGTTGGTAAGAACGATGAGGATACACTCAACAAGTTCATCGACGCTATCGAGGCACTCAAGGAAAGAGTTGGTATCAAGAAGACTATCGCTGATTACGGCGTAGACGAGAAACACTTCCTTGACACTCTCGACAACATGGTTGAGGACGCATTTGATGACCAGTGCACAGGTGCTAACCCAAGATACCCACTGATGAGCGAGCTGAAGGAAATGTACCTGTCTCTTATACACATCTGACGCTGCCGACGAATTAGACGGTGTAG
>UQAR01000073.1 GCA_900539095.1 uncultured Ruminococcus sp.
ATATGATACCCCATGAACCTAAAATCCACTTTAAATATATTATATCATAAATGCACCTTTCGGACAAGAAAAAATCTGCCCCCGAAAACCGAGGGCAGATAAAATGCTTTTGTTTTAGAATGCTGTCTTGTAGATGCCGAGGATAGACTCAACTGTGCAAGGCCTTGGATTTCCGCCTGTGCATACATCTGCGAATGCAGACTCTGAAAGTGCCTGAAGATCCTCTTCCTTAACGCCTATCTCGTGGAGCTTTTCAGGGATACCAACGTCCTTTGAAAGCTGCTTAACTGCGTTTACTGCGGCTGCTCTGTATTCAGCCTGGCTCATGCCTGTTGTGTCAACGCCCATTGCCTCTGCAATGTATTTGAACTTTTCGCCTGTGTATTCAGCGTTGTACTCCATTACATATGGAAGAAGTACAGCGTTTGCAATTCCGTGAGGTGTGTCATAGAATGCACCGAGTGGGTGAGCCATGCCGTGAACAACGCCAAGACCGACGTTTGAGAATCCCATGCCTGCGATATACTGACCGAGAGCCATGTCTTCACGTCCCTGAGGATCGTTCTCAACAGCCTTTCTAAGTGAGCGTGAAATTATCTCTATTGCTTTGAGGTGCATCATGTCTGTAAGCTCCCATGCACCAAGTGTTGTGTAGCCCTCGATAGCGTGTGTAAGAGCGTCCATACCTGTTGAAGCTGTCAGTCCCTTAGGCATTGATGACATCATCTTTGCGTCGATAACTGCAACAACTGGGATATCATGAGGGTCAACGCAAACGAACTTTCTCTTTTTATCCTCGTCAGTGATAACGTAGTTGATAGTTACCTCTGCGGCTGTGCCTGCTGTTGTAGGAACAGCGATTATAGGAACACTAGGATTCTTTGTGTCGATAGCACCCTCAAGAGATGTAACGTCAGCATACTCAGGGTTGTTTATGATGATGCCGATAGCCTTTGCAGTGTCCATCGAAGAACCGCCGCCGATAGCGATAAGATAGTCAGCACCAGCCTTTTTGAATGCCTCGATACCTCCTTTTACTACATTTACAGTAGGGTTAGCCTTTACCTGTGAGAATGTCTCATAAGCAAGTCCGGCACCGTCAAGCAGGTCTGTAACGTTCTTTGCAACATTAAATTTGATAAGATCAGGATCTGTTACAACGAGAGCCTTTTTGAATGCTCTTTTCTTTGCCTCAGTAACTATCTCGCTGATAGAGCCTGCACCAAAATATGAAGTTTCATTAAGTATCATTCTGTTAGCCATTTTATCATTCCGCCTTTCAAAATTTATGACCTCTGTTTATATCAAAGTTTCATCTTTGATTATTGATATTATACAACTTTTGCACCGTGATTTCAATTATTTTTATGCAAAATATTAGTGATGAGATATTGTGTAAAACAGCCAAAAACATAAATCATTTAATTATGATATATGATAGCTTTATTCTTGACAAATCGGCAAAAATGTGCTATAATACCCAATTAGAAAAGTTACCTTGCGGAAATTTCCGCAGGGTTCTTTTGTGTTTTAGAGGTCTTTTGTGAAAAATTACGGTTTTCTTTCTTTAAATGGGAGAAAATATATTTATAATTTTTAATGTTTATATTTTTTGCGAAATATATTAAGCAAATCGTTACAGAAAGCATTCGCTTTGCTGTGTCTTGATAAATCGGAGGAGTATGTATGATTAGAGAAGATTTAAGAAATGTTGCGATTATTGCCCACGTTGACCACGGTAAGACTACCCTTGTAGACCAGATGCTCAAGCAGAGCGGTACTTTCAGAGAAAATCAGGCTGTTGAAGAAAGAGTCATGGACTCTAACGATATCGAGCGTGAGAGAGGAATCACTATCCTTGCCAAGAATACTTCTATCAAGTATAAGGACGTTAAGATAAACGTTATCGACACCCCGGGTCACGCTGACTTCGGCGGCGAGGTAGAGCGTGTTCTTAAAATGGTAAACGGCGTTATCCTGCTCGTTGACGCAGCCGAAGGTCCAATGCCTCAGACAAGATTCGTTCTTCAGAAGGCTTTGGAACTTGGACACAAAATTATCATCGTTATAAATAAGATAGACAGACCTGACGCTCGTCTTAACGAGGTAGGCGATGAAGTTCTTGAACTTCTCATGGATCTTGACGCTACTGACGAGCAGCTCGACAGCCCTATCCTCTATTGCTCAGGCAGAGCAGGCACAGCTACTCATTCTCCTGATGAAGAGGGCAAGGATATGATACCTCTCTTTGACGAGATACTCAGCTATATCCCTGCACCTGAGGTAGATACTGAGGGTCCAATGCAGTATCTTGTTTCCGCTATCGACTACAACGAGTATGTAGGAAGAATAGCTATCGGCCGTATCGAGCGTGGCGAAATGAAGGTAAATCAGGACGTTACTATCGGCGACTATCATCAGACTAAGAAAGAATACCGTGGCAAGATCGTTACAATGTATCAGATAGAAGGACTTAACAGAGTTCCTTGTCAGAGTGCAAAGGCTGGCGACATCGTTTGTATCAGCGGTATCGAGAATATCACTATCGGTGACACTATCTGTGACTTCGGCAACTTTGAGGCTGTTCCTTTTGTAAAGATATCTGAGCCTACAGTTGAAATGACATTCTCTGTAAACAATTCGCCATTCGCAGGCAGAGAGGGCAAGTTCGTAACAAGCCGTCACCTGAGAGACAGACTGTTCAAAGAACTTCTCAAGGACGTTTCACTGAGAGTTTCCGAAACAGACAGTACAGACGCTTTCAAGGTAGCAGGCCGTGGCGAAATGCACCTTTCTATCCTTATCGAGAATATGCGTCGTGAGGGTTATGAGCTTAGCGTTTCCACACCGCACGTTCTGTTCAAAGAAATAGAGGGCAAGCTTTGCGAGCCTATTGAAAGACTTGTTATCGACGTTCCTGAGAACTGCGTTGGTTCTGTTATGGAGAAGATAGGTGCAAGAAAGGGCGAACTCCAGGAAATGGCTCCTGTGGGCAGCAGAATGAGACTTGAGTTCCTTATCCCTGCAAGAGGACTTTTCGGATACAAGAGCGAGTTCCTTACAGACACAAAGGGCGAGGGTATCATGAGCTCTGTATTCAATGATTACGAGCCATACAAGGGCGAGATACCAAAGAGAGCAACAGGTTCACTGGTTGCATTTGAAACAGGCGAGGCTGTAACATACGGTCTTTACAATGCTCAGGAGAGAGGCGAGCTGTTCATCACAGCAGGTACTCCTGTATATGAGGGAATGATAGTTGGTGCGTCACCAAAGCAGGAAGACCTTGTGGTAAACGTCTGCAAGAAAAAGCACCTTACAAATACCCGTGCAAGCGGTTCTGACGACGCTCTCAGACTTGTTCCGCCAAGAAATCTCAGCCTTGAGGATTCACTTGAATTCCTTGCTGACGATGAACTTCTTGAGGTAACACCAAAGAGCATAAGAATAAGAAAGCGTATCCTCAGCAACTCACAGAGAGCTAAGGAAAGAGCTAAGATGTAATAATATAAAAAGAGGAGCGGTCATGCCACTCCTCTTTTTTTGCGTTATGATGTTTTTACAGCGAAACGTGCTCGGTCGCAACTGAATGTTATTGTATGTTTGTGTAATAGAAAATAGCAAGCTGAGTGCGGTCACGGAGGGAGAGCTTTTCGAGAATAGAGCTGATATAATTTCTCACTGTGCCCTCGCTGAGATAAAGCAGCGTGGCTATCTCTTTGTTGCTTAACCCCTTTGCCACCTGTTTTATAATCTCCTGCTCTTTTTCGGCAATGCCATAGCGTTCAAAATCAAAGCTGCTGTGGTTTGTGAGAAGTTCAGGCAGCTTGCTTGCAACGTCTGAACCGAAAACAGTCTGACCGTTCATGACTGTTTCAAGGGCAGGGCATATGCTTTCAAAGTCCTGCTTGAGGATATATCCCTTTGCACCCATAAGCACGGCTTTTATTATGTATTCATCGTCAGAAAATGTGGTCAGGTAAAGTATCTTTGCCTCAGGAAAGTCTGCGAGTATCTTTTCCCCTGCCTCGATACCGCTCATGCCGTTCATGCGGATATCCATAAGCAGCACGTCAGGTCTGTGGCGTGAGTAAAGCTCTATAGCCTCTTCGCCGCAGCTGCCCATGGCAAGCACATTCACGCTGCCTGTGCTTTCAAGAATGGTTTTCAGTGACACTGCCACCAGCTTGTCATCATCTACTATAACAATGTTCATTTTTATATCTCCTGTTTTGTAAGTTTTTGTTTCGGCACAGACAGGAATATCCTGAATCCTCTGCTGTCTGACATGAAGTTTATATTTCCATTTACGGACGCCGCACGTTCACGCATATTTGAAAGCCCCATGCCGCTTTCGGTTATACTTTCAGGGCAGCTGCCGTTGTCTGCAATGCTAAGCTGATAAAGTGCAGGGTGTTCACGGATAAGTATTTTTATGCTGTCGCCGCTGCTGTGCTTGGCAGTGTTTGAAAGGGCCTCTTTCACTATGCCTATAAAGCACAGCTTTATGTCACGGGACATTCTCTCTGAAAAATCATAATCGCAGCTTACAGAAAATCTATCTCTGAGAGGGCGTACACAGTCCTCCACAGCAGGCTTTAATGCGATAGAATCGTCATGCAGGTCGTGAACGCTGCTGCGTATGCTTGTCATGGCGGTGTTGAGAGTGTCGCTTAGGTCTGTGAGTGCTCCGCCGACGGTATCGTCTTTGTTTATAACAGAAAGTGCACCCAGCTGTAAAATAGACCGTGTGAGCATATGGCCAACATTGTCATGAATCTCCCTTGCGATGCGGTTTCGCTCTTTGAGGGTGGCAAGATATATTTCATAGTCCTGATTTCTCTGCATGGCTTTGTTTTTCTCAACAAGCTGCATTGTGAGTTCTTTTGAATCGTCACGGGTGCTTATGAGCGTTTTTGACAGCTTTGCATTAAGAGATGTACGCTGTGAAAGGGTCAGGCTTACCAGCATTACTGCAAAAAGCGGAAAAATATTTTCACTGAGTGATGTTATGTTTATGGCTGTTCCTGCGGCTGTTAAAAGCATAGCAGGGTAAAATTTTGTACAGAAAGCGTCGTAAAGCACTAAGGGAGAGAGCATCAACGCCTCGCTGCTGAAAAGGCAGAAAACGCCGTAGAGCAAAGTTGCAGCATATGACGCCGGAGAATTTGGCCTTGCCTGAGAGATAACAGAGAATATGACCGCCACGAGCAGTGCGGCGATATTTGCAGCACTTGTGCCTGCGGTGAGAGTGAGTGCACAACAGCAAAGTCCTATAAGCAGCTTGTCCCAAAGCTTGTTCATGCGGCGTTCCTCCTTTTGGTGTGTTGACTTAATTTTAACACATTAATAACATATTGTCCAGTATGGATATAAAAATCATTGACTTGCACCCATAAAAAATGGTATAATGATAGAAATGATAAATTCTCGGTAAGGAGCATGATCTTATGAAGGACGGTTTTATAAAGGTCGCTGCCTGCACACCTGAGATACAGGTGGCGGACGTTGACTTTAATGTGGATAAAATTATCGGTCAGCTTGATAAGTGCAGGGAAGAGAACATTAAAGTCGCTGTGTTCCCTGAGCTTTGTATAACAGGCTATACCTGTCAGGACTTGTTTTTTCAGAACGCTTTGCTTGACAAGGCAATGGAAGGCGTTGTAAAGATAGCAAAGACTACTGCTGACAGCGATATGCTTGTGGCTGTGGGCGTGCCTGTGAGAGCAAACGGCAAGCTTTATAACTGTGCGGCTGTTATACAAGGCGGCGAGGTGCGTGCCTTTGTACCTAAAACGCATCTGCCGAACTATAACGAATTTTATGAGGCAAGACATTTTGCACCATACAGAGGCGAATGTGCTGCCATTGATCTGAGAGAGTACGGACAGCTTGAATTTATACCGCCTATGGAGCAGACCGTTTTCGTATGTGAAGAGATACCTGAGCTTGTGGTGGGCTTTGAACTTTGCGAGGACTTGTGGGTGGCTGACCCTGTTTCAAACTATCTTGCTAAGGCTGGGGCTACCCTTATATGCAATCTGTCAGCAAGTGATGAGGTCATCGGTAAGGACTCCTACCGCAGACAGCTTGTATCGAACCAGTCCGCAAGGCTTGTGGCAGGATATATATACTGCTCCGCTGGCGACGGTGAGTCAACGCAGGATATGGTGTTCTCGGGCCACAATATCATTGCTGAAAACGGTTCTATACTTGCAGAAAGCAAGCTCTTTGAAAACGGCATCACCATATCTGAAATAGACTTTAAAAAGCTTGCCTTTGAACGCAGAAAAATTTCCACCTATCCTGCAAGTGCTGAGTGGGACTATTCTTCCAAAGACGGCGGCTTTTTGGATAAGGACAACATCTCCCGTGAAAGATTCAGCCTTGAAATGGGCGAAACGGCTTTGACAAGAAAATTTGCAAAAACGCCTTTTATTCCGTCAAATCAGGCGGAGAGAAATGAGCGTTGCCACCTTATCCTGCAAATGCAGTCCCACGGACTTATGAAACGTATCGCACATACACATTCCAAAACGGTGGTCATAGGCATTTCCGGCGGACTGGATTCTACATTGGCACTGCTTGTGTGCGTAATGGCAATGGATCTGCTCAAAAGACCGCATACGGATATCGTTGCGGTAACAATGCCTTGCTTTGGCACAACAAAGCGTACTCGCTCAAATGCTGAGATACTTTGCGAGGCTCTTGGTGTGACGTTCAGAGAGGTTGATATCTCAAAGGCTGTCTTGCAGCATTTTGAGGATATCGGTCATGATTTCAATGACCACAGCGTTGTGTTTGAGAACGGTCAGGCAAGAGAGCGTACAAAGGTGCTTATGAATATCGCAAATCAGGTGAGCGGAATGGTAGTCGGCACAGGCGACCTCAGTGAGCTTGCACTGGGCTGGGCAACATACAACGGCGACCATATGTCAATGTACGGCGTGAACGCATCTATCCCTAAAACGCTGGTAAGACATATCGTTCAGTATTACGGCGATACCTGTACTTCTGACACACTAAGAGATGTACTGTACGATATTTTGGACACTCCGGTTTCTCCTGAACTGCTCCCTACGGACGAGAGCGGCACGGCGATGACTCAGAAAACCGAGGACTTAGTCGGTCCATATGAGCTCCATGACTTCTTCCTTTATTATGGCATACGCTGGGGCTTTGAGCCGTCTAAGGTGAAAAGACTTGCGAAGTATGCCTTTGAGGGCGACTATTCAGATGAGGTCATAGATAAGTGGATCAAAACATTCTATCGCAGATTTTTCTCACAGCAGTTCAAGCGTTCATGCCTGCCTGACGGAGCGAAGATAGGTTCTGTTACCCTTTCCCCAAGAGGCGACTGGAGAATGCCGTCTGACGCTGTGGCAAAGCTCTGGCTTGAGGATATAGACAAGTAAAGCGTCATATAATGTCAGAAAGTGCGTTATGATGCACAAATAAAAATATTGTAACAATTTTTTTATAGCTGTTCGGTTTTATAAAAGCTGCTGTTCAGATATAATTATAAGTAAGGTTCGGGAAACTTGTGACTTGAACAGCATTATTACGGAGGATTTATTATGAAATACACAGAGAAAGAGGTTTTACAGTTCGTGGAAGAGAATGACGTAAAATTCGTCAAGCTCATGTTCTGCGATATATTCGGTTCGCTAAAGACTATCTCTGTTATAGCAGGAGAACTGCCGAAAATATTCAGAGAGGGACTTATTTTCGACGCCTCAAAGCTTGGAGGCTTTCTGAATGTTACAGCGTCTGACCTCAGACTGTTCCCTGACCCTGATACACTGGCTCTGCTGCCATGGCGACCTCAGCACGGAAGAGTGGTAAGATTTTTCTGCCACCTGAAATATCCTGACGGAACGGCTTTTGAGGGCGACGGCAGGTTCTTCCTCAAGACCGCTATCGCTTATGCAAAGGGCAAGGGATACAATTTCCAGATAGGTACTTCATGCGAGTTCTATTGCTTTGAAAAGGATGACAGCGATATGCCTACAAAGCGTCCTCACGACTATGCAGGCTATTGCGACGCCGCACCTGTTGACAGGGGAGAGAACCTTAGACGTGACATATGCCTGACCTTGGAGCAAATGGATATTTTCCCTGAAAGCTCAAGACACGAAGCCGGTCCGGGTCAGAACGAGATAGATTTTCAGTATTCAAATGCACTGAAAGCCGCCGACAATCTTGTTACTTTCAAGAACGTTGTAAAATCTGTGGCTGACAGGAATGGACTTTATGCAACTTTCATGCCAAAGCCTATCGTTGATAACTGCGGTTCAGGTCTGCACATAATGCTTATGTGCATGAAGGGCACGGAAAATGTTTTCCGTCCGCAGCTGGGAGGCCTTTCAAAAGAGGCTGAAAGAATGATCGCAGGCATTTTGAAAAATGTGGGCGACATGACGCTGTTCCTTAACACCACCACAAATTCATACAAGCGTTTTGGCAGCCTGCTTGCACCAAAGTATATTTCATGGTCACATGAGAATTATGCTCAGTTGCTGCGTGCACCGCTTTCTGATGATGATGAAAACGGCATTATCCTCCGTTCGGCAGACAATACCTGCAACCCATATTTTGCAATGGGTCTGCTCATATACGCCTGCATAGACGGCGTTATAAATAAAGAGGAGCTTTGCAGTCCGTTCAATATCGACACGGGTGCTGCATCTGAAAGCGAGCTTGCAAAGCTTGAAACACTGCCGCAGTCTTTGAAAGAGGCAGTGGAACGTGCTGAAAAGAGCGAGTTTCTTGCTGACAGGCTTCCTGAGCATATGCTTGAGCGGTTCATTGCTATCGAAAAAGAACTGCTCATTGAGTATGAAAGAGCTGCCGACAAGGAACAGTTTGAAACGGTGAGATATTTTTATCATCTGTAAGGTCAGAGATGTCAGAAAAATTCATGACAAGGAGGTCGGGAAATGGACAGGATACTTGTGGCGTCAAGCAACGAAAAGGCTACTGCCATGCTTGTGAGCCTGCTGAAAGAAACTTTTCCCGCCTGCAAGACTTCCATAGCCGCAACGGGTCTGGAAACAAGACGTGCGGTTGGGTCTGGCAGCTATGACTGCGTTGTGATAAACTGTCCGCTCTCTGACGAATACGGCAACGAGCTTGCGGAGATAGTTTGTACCTCGACGGACGCAAGCTGTGTGGCTATCGCAAAGGCAGAAAATGCGGATATACTTGCAGATAAGCTTGAGGACTTCGGAGTCATGGTCATACCGAAACCTCTTAGCAGACAGTATTTTTACCGCTCCATGAAATTTGTCAGTGCCGCACGAAAAAGAATGCTGGGCATAAGGTCTGAGAACCTGAAACTGCACAAAAAGCTTGAAGAGATAAGAACGATAAACAGAGCGAAGTGCTCACTTATGCAGTATCTTGGCTTTACAGAGCAGCAGGCTCACAGATATCTTGAAAAGCAGGCTATGGATAAGAGATGCACAAAGATCGAGGTTGCTCAGAAGGTCATCGAGATGTACGAGGTTTAAATGTTACATAATTGTTAAATTAATGTCAAGCTATTGCATTTGGCGGTGTAATGTTGTATAATAATAGAGGAAAATTTTAAATAACGGAGGTCGTTTTAAAATGTTAGTTTCAGCTAAGGAAATGATGACAAAGGCACTTGCCGGCAAGTATGCCGTAGGTCAGTTCAATATTAACAACCTTGAGTGGACAAAGGCTATCCTTCTCACAGCTCAGGAGTGTCAGTCACCAGTTATCCTCGGTGTTTCTGAGGGTGCAGGCAAGTACATGACAGGTTTCAAGACTGTTGCCGCTATGGTAAAGGCAATGGACGAAGAGCTCGGTATCACAGTACCAGTAGCACTTCATCTTGACCACGGAACATATGAGGGCTGCTACAAGTGCGTAAAGGCTGGTTTCTCATCTATCATGTTCGACGGTTCACACTATCCATTTGAGGAGAACCTTGCTAAGTCAACTGAACTTGTTCACGTTGCAGATCAGCTTGGTCTTTCTATCGAGTGCGAAGTTGGTTCTATCGGCGGCGAAGAGGACGGCGTAGTAGGCATGGGCGAGTGTGCAGATCCTAACGAGTGCAAGACAATCGCTGATCTCGGCGTTACAATGCTCGCAGCTGGTATCGGTAACATTCACGGTAAGTATCCAGCAAACTGGCCAGGCCTTTCATTCGAGACACTTGCTGCTATCAAGGAAAAGGTTGGCGATATGCCACTGGTACTTCACGGCGGTACAGGTATTCCTGATGACATGATCAAGAAGGCAATCTCACTTGGCGTTGCAAAGATCAATGTAAACACAGAGTGCCAGCTTTCATTCCAGGAGGCTACAAGAACTGTCTCTTATACACATCTGACGCTGCCGACGAATTAGACGGTGTAG
>UQAR01000074.1 GCA_900539095.1 uncultured Ruminococcus sp.
ACACCGTCTAATTCGTCGGCAGCGTCAGATGTGTATAAGAGACAGATTATATACTTATTTACTACAAAATGCAAGTGATTTCGCCGATTTAACAGAAAATTAACTTCTGTTAAACTTTTTTGAACCCATGACTGCCAGTGCGTCGCAGCGTTCATTTTCAGGGTGTCCTGCATGACCTTTTACCCAGTTGAAGTTGACTTTGTGCACCTCCAGCAGATCAAGCAGCTTTTCCCAAAGATCGCTATTGAGAGCCTTTTTCTTGTCAGATTTCACCCAGTTGTTGGCACGCCATTTCTTTGCCCAGCCCTTTGTCACAGCGTCGATAATGTATTTTGAATCGCTGTAAAGCTCGACCTCGCAAGGTTCTTTAAGTGCCGAAAGGGCAGTGATAACAGCAGTAAGTTCCATGCGGTTATTGGTAGTTGAAGGGTCGCCGCCCCAAAGCTCTTTTGATGTGCCTTTGTATCTTAGTATCGCACCGTATCCTCCAGGACCGGGATTGCCTGAACAAGCACCGTCAGTGAAAATTTCTATTTTCTTCATTTATTTATCTCCGATTTTGCAATAATTATTATTTACCACCTATTATACTACAATATTTTCTTTTTTTCAAGTACCTCTCAAGGTTTAATATTTTAATATTTATTACTTTTGAAATGTTCAAATTATACAAATGCCTTGAATGTCTTTGTTTAAAATGAGAATTGACTTAAAGGACATTAAGCTTTATAATTAAAAGGCAATATTGAAAATTGAACAGACAGAAAATCATTTGATTCGGAGGTCAATTATTTTATGAAAACCAAGAAGATTCTTGCCTTGGCTGTAGCTCTTACATCTGTTTTTGCAGTTGCAGGCTGCGGCTCAACAGGCGATAACAGCTCAAAGGTATCCACAGTAAAGAAAGTAAAAGTTGAGGACACACAGGAGATAGAGGCTATCCCTGACGACGCTCAGAAAACTATCCGCTGGATGGGTACATATGACCTTAACCCTGACGAGAAAAAGGGCGAGGATAAGTCCGTTGAGATGACCCTTTTCAACAACAAGGGTGGTAAAGTAGAGTACACAAGAGTAACTGATAGCGAAAAATTTGACCAGCTCGCTAGTGCTATCATGGCTCAGCAGAATGTGCCTGATATCTTCAAGTATGAGTGGATGGCTTTCCCTGCACAGGTGCTCAAGGATATGTATCAGCCTGTTGACGATATAGTAAACTTTGATGATCCGCTGTGGGCTGATGTAAAAACAACTGCTGACAAGTTCGTTATGGGCGGCAAGCATTATGTTGCTCCTATCAGCTTTACAGTCGGCACACTTATGATGTACGATCAGGACGTTATTGACGCTGAGGGTCTTGACGATCCATATGAGCTTTATCAGAATAGCGAGTGGAATTGGGATAACTGGTATGACATGATGTCGGAGTTTGTTTCAAACGCTCCTGCTGATGTTGAGAGATTTGGTATCAATGGTTGGTTCCAGACACAGGTCATTCAGCAGACCGGTAAAACAATGGTAAACTATGACGGAGAGAAGTTCACAAACAATATAAATGACCCTGATATCGAAAGAGCAGAAGATCTGCTTTATCAGGTAGGTAAGAATAACCTTGTAAACGGCAACTGGCTTGGCAATGCTAAGCAGGCACTTAAAGACGGCAACCTGCTGTTCTACTGTATGGGTACATGGGCTATGACAGGAAATAACGGACCTTCTGACGCTGACACTTGGAGAGTGGTCCCTGTTCCGTCTGATCCTAACACTGATGAAAAGTACATGACATCTGATATGACGGCATATATGTGGGTAAGAGGTTCAACAGCTAACGAGGCTGTTAAGTGCTGGTATGAGTGTTGCAGAATGGCTAACACAGATGAAACATATAAGGAAAACGGCAAAGAGAAATTCCTCAACGCTAACCCTAACTGGACAGAGGATATGTATCAGGTGATCGTTGACTGCTCATCTTCTGAATACAATCAGGTATTTGACTACGGCTATGGTATTTCATCAACAATGTCTGACGACAACGCAAATGAGGACGGCAACTGCGTAACAAGAAAGCTTTATGAATACACAAACAAGGCTGACGATAATGGCAAACAGTTCTCATGGACAGAGCTGAGAGAATCATACTCCGCAACTGTTGACGCTGAGCTTAAGACTATCAACGACGCTGTTGTTGCATTCAATAAGAAAAATTCATAAGAATATTTTGCAAGACCTCGATAAAATCGGGGTCTTGTTTTTTGCATAAAAATAAGGCTCTGAGTTTTTGCTCAGAGCCTTGCTTTGTTATATTTAGCTGTCCATACCCTCACGAACAGACTTGATAAACTTGCCAATATATTCAGGAGCGTCCTTGCCGTGTTCCTCAACTATCTTGACAACAGCACTTCCCATTATAACGCCGTCAGCGTACTGGGACATTTTCTTTGCCTGCTCAGGATTTGAAATTCCGAAACCTATGCAGCAAGGGCAGTGATCGTTGTTTCGGATAGGTGCAAGCAGCTCGTTGAAATCAGTGGTTATCTCTGAACGCATACCTGTAACGCCCAGTGAAGATACAACATACAAAAAGCCCTTTGACTTTTCAGCTATCATTTTTACACGCTCATGTGAGGTCGGTGCAACAAGGAAGATAGTGTAGATACCATTTTTCTCAGCCTCGCCCTCAAGCTCTTCACGTTCCTCGAAAGGCATATCAGGAACGATGACGCCGTCTATTTGTGTTTCCTTGCAAAGCTCAAAGAACTTCGCTGTGCCGAACTTGAAGATAGTGTTTATATACATCATCAAAAGCATAGGCTTGTCAGTCTGTGTGCGGAGCTTTCGCACAAGGTCAAATATCTTGTCAAGATTCGTTCCGCCGCTCAGAGAACGCTGTGACGCTTTCTGGATAGTCGCACCCTCTGCGATAGGGTCTGAGAATGGCACGCCTATCTCGATAATGTCAGAGCCGTTATTGTACATTTCAAGAACGCATTTTTCTGTTGTGTCCATGTCAGGGTCACCTGCTGTGATAAAGGTAACAAGTGCCTTTTTGTTTTTTGCTTTGAGCTTTTCAAAGCAAGCATCTATCCTATTCTTCATTGAGCTCGACCTCCCTGTATCTTGCTATTGAGTATACGTCCTTGTCGCCTCTGCCTGAAAGGTTGATGACAAGTATAGAGTCCTTATCCATTGTCGGAGCTATCTTCAGTGCTGCCGCAACAGCGTGTGATGATTCGATAGCTGGGATAATGCCCTCTGTTCTTGAAAGATATTCAAAGGCACAAACTGCCTCTTCATCAGTAATATCAACGTACTGAGCTCTGCCGATAGAGTTGAGATATGCGTGCTCAGGGCCTATTCCAGGGTAGTCAAGACCTGCTGAGATAGAATAAACAGGGTCTATCTGACCGTATTCGTTCTGCAAAAAAAGCGACTTCATTCCGTGGAAAATGCCAAGTGAACCCTTTGCAACAGTTGCTGCATGGTCAGGGGTGTCGATACCTCTTCCTGCTGCCTCTGCACCAACAAGCTTGACTGACTTGTCATCGATAAAGTTATAGAACGCACCCATAGCGTTTGAGCCGCCGCCTACACAGGCAACAACACAGTCAGGCAGTCTGCCTTTCTTTTCCATAAGCTGTGCCTTTATCTCAGCACTGATGACCTTCTGGAAATCTCTTACCATTGTAGGATAAGGGTGAGGACCCATTACAGAGCCTATGCAGTAGAAAGTAGTGTCGATGTTTGATACCCAATCTCTGAAAGCCTCATTGATAGCGTCTTTCAGAGTGGCAGTGCCGCTTGCAACGCCAGTTACCTTTGCACCAAGGAGGTTCATTCTGTATACGTTAAGTGACTGTCTTTTCATATCTGTTTCGCCCATATAGACCTCGCATTCAAGACCCATAAGAGCACATACTGTAGCAGTGGCAACGCCGTGCTGACCGGCACCGGTTTCAGCGATGATACGTTTTTTGCCCATTTTCTTTGCCAAAAGTATCTGACCCAGAACGTTGTTTATCTTGTGAGAACCTGTGTGGTTAAGATCTTCACGCTTGATGTATATTTTAGCACCGCCCAGATCCTTTGTCATTTTCTCTGCGTAATAAAGCATTGACGGTCTGCCTGCATAGTCGTGATAAAGCTCCTGAAGTTCCTTGTTGAACTGCGGATCGTCTTTGTATTTATCGTATGCCTCTTCAAGCTCGTGAACGGCAGTCATGACAGTTTCAGGAATATACTGTCCGCCAAATTCACCGAATCGTCCAATTTTACTCATTTATATCCTTCTTTCGGTATTATTTTCTGATAGTCTCAACTATCCTTTTTATCTTGTTTTCGTCCTTCCAGCCGTCTGTTTCCACTGAGCTTGAAAAGTCAACGCCGTATGGTCTTACCTTTTCGATAGCCTCGCAGACGTTCTCTTCATTCAGTCCGCCTGCAAGGAAAAACGGTTTTGATATGTTTACCTGTGAAAATATATCAAGGTCAACACGCTTGCCTGTTCCGCCGTAGCTGCCTGCTGAAAAGCTGTCTATAAGCAGCTTATGGACGGGAAGTGCATCAGCTTTTGCGATATCATCAGCACATTTTGCACGAACAGCTTTCCATATCTCGCAGCCGCAGTTTTCACGGAGTTTGCTGATATACTCTGCGTTTTCTTCACCGTGCAGCTGTATAACGTCCAGCTTATCTGCGTAATATTTCAGAATGTTCTCTGTAGGTTCGTTGACGAAAACGCCCACACGCTTGATATCTTTGTCAAGACGGCTGTCAAGCTCACAGAAGGAGTCAAAGCTTATCGTTCTTTTAAAACCTTCTGACAGTATAAAGCCCGCATAATCGGGGCGGTATTTGTTGACGTAAAGAATATCGTCAACACACCGCATACCGCAAATTTTTATCCTTGTCATTTAAACTCCCTCTCTGAGTTCAAGAAGAGTTTTGCTGATGTTGCCGCTCCTCATAAGTGTTTCGCCGATAAGCACAGCGTCTGCACCAAGGCTGCGGACTTTTCGCATATCCGCATTTGTCTTTATGCCGCTTTCAGAAACGAGCACAGCATGGTCACCTATTATGCTGCTGAGCCTGCCTGTGGTTTCAAGGTCAACGTCAAAGGTATAAAGGTTTCGGTTGTTTATGCCCAGCATATCAGGCTTAAAACCAAGCGTCTTTTTATACTCTTCCTCGTTGTGCACCTCTACAAGACATTCAAGGTCAAGCTCGTGGGCAATGTCAGAATATTCTTTCATTTGACTCTCGCTGAGTATTGCTGAAATAAGCAGCACTGCGTCAGCACCTATAGCCCTTGCCTCGTAAATCTGATATTCGTCGATGATGAAATCCTTGCGGAGTATCGGCAGCTTTACAGCCGCTCTTATAGCTTTGAGATATTCCGCAGAGCCTTGAAAATAGTGCTCTTCCGTCAGGCAGGAGATAGCGTTCGCACCGCTTTTCTCATATTCGCAGGCAGTTTTCACCGGGTCAAAATCAGGGCAGATAAGTCCTTTTGACGGCGAGGCTTTCTTTACCTCGCTTATTACTGAAAGGGTGTCACGCTTTACAGCCTTTGAAAAGGAGACCGTTTGGTATTCCTTTTCGGCTGCCATAGCTTTTATATCCTGTCTTGAAACTTTTGATATATCTCTTTCAAGCTGTTCTTTTCTTTTGTCGCAGATATTGTCAAGTATCATTTTTTATCCTCTGTTAGTAAGTTCAACAAGTTCCTCAAGCTTTTTAAGAGCCTTGCCGCTGTCTATCATTTCAGCAGCAGTCTTTACGCCCTCTTCGATGCTGTCACATTTGCCGCAGATATAAAGTGCACAGCCTGAGTTAAGAAGAACGATATCTCTCTTTGCACCCTTGATAGTGCCCTCAAGTATGCCTCTTGTGATAGCGGCGTTGCCCTTTCCGTCCTCGCCAACGATATCGGTAAGCTTGCCTCTTTTAAGACCGAAGTCCTCAGGCTTTATCTCATACTTGATAAGCTTTCCGCCGTTTATCTCGCAGATAGTTGTTGGTGCTGAAATTGAAACTTCGTCAAGCCTGTCATTGCCGTAAACGAGCATTGCTCTCGTTATGCCAAGATTCATAAGCACCTTAGCCATTGGTTCAAGCAGGTCAGGGTCATATGTTCCAAGTATCATATAGTCAGCCTTTGCAGGGTTTGCAAGAGGACCGAGAATGTTGAAAACAGTTCTCACGCCTATCTGTGCTCTTGTTGGTCCTACAAATCTCATTGCTGAGTGATATGACTGTGCAAACAGGAATGAAAGACCTATCTCATCAAGTGACTTTTCAGCCTGCTCATGTGTTGACTGGATCTTTACGCCGAGAGCCTCAAGAACGTCAGCCGCACCGCTCTTTGAAGATACACTTCTGTTGCCGTGCTTTGCGACTTTCTGTCCCGCTGCTGCAATTACGAATGAAGAAGTTGTGGAGATGTTAAAGCTGTTTGAAAGATCTCCGCCTGTGCCCACGATATCAAGTGTACCCTTGACATTGACCTTGGACATTTTCTCTCTCATGACCTTTGCAAAACCGGTTATCTCGTCAATAGTTTCGCCCTTCATTCTCAGTGCCGTGAGCAGGCAGGCTATCTGAGCGTTCGACGCTCTGTCGCTCATGATGATATCCATTGCCTTGTAAGCCTCGTCCTCAGTAAGCGACTTGCCCTCGCATACTATTTTAAGATACTTTTTAAGCTCAACTCTTTCGTTGTCAGGAAGAGCAGCTGACTTTGTTTTAGTTGTCTTTATGCCAGCGATATCGTTCAGGAAGTTTTCGATTATCATGTTTCCAACTTCGCCTGTGAGCACTGACTCAGGGTGGAACTGAACGCCGTAGGTAGGGTGCTCTTTGTGTCTGATAGCCATTATCTGAGCCTTGTCGTCAGTTGCGATAACTGACAGGCAGGTAGAAAGTGAAATGCTGTCTACAACAAGTGAATGATATCTTGCAGCTTTTATTGTGCTCTTCAAACCGCTGAAAAGTGGGTTTGCTGTGTTAAGATTGATGTCAGTCTGCTTGCCGTGGAGCTGCTGCTTTGCGTGAACTATCTTTCCACCGAATGCCTCAGCTATTGCCTGATGACCAAGGCAAACGCCCAGTATAGGTATCCTGCCGCTAAAAGTCTTTATGACCTCCTCAGAGATACCAGCATCCTTTGGATAACCAGGGCCAGGGGAGATGATGATAGCCGCAGGTGACATTTTTTCTATCTCATCAATGGTTATCTCATCATTTCTTGCTACTGTGATGTCTTTTGTGAGTACGCCTACAGCCTGATAAAGATTGTAGGTAAAGCTGTCATAGTTGTCAATAAGTAAAATCATAGCAATCTTCCTTTACAGTACAAATTTGTCCATAAATGCCTTGTCGTTGAAATAGTTGATGCCGATAGCATTTCTTATTTCTGATACAGTTTCATTTGAAACCTCTACTGCACGCTGTGTGCCCTTTTTGAGTATCTCCAGCAGCTGTTCTTTGTCCTTTTCGTATTCTTCACGTCTTGCTCTGATTGGTGCGAGAAATTCCTGCATAACGTTGTTAAGGAACTTTTTGCACTTCATGTCGCCAAGACCGCCACGCTCATAATGTTCTTTCATCTCTGCGAGATTTTTGTAGTCAGGGAAGTATTTTGCAAAATCTTCGTCCTTGCTGAATGCGTCAAGATAAATGAACACCGGATTGCCCTCTGTGTGACCAGGGTCATTGACATTGATGTGTGTAGGGTCAGTGTACATTGACATTATCTTGTTTTTCAGCGTCTTTTCATCGTCTTTAAGATAAATGCAGTTGCCCAAAGACTTGCTCATTTTTGTGTTGCCGTCTGTTCCCACAAGTCTGTTGCAGCTTGCATTGTCAGGGAGAACAGCCTCAGGCTCAACAAGTATATCGCACTTGTAAATTCTGTTGAAACTGTTTACTATCTCTCTTGCCTGCTCAAGCATAGGGAGCTGATCTTCGCCAACAGGAACGTATTTAGCCTTGAACGCTGTGATGTCTGCCGCCTGACTGATAGGATATGTCATAAATCCAACAGGGAGGTTTCTTTCAAAGTTCCTCATTTTTATCTCAGTCTTGATAGTTGGATTTCTTTCAAGTCTTGACATTGTAACGAGGTTTGAATAGTACATAGGCAGCTCATAAAGTGCCGGGATATGTGACTGAACAAAGAATGTTGTTTTGTCAGGCTCAAGTCCTACAGCAAGATAGTCGAGCATTACTTCGAGAATGTTCTGTCTTATCTTCTCAGGATTGTCAGCATTGTCAGTGAGTGCCTGAAGGTCAGCTATCATAACGAACTGGTCGAACTTGCCGGTGTTCTGAAGTTCAACTCTTTTTTTCAGCGAGCCGACATAATGTCCCAAATGAAGTGATCCTGTTGGTCTGTCGCCTGTAAGAATAATATTATTGCTCATGTTATTTATCTCCTTAAAAATTATAATTTACTTGCCTCTTTAATGGCATTGATAACAGCCATTGCCTTGTTGCATGACTCCTGATATTCGTTCTCAGGAACTGAGTCTGCAACAACTCCGCCGCCTGCCTGAATGTAAGCCTTGTTGTTTTTGAAAAGCACCGTTCTGATAGCGATGCAGGTATCCAGTGAACCGTCAAATGCAAGATAACCAACTGTTCCGCCGTAAAGACCTCTTTTTGTTGTTTCAAGCTCGTCGATTATCTCCATTGCTCTTACCTTCGGTGCACCTGAAAGTGTTCCCGCAGGAAGAACAGCCATAAGAGCGTCAAGAGGTTTCTTATCTTCTCTCAAAGTACCCTTGACATTTGAAACAAGGTGCATTACCTTTGAATATCTTTCAACTATCATCATATCTGTGACAGTTACCGAACCGAACTCTGAAACCTTTCCGATATCGTTTCTTCCAAGGTCAACGAGCATTGTGTGCTCAGCTCTTTCCTTAGGGTCGTTCAGCAGCTGCTGCTCGTTGCGGATATCCTCATCGTAGGTAGCTCCACGCTTGATAGTGCCTGCGATAGGTCTTGTTACTACCGTTCTGTTTTCAACAGATACCAGCATTTCAGGTGACGCACCTGCAACAGCGTAATCATTGTGCTTGAAGTAGTAAAGATACGGTGAAGGGTTCGTGGAGCGGAGCATTCTGTAAACGTCAAAGCTGTCAGGTGGGTTATCTATCTCAAATCTCTGTGACGGAACTATCTGGAAGATGTCGCCCTCTTTGATGTATTCCTTAGCCTTTTCAACATTTGCAAGGTAATGTTCCTTTGTTATGTTGGACTTAACAGTGATGTTGTCCTCAGCCGTCTTATGTGTTTTCAAAACTGGCTTGTAATTTCTCAGTGTTTCAACGACCTCTTCGCATATCTTTTCACATTCCTTGTACTTAGCCTCAACGTCGTCGCTCTTATTTATGTTGAGGATTATTACAGCCTTGTTTGAAAGGTGATCGTAAGCGACTATCTTTTCAAAGAGATGCAGGTCAGCGTCAGGAAGTTTAAGATCGTCCTCAGGAGGGGAGCAGAGAGTTTTTTCAAAATATCTTATCATGTCATAAGCGAAAAATCCGATAAGACCGCCTGTGAGCTTAGGATAATTATTGAATCTCGGTGACTTGTGTGCCTCGATTATCTCTGAGAAGAAAGCGATAGGGTCATCGACTTTTACCGTTTCATCAGCCTTGCCTTTCTCCTTAACAGTAACAACGTGCTTGTCAAGAATATATTCGCATTTAGGATCGATACCTACATATGAATATCTGCCCCACTGGTCCTTGTTGTCAACAGACTCAAGAATGAAACAATCGTCATAAGCCTCATGCAGGCAGTTGAAAAGCTGTATCGGTGTGCATGAATCCATGAGAAGTTCATAGAATACTGGTACAGTTTCATAGTTTTCAAAAAGTTCTTTTACTTGTTCAACAGCAGGGTATAGCATAAATATTCCTCCTAAATGTGTTTTTTTGCCACGAAAATGGCAATAAAAAAAGTCCTGTCATCACACATAACCTCTGGTTATGGGACGATAGAACCGTGGTGCCACCCAATTTCCCGATAATAAATTATCGGCTCACAGATACGCATTCTGACTAGCAGAAATCAATATCCTGTCCTTTAACGCAGGAATCACGGCGAGTGATACTCGAATAAACTTTCACACCGCTCCTCACAAATCCATTCGTTTGAAGAAAACGTATCAGCTCGCACCGACCGCCTGTCTCTTATACACATCTCCGAGCCCACGAGACTAAGGCGAATCTCGTA
>UQAR01000075.1 GCA_900539095.1 uncultured Ruminococcus sp.
TAGTCTCGTGGGCTCGGAGATGTGTATAAGAGACAGCTATAAGTATATGATATTATGGGCTTAAAGTCAAGGCAATATTGCACAATTATTGCGTATATCGTCTGACAAAAAGGGGCCTGTTATCTGACACATTATAAATCGGGAGGAGATTTTTCCAATGAAAATCTTAGTTGTAAACGCAGGTTCATCATCTCTTAAATATCAGCTCCTTGATATGAAAGACGAGTCAGTCATTGCAAAGGGCAACTGCGACCGTATCGGTATCGACGGTCATGTAAGTGCAAAGACAGGCGACGGCAGACATATCGAAGAGGATTGCGATTTTCCTACTCACACTGAGGCTTTTGAAAAGCTCGTTGAGGTACTCACATCAGGCGAGACAAAGGTCATCGACTCTATGTCTGAGATATCGGCAGTTGGTCACAGAATAGTTCAGGGTGCTGAGATATTCAAGGAAACTTGCCTTGTTACTGACGAGGTTATCGACCAGATCGACGCACTGGCTGAGCTTGCACCTGTACATAACCACCCACACGCTCTTGCACTGAGAGCCTGCAAGGCTGTTATCCCTGAGGGCACACCGCAGGTAGTTGTATTCGACACAGCTTTCCACTCAACAATGCCAAGAAAGGCTTATCTCTATGGTCTGCCATATGAGTGCTACACTGATCTTCATGTAAGAAAATACGGTTTCCACGGAACATCACACAGATTCGTTTCAGGCGAGCTTGCAAAGGTAATGGGCAAGCCTATAGAGGAGCTCAAGATAGTTTCATGCCACCTCGGAAACGGTTCTTCTATCACAGCTATCAACGGCGGCAAGTCTGTTGACACATCAATGGGATTCACTCCTCTTGACGGTCTTGTAATGGGCACACGCTGCGGTTCTGTTGACCCTTCAGCTGTTGACTATGTTGAGAAGAAAATGGGCTTTACACCTGACCAGATGACAGAATACATGAACAAGAAGTCAGGATTCCTTGGTCTGTCAGGCATCGGTTCTGACAACAGAGATATTCAGGCTGCTGCAAGCGAGGGCAACGAGAGAGCTCTTATTGTAAGCGAGATATTCGCTTATCAGATCAAGAAGTTCATCGGTTCATACGCTGCTGCAATGAACGGTCTTGACGCTGTTATCTTCACAGGCGGTATCGGTGAGAACGCACCTGAGGTAAGAGCTGCTGCTTGCTCAAATCTCGATATCCTCGGTATCCACATTGACGCTGAGAAGAATCTCTGCCGTGGAATCCTCAAGGAGATCTCCACTGACGAGTCTAAGACAAAGGTTTACGTTATCCCTACAAATGAGGAACTTCTCATTGCTAGAGATACACTGGCACTTATTTCTAAGTAATATTTCAGATAACATCAAGGACGGCTTTCTTATGAGAGCCGTCCTTTTTTTCATAAAAAAGGCACAGGAGAAGTTTCCTGTGCCTTGATTTGTTTGATAAGACCGCCAATTTTCATGTAGGGGCTGGCGCCCTCGACAGCCCGATTTTGAGAGTGTAAAAGTTTGAATTATCACGAAGTTTTGTGGGTTGACGAAATATCGAGAAGTGGGACGTCGTATTTCTGCAAAGCAGGAATTGCGTCGCTCCACTACATATTTGTTTGAATGTACGATATTGACTATATACGTTTTCCAAACACCATTGTATCAGGTCTTAACGCCTGAGAACTGGGTCTGATAAAGTCTATAGTAACAGCCCTTTGCTGCAAGCAGCTGCTCGTGGCTGCCCTCTTCTACCACCTGACCGCCGTCGATAACGACTATCTTATCGGCGTCACGGATAGTGGAAAGTCGGTGAGCGATAATAAGGGAAGTCCTGTTTTTCATCAGTGCCACCATTGCGGACTGAATGTGCATTTCAGTTCGGGTATCGACAGAGGAAGTCGCCTCGTCGAGAATAAGTATCTTAGGGTCTGCAAGGACTGCTCTTGCTATGGAAAGCAGCTGACGCTGTCCCTGAGAAAGGTTCGAGCCGCCTTCTGCGAGGACGGTATCATAGCCCTCGGGAAGTCTTTCGATGAACTCGTCTGCATTTGCAAACCTTGCGGCCGCCTTTATTTCATCAAGGGTAGCATTTTCTCTGCCGTAGCGGATATTCTGCTCTATGGTGTCTTTGAAAAGCACGGTATCCTGCAAAACTATGGCTATGGAACGTCTGAGCTTGTCTTTCGGGATATCGTAAATACTCTGACCGTCAACGGTTATCTCGCCGCTGTCAACAGGATAAAATCTTGTGAGGAGGTTCACTATGGTGGTCTTTCCTGAGCCTGTTGCACCGACAATGGCTATTTTCTGACCTGCTTTCACCTCAAGGTCAAGGTCTTTGAGCACCTGTTTTTCAGGAACATATGAGAAATCTATATGCTTGAAACTGATATCGCCTTTTACGTTCTCGACCTCAAAATCAGCTGTGCCCTCGTCGGTTTCCTTATCGGCGTCCATGACCTCAAAGATACGCTCTGCACCGGCTATGGCGGTCTGAATGTTTGCAAACTGGTTGGCTATCTCATTGATAGGACGTGAGAACTGCTTTGAATAGAGTATGAAAGCCTGAATAGTTCCCACTGTTATAATGCCCTTTATTGCGAACCAGCCGCCGAAGGCTGCGATAAGGATAAAGCCGAAGTTGGATATTAAGTTCATGCAAGGGCCCATTACACCACCGAATATCTGAGCTTTTATGCCGCATTTTTTCAGATCGTTGCTCATTTTCTCGAACTTGTCAACAGCGTCCTGCTCCTTGCCGTAGGAAACCACAGTTCTATATCCGACTACCATTTCCTCAACTTCGCCGTTTATCTCACCTAAGAGCACCTGCTGTTTGATAAAGTATTTCTTCATATACTTTGTGAGAACGCCTGAAACGAATATAGTGAGAAATACGGTAGACAGGGATATGAGCGTGAGCAGAGGGGAATACAAAAGCATTATGACAACTGTTCCCACAATGGTGAGCACACCTGAGATAAGCGAGCCTATAGACTGGGAGATGGTTGTGGAAATGTTCTCGACATCGTTGGTCATACGGCTCATTATATCGCCGTGACTATGGGTATCGAGATACTTTATAGGCAGTCTTACAAGGCTTGAGAACAAGTCTTTACGCATGGTCCTGACGGTGAACTGGGAAAGCTTTGCGGAGAAGATGCCCTGCATATAGGTGAACAATGAGGAAAGCAGATAGACTGCACCAAGACCTATGAGCGTTCTGCCAAGTGCACCGAAGTCAACGCTTGTTTTCTTTTTCGTGAGGGTAATGCAGTCGATAGCGATCTGCTGGATAGACGGTGCGGCAAGGTTGAGCAGAGTTATGATGAGCATTACTCCGATAAGTGCGAAAAACAGATATCTGTTCCTGCCTATATAGCCGATAAGCTTTTTAAGGGTGTTCTTTGCGTCCTTAGGCTTTTCCATTGTGAGCCTTGCACCGTGCGGTCCGCCTGGCTTTCTTCCGCCGGGTCCCATTTGAGGCATTGGAGGCATTACACTTCACCTCCTGACGTTTTTACCTGTGAGGCGTAGATATCCTGATATACCTCGCAGGTCTTTAGCAGATTTTCATGAGTATCGCAGGCACAAAGCTTGCCGTGGTCAAGGACGGCTATCCTATCGCAGCTTTTCACGCTTTGGATACGCTGTGCGATTATGATAAGGGTCGTGCCGCTCATTTTTTTATCTATCTCAGCACGGAGCTTTGCCTCTGTACCGAGGTCGAGGGCTGAGGTGGAATCGTCAAGAATGAGTATCTCAGGGTTTTTGAGCACTGCTCTTGAGATAGACAGTCTTTGTTTTTGACCGCCTGACAGGGACGCACCCTTTTCGGCTATCATGCCGTCATAGGCGGCAGGTATTTTCTGTATGAACTCATCAGCCTGTGCTGCCTGTGCGGCGGAAATGACTTCTTCATGGGTGGCGTTTTTGTCGCCCCATTTTATGTTGTCCTCAACTGTGCCTGAAAACAACTCGCTTTTTTGCAGGACTATTCCAACTTTCTTTCTAAGTTCATCAAGCTTACAGTCCTTGACGTTCACGCCGTCAACGAGGACTTCTCCTGCTGTGCAGTCATAAAATCTTGGGATAAGGTTCACAAGGGAGGATTTTCCTGAACCTGTTGCACCAAGAATGGCAACGCTCTCTCCTGACTTTATATCAAGGGTAAGGTCTGAGATAACAGGTCTGCCCTTTGTTTCAGGATAGGAGAATGAAACGTTTTTAAAGCTGACTGTGCCCCCTGTTTTATCTGCAAGGGAAACGCTGCCGCTTTTTATAACAGGGTCAGTTTCAAGGACTTCTCTAAGTCTTGCGGCTGAGGCCGACGCCTTTGCAAGGGTCTGGAACATCATTGACATCATCATTACGCCATGCAAGACCTGAGTAAGATATGTGATAGCCGCCATGACCTCGCCGACCTTCATAGCTTGTGCCTGCACCTGCCAGCCGCCTATGAGGATAACGGCGATAACAGACAGGTTGAGTATTATCATAAGCAGAGGCTGCAATATCGCCATAAGGGTCTGGACACGGAGGTTTGATTCCATAAGTCTTATATTTGCATCTTCAAAACGCTTTTGCTCTGTATCCTCTCTCACATACGCTTTTACGACTCTTGCACCTGTGACGTTCTCCTGTACCACGGAGTTCACGGTATCCAGTCTTTTAGCAACAACAGAGTAATAAGGGTTAGCCTTTCTGAGAATTATTATCATCATGACTATCTCGATAGGCAGTGCACAGAGAATTATGATACCGAACCTGACGTTCAGGGTGAGCATCATGATTATTCCACCGAAGAACAGCAGGCTGTCACGCACCAACATTCTCAGCAGGAAGTCCACCATTTGCTGAATGGCGGTTATATCCGCTGTAAGACGTGTTACCAGCGAGCCTGTTGTGAACTTGTCGGTCTGTTCAAAGGAAAGCCCCATGACACGCTTGAAAACGTCCACACGCAGATCTCGTGAAAAGCTTTGCGAGGCTATTCCGCCGAACGCAGACGCTGCGATTCCGCAAGCTCCGCCGCCGATAAGGACAAGGAGCATAAGAAGTCCCGTCCTTATGATAAGGTTCATATCCTGCCCCAGCACGCCGTCGTCAACTATCTTCGACATCAGCTTTGGCTGGAGAAGGTCTCCTAGTACTTCGCCCACCATGGACAGTGGCGTGAGCACCGCAAAAAGTGCATAAGGCTTTAAGTATTTGCTTAGTTTTACTTTCAAAGCAGTTCCTCCTAAAAATATATTTCAGGCTACTTATACGCAGGATAGTTTGATATGTACGTTCGCAAAGCACAAGCATTGCGAGCGAACGCTGTTCGCCCATACACAAAGCCACTGTAGGGGAATGGCATAATTTCTGCGTTGCAGAAATATGACAGCCCGATGCTCTGTTTTTGCTATCCTCATTCAATATATCCCTGCTGGTGACAAGGCTACGCCCAAGGCATAACCTTTATCACAGCCTAATTGTGCATTATCTCAAGTTCCTCAGAAAGTTCCTGAGCGGTCATTTTCCTGCTGAGAGAACCTTTGTCTATCACTATGGTCACAGGTTCTTTTCCGTGGATATCGAACCAGTTGTCAGAGAACACGCAGTCGGCAGTTTTCAGGCTGAGGCAGACGCTTTTGGCGTAATTCTCGGCACAGAATGTCAATGCGAACTTATCCTCGCTTTCGGAAATGCCATAGGTTATCTTTGGCTCAAGGAAGGTAAATTCTTTCGGGCGGACAAAGAGAGTTGTGCCAAAACTCAGCACTCTGCCATTTTCCATAATGGAATATTCGAGATATTTTTCACGGCGGTCGGTGCGGCTGACAAGCTCCTGTGAAAGGTCTATGTCAAGGACGTTTTGTGCGGTAAGAGCCGGAACGTTCACGGACTTTTCGCCGCTCTGCAAAATTTCTGCTTTGTTGTTTCTCAGCGTCCATTTTACCACGCCCTCAAAGGCTGTCATGCGTTCGTTGGATATATTGAGCACAGGCTTTTCTCTATGGCTGTCGTCGCAGGAAATAAGGCATGGGGCGTAGAAACGCTTTGCATAATAATGCAGGCCTTTCCACCTGCCGAAATAGTCGATACTTGACCATGAGATAACAGGGTTTGAATCGTTCACCTGCCAATATGCAGATCCCATACATCTGCCTCTCGCTCTTCTCATATGCTCAACATTTGAGCGTATGCAGTCTGCCTGAACGAGCTGCGAGGAATAGATGAGCTGTTTGAAATCGTAAGGATATCTCACCATTTGTGCAAGATAATACATTATCTTCTCGTTGCCCTGAACGCACTTCTGATGTGCCGCCATAACCGGTGAGCAAAGGTCAAAGTCGCCCTTTGTTTCGTCGGCAAAGGCACGGCAGGTCTTTATATCAGGCAGGCTCTCAAAGCCATACTCCGAACAGAAACGGTAATAGAACTCTCTGAAAGCCTCGATAGGTTTGAAGTTATGCCAAACGTCCCAATAGTGCATATCGCCTGCATGGTTCGATGATGCGTCCTTAAAGCCGCCTCCTGATGACGGTGAGGAAGGCCAATAGAATGTATTTTCGCACGTGTCATACTCTTTGAGCACCTGAGGAATGATATCTTCAAAAATGATAAGATAGTCACGCTTTGCCTCTTCGTCCTCAGGGAGGCCCCAATACTCCCAGGCAGATTCTATCTCGTTGTTGCCGCACCACAGACCAAGGGACGGGTGGTTTCTCAGGCGGATAACGTTATCCTTTATCTCGCCACGGACGGCTTTTTCAAACTCCTCCGTGAGCAGATATGCGGAGCAGGCGAACATAAAGTCCTGCCATACTATGATACCGTTCTCGTCGCAATAGTCATAGAAATATCCGTCAGGATAGTAACCGCCACCCCACACTCTGATGAAGTTATAGTTTGCGGCTTTACAGTCTGCAAGGAGCTTTCTTGTTTTCTCTTCGTTACAGCGTGTGACAATCTGATCTTCAGGGATATAGTTCGCACCCATTGCGAATATCTTCACGCCGTTGTTTATAAAGCAGAACTCCTCGCCCCACCGGTCTTTTTCACGGCTGACGGTGAGCGTTCTAAGACCTATCCTCTGAGCGTTTTCATCTGCGGCACTGCCCTTTTCGTCATACAAGGTGACAACGCACTTATAGAGGGGCTGTTCGCCGTAGCCGTTCACCCACCAAAGCTGAGGGTCGTTTATCACAAGTTCAGTTTCATAATATTCTGCACTGCCTTCCAGGCTTATATCAGCTTTTGCGGCGATGTTGCCCTGTGGGTCGGATATCTCCACCATAGCTTTTTTACAGCCGTGGTTTTCTATATGCACAAGCACTTTCAAAGTCACTTTGTTCTCGGTATGTTTCTGGCTGTAGTAGACGTCAAGTATACGTCCGTCCTGTGGGATAACAAGAGATACCGAACGCCATATGCCCATATCAGGGAGCATTGGACCCCAATCCCAGCCGAACATACAATGGGCTTTTCTTATATGGGTATAGCCCGTCATGGTGGAATCAACGCCCCACAAATGACGTTTTTCGTCCATTTCTTTTATATATTGGTTCGGGGATTTTATCTTCACGATGAGGGTATTTTCGCCCTCTTTCAAAATGCCGTGGACCGGAAACTCCCATATGCAGTGCATATTGTTCGCTCTGCCAAGATGAACGCCGTTGAGATACACATTTGCTATGGTATCAATGCCGTCAAAGTGCAAAATGGTATTCTCACAGTCTGCGGCGGTCTTATCTGCACTGAAAACTGTTTCAAAGTCATAGTCATCATCACATATCTGTGTTGAGATATACTCGTTTTCACGGTAATACGGGTCGGGTATCTTTTTATAGTCAAGCAGGGTCTTATACACAGAGCATGGTACTTTGCAGTCAAAACTCTCCTGCGTGCCTGCTTTTTTCATTTTCCAGTTATCGTTAAGGCTTACTGTTATACTCATTATTTTTCTCCTTATTTATTCATGGACGCAGAAAAGGTTGTTTTCCCACGCAGGATAGTATTTTTCCTGACGGATATAAAACTTATAGCCTTTGCAAAGGCTGTTTATATAAAGCGGCAGGGTGATATAATCATACGGTCTGTGATACAAGGCACAGCATATTTTCGGGGAATAGCGTGAAATAGTGTTCCTGCTGCCTTTTAAAGCCTCAAGGTCTGCACCCTCAACGTCATATTTCACATAGGTACACTTTTTTCCTGCAAGGATACTGTCAAGACTTCTTGCACGGACCTTTTTACCTGCGGCGTCTACTCTGCCCTGTCTGCCTGCACCGCCTGCAAAGCTAAGTTCGGTATCTACGCTCCATGCGGCGGCGTTATAAAAGCTTATATCGTCATATGCAATGAGATTTCTCAGGCACTTCTGAAAATTCTTGCGTTCAGGTTCAACGGCATATATCTTCTCATATTTTCCACCTGTGCGTGAGATAAGCTCGCTGACGGTATCACCTGTATACGCACCAAGGTCGCAATACGTTTCGGTTTCACTCAGTGGCAATATCTCCGTTATCTTATCCTTATCAGTAAAGATCTCACGGAGATAAAAAAGCTTTCCTGTTATCTTGAACGCTGTCAGTTTTTCAAAGGTCTGTTTTGAAAGCTCGTCCGAAAAGAGATCATAAGCCTTTTCAGCCTCTGTGAACATGGAAAGGAACTTATCCTTGCTGAAATTCTCCTCTCCTGCGACACACATTTCAGGGACTATGACCTCGTGGCGTTTTTCGATATTGTCTATACGCTCCATTATCTCAGGCAGGCTTGTGCCAAATCCAAGCACGACGGTCATATCGCCGCACTGATCCTCTGCCTGTGCCAAGGTGACTACTTTATATTCTCTGAAACTTTGTCCACGGACAAAATCGTCGCTGGCAAAAATGCCTGCACAGCTTATGCCGAGCCTGTCAAATTCATCAAGGAGTTTTTGTGCTCCGTCGCCCATGCCATAGATAAAAACAGGCTTTTCACAGGCTTTGAGCCTATCCCAAGAACTTTCAAGGGACTGAAAATACTCTTTTGAAAACATTCACACTTTCCTCTCCAAAAAAGGCTCTCACAGAAAATTCTGCGAAAGCCCCTTATTCTTACTAGCTCTTTTAGAAATCGTCGTCGTGAAGATCGAAGTCGTCATGGTCATGTAAATGACCGTCACCACCGACCATATCTCTTCCTCTTACACGGTATTTATCACGGTTTATGTTGATACACTTATCAAGCTGTGCAAGGACATCTCTCGGTGCTTTTATGGACTTGACTTCCTTGACAGGCGTATCAACGTCCTTTACATTCATTACTATAGTGCCGCAGCCGAACATTCTCTGTCCAAACGGCAGAACAAGCTTTTTATCCACCACCCTGTAAAGATCAAGCTCGTCCTCCTCGATGCTGAGAAAACCTTTGCGTGTTATGAACTTATCCTCTGTAAGAAAATATCTAGTGAATGATATCGGCAGACCGAAAATTGTTCTTTTCTTATCCGTCCAGATATAATTGATGACGTCTTTTTTCATAAACGACGCAGCCTCCCTCAACATAATTTATAATTTTATAGATTATATTTTACCACGCTATACGGCTTTTGTCAAGAATTTCTCCATTGTAAAGGCAAAACAAAATACCACCAGCAACGATTTTTTCTAAATCAGCTATAAATTATTAATAAATATATTTTCGCAGATTTTATTTCACTGCATATTAATATTTTATTAATTATTGTCGCTAAATTCGACGATTTTAGACATTTTTCTCGACAGAAACGCAATGTAAAATTGATGTAAAATATATCAAATTGATTATTTGTTCATACAAAACGATATTTCAACCGACGCATTTACGCATAAATCACGGAATTTGTCTAAATTATCCTCGAAAAATTCTTTTAAAAATCGGGCAAGACCGACGATTATGTATATTCTGTTGCGAATAGTTTTCTAATGTTTAAAAATTCATCTATAAAAAGGCAAAAATTAAGTAAAAAACTTGAAATTCAAACGCAAAGATGATATACTGCTGTCTCTTATACACATCTCCGAGCCCACGAGACTAAGGCGAA
>UQAR01000076.1 GCA_900539095.1 uncultured Ruminococcus sp.
TGGGCTCGGAGATGTGTATTAGAGACAGGTATAGTATAACTGAAAAATATTTTAAAATTTTGTCGAAAATCTATTGACAAAATACTCAAATAAGTATATAATAAACGTAAATAAAATTTACATTGGAGGTGTGGACTATATGAATGAATGGTGGGAAGGGTTATCTCTTTTGCTGAAAGTGCTGTATTGTATCGCATTTCCGTCAACGCTGATACTGCTCGTGCAAACACTGTTATCTATGTTTGGCTTTCACGACGGCGGCAGCGGTCATGATTTCAGTGACACATCAGGACTTGACCTTGATGTTGATATCGATACTGACATAAGCGGTCACGGAGATGTAGATATCGGTCACTGCACCCATGATATTGGCTGTGACCACAACGTGGACGGCGGAAACCCTGCGGATTTTGCTTCTATGAGGATGTTTACTCTGCAAACGATAGTTGCTTTTCTGACGGTGTTCAGCTGGTCGTCTATCGTTCTTGTAAGCTCAGGGGTCTACCCTGCACTGTCTACTATCATCGGCTTTGTGCTGGGTCTGGCTACTATGCTGCTTGTGGCAAAGATAGTTCAGCTTTCTGCAAGGCTTGCTGAAAACGGTACGGCAGACTATAAAAATGCCATAGGAGAGACTGCTACAGTATATGTCCCGTGTCCGCCTAAAGATCAGGGCCTTGGAAAGGTGACTGTCATGATAAATGGTCAGCTCAGAGAGGTAACGGCTATCAACAACAGCAGTGAACTTATCAAAACCGGTACGCAAGTCCGTGTTATCGACCTACATGGAGATACAGTCGTAATAGAAAAAGATAATAGTTGAAACAACAAAACGGTGGCAGATCAGAACATTGGTATAAAGATCTCTTTGCAGATCTGATATAAAATATTTGTGTTGGAGGAAAAGTTATGGAACCAGTAATTATTGTTTGTGTGATAGTCGCTGTGCTTTTTGCGGCAATAATGGCTATACTGTCACGCTACAGAAAATGTCCGTCCGATAAGGTGCTTGTTATTTACGGTAAAGTCGGAACAGACAAAAACGGTCAGGCAAGAAGTGCAAGATGTATCCACGGCGGTGCGGCTTTCATCGTGCCGATAATCCAGTCTTATGAGTATATGGATCTTACTCCTATATCCATAAATGTGGATCTGAAAAACGCACTTTCAAAGCAGAACATCAGAATCGACGTTCCGTCAAGATTTACAGTTGGTATCTCAACCGAGCCGGGCGTTATGCAGAACGCTGCTGAAAGACTTCTCGGTCTTAAACTCATTGAGATACAGGAGCTTGCTAAGGATATTATTTTCGGTCAGCTCAGACTTATAATTGCCACCATGGATATCGAGGAAATAAACTCAGACAGAGATAAATTCCTTCTTGCCGTTTCAAACAACGTGGAAATTGAGCTTAAAAAGATAGGTCTTAAACTCATCAACGTAAATGTAACTGATATCACTGACGAATCAGGCTACCTTGAGGCCCTCGGTAAAGAGGCTGCTGCTAAGGCTATCAATGACGCAAAGAAATCTGTTGCCGAAAAGCACAGAGACGGTGAGATCGGTCAGGCTAATGCTCAGAAAGATCAGCGTATACAGGTGGCTGCTGCAAACGCATCTGCTATCGACGGTGAGAACCAGGCTAAGATCGAAGTCGCACAGTCAGAGGCTCTCAGACGTGAGCGTGAGGCTGAGGCACTTAGACAGGCTACAGCTGCCGAGGCTGTTCAGGCTGCAAAGGCTAAGCAGGAGGCTTATATCGCCCAGCAGTCGGCAGAACAGACAAGAGCCGAACTTGAAAAGGCTACACAGACAGCCGACGTTATCGTAAAGGCACAGATATCCAAGCAGCAGGCAGAGATCGAGGCTGAGGCACAGGCCGAGGTAGTAAGACGCAAGGCAAAGGGTGAGGCTGACGCTATCTTCGCTAAAATGGAGGCTGAGGCTAAGGGTAATCAGGAGATACTCATAAAGCAGGCTGAAGGTATGAGAAAGCTCGTTGAGGCAGCAGGCGGTGACGCTAATGCGGCTGTTAAGCTCATAGTTGCAGATAAGCTTGAGGACCTGATAGCTATTCAGGTGGAGGCTATCAAGAATATCAAGATAGACAAGATAACAGTGTGGGACACAGGTGCTAACGCTGACGGAAAAGGCTCAACAGCAAACTTTCTCAGCGGACTTATGCAGTCTGTACCGCCGCTGAACGACCTGTTCAAGCAGGCAGGAATGTCGCTCCCTGATTTTCTCGGAGAAGATATCCAGCAGGCTTTGAAAAAGTCACAGGAAGAGGCTGTAAAAAGAGCAGCTGAAACTGATGATACAGAAACTCTTGACCCGAAAGATGTTGAGGTAATAGAGCCTAAGAAATAATTAATTTGACCTCCGTAGTTTAACGATTGCGGAGGTCTTTTGGTATAAATAAAAGCGAGTTTCAACATCATGAAACTCGCTTTTTTATGTTCAATATGGTTCAACGACTACTGCTCTGCCCTCTTTCAAGGACATTTGTACATCAATAAAACGCTGATTTTTGCTGCCCATGAATTTAAGCTCAAGACTTCGTTGTGACAGTATAAAAGGGCCGTCCACAAGATAATCAAGCTGTTGCAGCAGCTCAAGGTAGCCGTTATTATCATCAGCATTGGCTATAAGATATTCATAAGTATATCCCGTGAAAGATATGACATTCAGCGGAAATCCATTAAAGGCTTTTATCCTGCCTGCAAGCTCCGCCAAAGGCTTGCACTGGCAGAAAGGCTCACCGCCGCTGAACGTCACTCCGTCAAGGAGTGGGTCTTTTATTATCTCGTTGTAAAGCTGCTCAGTATCCACTATAACGCCGCCGTTAAAATCATGAGTTTGCGGATTATGACAGCCCTCGCAGCCGTGGGGACAGCCTTGTGTAAAGATAGTGTACCTGAACCCCGGGCCGTCTACGATAGATTCGCCGACTGTTCCTGCTATTCTAAGTTCCATGACTAATTATCGCCCTCACAGCTGACCTTTACACGAGGTATCCTCTCATGTATCACCTTGCTGTGTTCAGCCTCAGAACGTCCGCATTTCGGGCACTTGTCGCCTATTATACCGGTATATCCGCAAACAGGGTCACGGTCAACAGGGTGGTTTATAGAGCCGTAGCCTATGCCGACTTCTTTCATGTATCTTACAACTTTCTCAAATGCTGAAAGATTGTTCAGCGGGTCGCCGTCAAGTTCGATATAGCTTATATGACCTGCGTTTGTAAGTGCATGGTAAGGAGCCTCTATTTTGAGTTTTTCAAAGGCTGTTATCGGATAATAAACAGGCACATGGAAGGAGTTTGTATAGTATTCTCTATCCGTAACTCCTGCTATCTCACCGTAACGCTCTCTATCCATTTTGACAAATCTACCTGAAAGTCCCTCAGCAGGCGTTGCAAGTAGTGAGAAATTAAGTCCTGTACGCTTTGTTTCTTCGTCCATTCTTGCTCTCATGCGTGAGATTATCTCCAAGCCAAGTTCCCTTGCCTCTTCCGATTCACCGTGGTGTTTGCCCGTGAGCACTTTAAGGCACTCCGCAAGTCCGATAAAGCCTACAGAAAGCGTGCCGTGCTTGAGAACTTCTTCAAGGGTATCATCTATAGTTAGCTTTTCCGAATCGAGCCAAATACCCTGCCCCATAAGGAATGGATAGTTTCTCACACGCTTTGAGCACTGTATCCTGAATCTGTGCATTAGCTGATCGATACAAAGATCCATAAGCTCATCAAGGCTGTCAAAGAAAGTTCCTATATTACGCTGTGCTTTTATGCCCAGTCTTGGGAGATTTATCGTAGTGAATGAGAGGTTTCCCCTTCCGGTTACGACCTCACGGGTAGGGTCATATGCGTTGCCGATAACTCTTGTTCGGCAGCCCATATAAGCTATCTCTGTATCAGGGTCGCCCTCTTTATAGTATTGCAGATTGAAAGGAGCGTCGATAAATGAGAAGTTCGGGAAAAGACGCTTTGCAGATACACGGCAGGCAAGCTTGAAGAGGTCATAGTTCGGGTCATCAGGGTTAAAGTTCACGCCCTCTTTTATCTTGAAAATGTGTATCGGGAAGATCGGTGTTTCGCCGTTGCCAAGGCCAGCCTCCTCTGCGAGCAGGATATTCTTGATAACAAGTCTGCCCTCGATAGAGGTATCTGTGCCGTAATTTATGGAACTGAACGGCGTCTGAGCACCTGCACGGGAGTTCATGGTATTAAGATTATGGATAAGAGCCTCCATTGCCTGATAAGTAGCTCTGTCAGTTTCTTTCAGAGAGTTCTTATAAGCAAAGCTCTGGATCTTCTTTACAAGCGGAGCGTCAACAAAATTCACAAGGAACTGTGCCTCTGCCGCCTGATAGTCGTTATCATTGGCAAGAGTGACCTGAAGTCCCTGCTCATCAAGCATTTCGGTTATTTTCTTTGCAATGCTCTGAGCGTCAGAAACGTCACCCAGCAGAGCAAGTCCCCTGCCGATATTGTCACGGTAACGGTGTCTGAAAGTCTTTTTAACGCCCTCTGCCATATCATAATCGAACTTAGGCAGCGACTGACCGCCGTGCTGGTCGTTCTGATTTGACTGGATAGCTATACAGGCAAGTGCTGCATAACTCTGGATATCATTAGGTGTACGCAGATAGCCATGACCTGTGGAAAAGCCCTTGTTAAACAGTTTTGTCAGGTCTATCTGAGTGCAGGTAGTGGTCAGGGTATAAAAATCAAGGTCATGAATGTGGATATCGCCCTCCTGATGAGCCTTTGAATGTTCAGCAGCGAGGACATACATCTCGTTGAACTCTTTCGCACCCACAGAACCATACTTGAGCATCGTGCCCATGGCGGTATCGCCGTCAATATTGGCGTTCTCACGTTTCAGGTCATTATCCTTGGCGGACTGGAAAGTAAGGTCTTCATAGACCTTCATAAGACGGGTGTTCATTTCTCTGGCACGAGTCCTGTTTGAACGATAAAGTATATAGCTTTTCGCTGTATCAGCCATACCCTCTTCAATGAGTACACGCTCAACGCAGTCTTGTATCTCTTCAACAGTAGGCATATCAAGATGCTTTTCCATAAGTTTGTCAACAACTTTTCCCGAAAGCTCCAAAGCCTCCTCATAGTTATCCTTGCCCACCGACTGAGCAGCTTTATAAATAGCACCTGCTATCTTTTCAATATTGAAAGTTACAGTACGTCCGTCACGCTTTTTTATCTTTATTATCACAATACCGCCTCCGATTTTCCTGATTTATCCTTATCGTCTATTCATATTCTCACATTAAACGCCGCTATCACAACATCTTGTATAAGCAGCAACGCTTAATACAAGTATATAGTATAAACAAGGTAAAGTCAAGGCGTTATACAACAAAATGTGACTTTGTTATTTGTATTAAATGCACAAAGCCACATTTTCGTCAGATATTGATTTTAAGTGTCAAGCAAAATGCTTTTAGCTGTAATGTAGTCAAACTTTACAATGCATAATACAATATAGTTTAGTTCTTGATACTGTAAAGTGAGCTAACATGTCATTTTATGCATTTTCAAGTACTGCTCCACGCCTCTGAAATGTCGTAAATAGGCGAATTTGATAAATGTGTAAAGCATATTAACTTGCCATGTCTTTAAATTTTGCACTATGCTGCTGAATTGCTTTCAGCACTCTCGTAAGTGTAATCATGTGTGACTACAGAGCTGCCTGTTTCATTTTCAAGCACCTCTTCGAGAGTAGTATTCATCATGTAGGCACAGAAAGATATCAGCAGAACAAAAAAACTCACTATGAGCACAATATCCAATCTGTATCCATTTTTCTTGTTTTTGTTATCGTCCATAAGATCTTCTCCAAAATATGATTTACTATTATTATACTATATGGTTCTGCATTTTTCAAGCCAAAAAGATAAAAATAAAGATAATTTTATCCCCTGTTCGTCACCATGTGATAAATGAACAAAAAGCCATTTATTGTATTGTGTAATTTTTGTTTTTACCTCTTGCAAAAAAGCCGCATATAGTGTATAATAAATAGTATATTGCTTGGCGTTTGATGTGCGTTGGGCATATGAATTTTCAGGCAATTTGATTTAACAGAAATGAGGCTTTTTTATGTGCGGTTTTGTTGGATTTACAAATAAGATCAATGACGCATCTATCGTTCTTGGCAAAATGATGGATAGAATAAAACACAGAGGTCCTGACTCTGACGGAAAATATGTTGACGAGCAGATAGCAATGGGTTTCCGCAGACTTTCGATCATCGACCTTTCAGATCAGGGCAGCCAGCCTATCTTTAATGAGGATAAGTCCCTTGTGCTCACATTCAATGGTGAGATCTATAACTACAAGGATCTCCGTGAGGAGCTTATCGCTGCTGGTCATAAGTTCTACACACAGACTGACTCTGAGGTGCTTATCCACGGTTATGAGCAGTGGGGCGAGGATATGCTCGACAAGCTGAGAGGTATGTTTGCATTCGTTATCTTCAACAAGAACACAAACGAGGTTTTCGGTGCAAGAGATTTCTTCGGTATCAAGCCTCTTTACTACGCAAAAATGGGCGAAACTCTTATGTGGGGTTCTGAGATAAAGAGCTTTCTTGACCACCCTCATTTCAAGAAGGAGCTTAACACAGACGTTCTTGAAACTTATCTCACATTCCAGTATTCTCCTACAACAGAAACTTTCTTCAAAAATGTTTACAAGCTCCCTGCCGCTCACTGCTTTACATACAAGAACGGCGAGATGAACGTAAGAAGATATTGGGAAGTTAAATTCCACGCTGACAATGGCCCTGCTCTTGAAGATTGGGTGAATAGGATATCCGACACTTTCAAGAACTCCGTTGAGGTGCATAAGTTTGCCGACGTTGAGGTAGGTTCCTTCCTTTCAAGCGGTGTTGACTCAAGCTATGTTGCCGCTGTTGCCAACGTCGACAAGACCTTTACTGTTGGTTTTGGCGAGGACGAAAAGTACAACGAGATAGGTTATGCTAAGGAGTTTTCAAAGTATATCAATAAGGAGAACTTCTCCAAGGTCATTTCTCCTGAGGAATACTGGAACAGCCTTTCAAAGATACAGTATCATATGGACGAACCTCTTGCTGACCCTGCTGCTGTGGCACTGTTCTTTGTATGTCAGATCGCCTCAGAAAAGGTCAAGGCTGTGCTTTCAGGCGAGGGTGCAGACGAGATTTTCGGCGGATACAACATCTATCACAACCCTGCTGATATGGCAAGCTACTTCAAGATACCAAGACCTATCAGAAAGGCTGTTGGTGCAGTTGCTGAGAAACTGCCTCACAAGCACGGCATAAACTATCTTATAAGAGGTTCTAAGGACCTTGACGAGAGATTTATCGGTAACGCATATATCTTCTCTGAGAAAGAGCGTAAGGACATTCTGAGCATAAAAACAAACGCTCCTGACGCTATGGCTATCACAAAGCCGTTCTATGACAAGGTAAGAGATCAGGATCAGGTAACGCAGATGCAGTACATTGACCTGCACCTTTGGATGACTGGCGATATCCTTCTTAAAGCTGACAAAATGAGCATGGCTCACTCTCTTGAGCTTCGTGTACCGTTCCTTGACAGAAAGGTAATGGAGCTTGCAGAGCAGATACCTGTTAAGGACAGAGTTACAGAAACTGAAACAAAGTACGCAATGCGTCTTGCTGCACTTCAGGCTTGCCCTCCGCAGACAGCGAAGAAAAAGAAACTTGGATTCCCTGTTCCTATCAGAGTTTGGCTCAAGGAAGATAAGTATTATAACATAGTAAAGGATAAGTTCACTTCACCTCAGTCAGCACAGTTCTTCCACACTGATAAGCTTGTACAGCTCCTTGACGATCACCGTGCAGGCAAATATGACTATTCAAGAAAGATTTGGACAGTGTTCTCATTCCTTGTTTGGTATGATGTTTATTTCAGCGACAACGTATAATATAAAGTATAAAAAAGCGGTAACTTTTAACGGTTACCGCTTTTTTCTATAGATTTTTGAGTTCTTCCTTGAAACTATCTGCAAATTTTCTGTTCAGTGAAACAAACAACTCCTGCTCTTCCCTGCTCCAGCTGAGGTATATCTTGTTCTCGACTGCCACAACTCGCTCAATAGTTTCATGCATAAGTTCGTTGCCCTTGTCGGTCATGTAAATAAGAGTATTTCTGCCCTGACCCTGTTTGAGATAAAGCAGTCCGCTTTTCTCCATACGCTGTAAGGCTGAGTTCAGTGTAGACCTTGTCAGCCCTGTCATTCGGCATATGGTGCTTTGTTTACAACCGCTGCCCTGATCGTAGATCATATACAATATGTCAAATTCGCTGTCAGTAAGTCCTAGCTTTACCGCTGCCTCGTGATAAAGCCCCTCTATCATGCCTATCACGCTTTTAAATTCTTTTAGCTCAACTTTAAGCATACAGCACCACCTTAGGCATAGTGATATTTCTTTCTTGATTTGATAAGGCAAACAGCTGAAAGCACAAGTGCAAGAACCTCGGCAACAACTATTGATGACCATATTCCGTTGATGTCAAAGAATATAGGAAGTATAAGCACGCTGAGTATTTGGAAAACAAGCGTTCTGCCAAAAGAGATAAGTGCGGAAATAAGACCGTTGTTAAGTGCTGTAAAGAATGATGAGGCATAGATGTTAAAGCCAGCAAGCATGAATGAAATAGCATAGATCCTGAAACCATGCTCTGTGAGTTCATAAAGCTCCTTATCATAGCCAACGAATATGCTTGAAAGCACTGGTGCAAGTATCTGTGCGAGCACGGTTATGAAAAGTGCGGCTGTGAAGATTATACGCAGGCTCTTTTTCAAAAGGCCCTTCAGTTCATCAGTATTCTCTGCACCGTAGTGGTAAGCTACTATCGGTGCTGAACCGATAGAATAACCAAGATAGATAGCCACAAAGAACATATTTACATACATTATTACTCCGTATGCAGATACGCCGTTTTGACCTGCGAGCTTTATAAGCTGGAAGTTATAAAGCATATTTACAACTGACATTGAAACGTTTGTCATAAATTCTGATGAACCGTTCGTGCAGGCCTTGAGGATCGCTTTGCCGTCAAAATGAGTTCTGCCAAGTCTGAGCGGTGACTTGTTAGGCAGAATGAAATATATGAGCGGTATCACGCCGCCTATGAACTGGCTTATAGCTGTGGCAAGTGCAGCACCTGCTATTCCCATTTGGAACACTGCAAGAAAAAGCCAGTCAAGTACCATGTTAGTAACGCCGGCGGATATTGTTATATACAGACCAAGCTGTGGCTTTTCGGCTGTTACCAAAAAGCTTTGAAACACGTTTTGCAGCATAAAAGGCACAAGTGCAACCATGATGATTCGTCCGTATGTCACGCAGTAATCAAGCATATCGGCTGTTGCACCGAGCTTATGTGCCACTGGTCGCATTGCAGCAATGCCCACAACGGTAAACACAAGACCGACAGCTATAAGACCGTATATGAGCAATGAGAATATCTCATTGGCTTTTTCAGGCTTTTTCTGCCCCAATTTCATTGAAACAAGAGCACTTCCGCCCGTGCCTATCATAAATCCCACAGCACCGAATATCATTAGAAACGGCATAATAAGATTGACCGCAGCAAACTGCGTTTTGCCTGCGTAGTTTGAAACGAAAAAGCCGTCAACAACGCAGTAGATAGATGTAAATACCATCATTATTATTGACGGCAATGTGAATCGCAGCAGCTTTTTGTAACCGAAATGTTCTGATAGTTTAATGTTCATTTTTACCTCCTATGTGTATGTACGAAATCGTACATACTGTATTATAAGCCATAGAAATAAAATAAGTCAAGAGTATTTTTGAATTGTTTACAAAATAATAATATAGACTTTGTAAAATCAATGAACTATAATGTAAAAAATAAAAAAATATTGTGCTGTAGCTATTGTAAATTTAAAAATAATATGTTACTGTCTCTTATACACATCTGACGCTGCCGACG
The DNA here is from genome assembly GCA_900539095.1 of uncultured Ruminococcus sp. Taxonomy (GTDB): domain Bacteria; phylum Bacillota; class Clostridia; order Oscillospirales; family Ruminococcaceae; genus Hominimerdicola. Next base: position 10,000 of record UQAR01000076.1, read on the forward strand.
AATTAGACGGTGTAGATCT
>UQAR01000077.1 GCA_900539095.1 uncultured Ruminococcus sp.
GGCTCGGAGATGTGTATAAGAGACAGACATAGGACCTATCAACGGTCACAACCTTGAAGAGCTTGAACAGGGTCTTATGGCAGCAAAGGCTGTAAATAAACCTGTTTTTGTTCATGTGAACACAGTTAAGGGCAAAGGCTATGCACCTGCTGAGGCTAATCCGGGAGAGTTCCACGGAGTTGGTTCGTTTGAGATAAAAACAGGAAATCCTGACGTTGTGCTTTCTGATAGTTTTTCTTCTGTTATGGGCAAAGAGCTTTGTGAAATGGGAGAAAAAAATAAACGGCTTTGTGCTGTCACCGCTGCAATGAAATACGGTACGGGACTTCAATATTTTGCGAAGCGTTTTCCTGAACGTTTCTTTGACGTTGGCATCGCAGAGGAACACGCAGTTACGTTCTGTGCAGGTCTTGCATCAATGGACTATGTACCTGTTTTTGCGGTGTATTCCTCATTTTTGCAGCGATCATACGACCAGCTTATACACGATATGGCAATAGGAGGCTGTCATGCTGTCATATGCGTTGACCGTGCAGGGATAGTGGGCGATGACGGAGAAACACATCAGGGCATTTTTGATGTGTCATTTCTTACGTCAGTGCCGAATATCAAGATATACTCGCCGTCAAATTATGATGAATTAAGGCTGTGTCTGCATAAGGCTGTCGAGGACGACAGCGGAGTTTGTGCGGTCAGATATCCACGAGGAAATGACTGTTCGCTGTATGATACGTCATCGCCTGTGTCTACTTATGTTTACCGCCGCACTGAGGGTGCAAGGGTCTTGCTGGTAACATACGGCAGGCTTGCAAATGACCTTTTTACGGCTATCGAGATACTCAGAAACCGTGATATCAAGTGCGACGTGATAAAACTTATCAGCATTTTTCCAATAGACCGTGAGGTCGTTGAGATAATGTCAGCATATGATGCCGTGCTGTTCTTTGAAGAGGCTTATTACTGCGGAAGTATCTCAGAAAAGTATGCCTCTATTTGTCCTAATGTAGCACAGTTTGCCATAGACGGATTTGTTAAGCACGGAAAATGCGATAAGCTGCTTGATGAGCTTGGCTTTTCAGCGGAGAAAATGGCTGATACAGTTGAGGGCTTTTTGAAAAATGAGTGAAAGACTTGATGTTTATATAACGGCAAATTGCGGCATAAAAAGCCGTGAGCGTGCAAAACAGCTTATTAAAAAGGGGCTTGTATCGGTAGATGGAAAGGTATGCACAAAGCCGTCGGCGTTGGTCGATGAGAACAATGAGGTCGAGTGTTCACCTGATGATATGACCTTTGTCGGCAGGGGAGGACTTAAACTTGAACACGCCTGCAATGTGTTCGGACTTGACTTGAATGGCAAAGTTTGTGCCGATATAGGTGCGTCAACAGGCGGTTTTACACAATGTATGCTTGAACACGGTGCAGCTTTTGTTTATGCGGTAGATGTTGGTCACGGTCAGCTTGACGAAAGTCTGTGCAGTGACAACAGGGTAAAAAACTGTGAGGGTGTGAATGCGAGATATCTCACTGCGGATTTTTTTGATAAGCCTGTACAGTTTATTAGCGGCGACCTTTCGTTCATATCGCTGAAATTAGTCATAAAGCCTTTGTGCGACTGCCTTTGCGATAGCGGCGAAATGGTTCTTCTGATAAAACCGCAGTTTGAGGCAGGCAAGCAGGCACTTAATAAAAAAGGTATCGTCAAGGAACGAAAGGACCATGTCAGGGTAATAACAGAGTTGCTTGGCTGCTTTCGTGCAGAGGGTCTTGCTACCGAAAAGATCACAGCGTCGCCGGTGAAGGGCGGCGACGGTAATCTTGAATATCTGATACTTCTGAAAAAGGCTGCTATGTCTGAGGACAAGCTCGGACAGCTTAATATAAAGGAATTTGTTAATGAGGCTTTTGACAGCTTTAGAAACTGAAACACACAAGAGTGGTAAATACTATGAAAATCTATCTTTATCCAAATCTTGATAAAACTCATTGCTTTGAGTATACTACCGCCACCTATGAGAGGCTGAAAAAGAACGGTGCACAGCTTTCGATGGATAGCTGCTACAAGGATGTTTTCGGCAAACTCGATGTCACATTCGGCAATGAGGACGACTGCGTTAAGCAGTGTGACATAATCGTTGCTATCGGCGGCGACGGAACGATATTAAAATGCTCACTCAAGGGCTGTGCATTTGAAAAGCCGATACTCGGCATCAACTGCGGCAGACTAGGGTTCATGGCGTCCCTTGAACATTCACAACTGGAACTGCTGGACAAGCTTTTCACGGGTGATTACACTCTCAGCAGACGAATGATGTTGGATGTGATCGTTGACTGCGGTTCAGAGCATAAGTCTTTCGTTGCTTTAAACGACGTCGCTGTGACAAAGGCTGACGACTGTAAGATCGCTGATTTTGAGGTTTCAAAAAACGGCAGGCTCATTTCTTCACTGCGTGCAGACGGAGTCATACTCTCCACCGCAACAGGTTCGACGGCATACTCGATGTCTGCTGGCGGCCCTATAATCGAGCCTGAGATGAAGTGCATCGAATTTACTCAGATATGTGCACACTCGCTGTTTGCAAGATCTATGATACTTTCTGAGGACAGTGTGATGAAAGTCAGATGTCACACCAGCAGCGGCTCTCATGCAGTTGTAAGCGTAGACGGCAACAATGTTTTCAGACTTTCTGCCGAGGACACTGTGACTGTTTCAAAGTCAAAATATTTTGTGGATATCATAGATATAAACGGCGGCAGCTTTTTCTCTTCCATAAATAAAAAGCTCATGCAGCCATTGAAAGAGTCAGCGGAGGACGGCATATGAAAAATCAGCGTCAGAATTTGATAATGCAGATAGTCAAAGACGAAAATATCGGAACTCAGGAGGATCTCCGTGAGGCGTTGCAAAGGCATGGTCTGAAAGTCACACAGGCAACTGTGTCAAGGGATATAAAAGAGCTTTCACTAGTAAAGACCATTGGCCCTGACGGCAATTATAAATACAGTTTGCCTGCACTGAAAAAAGACATGTCAGAGCAAAACAGCGGTATTTTCGGCATTATATCAGACGCAGTGGTCTCAGTTGACTATGCACTGAATACAGTGGTCGTGAAATGCCACACGGGAATGGCTCAGGCGGTCTGTGCAAAGCTAGACAGATTGGGGCTTGACAATGTTGTGGGCACTCTTGCAGGCGACGATACGATTTTTATACTCATGCGGACAGAAAAAGACGCATCGCGTATGGCAGAGGACCTGAGATCCTTTATTATTTCTTAAACAGCAGGGGAATGATCGAAAATGTTAAGGGAACTTTATATTGAAAATCTTGCCGTGATAGAAAAGGCGACTATTGAATTTTCTGATAAACTCAATGTATTTACAGGCGAGACCGGTGCAGGTAAATCCATTCTTATAAACGGAATAAATGCTATCCTTGGTCAGCGTGTAACAAAGGATATCGTAAGAACCGGTACTGATAAGGCTGTGATATCAGCATTGTTTACCGACCTAGGCGACAACGTGACGCAGGTGCTTGACGAACTTGGTATAAGCTGTGAGGACGGTCAGCTTTTTCTCACCCGTGAGATTCGCTCAGACGGAGGCAGTGTGGCGAGAGTCAATTCAAGAGCAGTGAACGTTTCGGTGCTCAAAGCCATTGGTGAAACTCTTGTTACTATCCACGGTCAGCATGATAATCAGATACTTATGGCACCTGAACGTCATATCGAGATACTTGACAGTTACGCTGAATCTGAGGAACTTATTGATGATTACCGCAGTTCGTTCAGAGAATTGCAGGGCGTTGCCAAAAAGATAAACAAGATAAAAACAGAGCAAAGTAAAAAAGAATTTCGTATAGCTGAACTCACTGATATCGTGGAAGAAATAAACGCTTTGAATATCCATTCTGGCGAAGATAAAGAGATAGAGGCGGAACTTAACGTTTCTAAAAACGCAGTAGCAATATCCGAGGCTCTGTATGCTGCAAAGCAGCTGCTTTCAGGTGATGATGACACTGACGGAGCGGTTGAGATAACTCAGAGAGCGTCGCAGGCAGTGGAAGGATATACAGACATAATGTCTGAGATATCACCGCTTTATGAAAGGCTAAATTCTGCTGCTATCGAAATGGAGGATGTTTCTGAGGAGATAGGCTCACTTCTTGACAGTCTTGATGTTGACCCTAAGCGTTTTGACTATCTTAATCAGCGTTTCGACGACCTCAGACGTATCATGAAAAAATATGGCCCTGAGCTTGATGATGTTTTGGAAACTCTTGAAAATTCTCAGAACGAGCTTGACGAACTGAGCGGTGCAGAACAAAGCCTTGATGAACTGAACAAGGAAAAAGAAAGACTTCTTGCAGAGGTGTCAAAGAAAGCCAAGGCACTTTCTGACCACAGAAAGAAAGCTGGCGAGAGGTTTGTCGCACAGGTCACAGAAGAACTTGAATTTCTCAATATGCCTAAAGTCAAGCTGGTGGTGGAGCAGAAAACAGGCAAGCTTACAATAAACGGAATGGACAGCATAGAGTTCTTGATTTCCGCAAACCTCGGCGAAGAACCTAAACCTATTGCTAAGATTGCATCAGGCGGTGAGCTTTCAAGAATAATGCTTGCCTTGAAAAATGTAATAGCTGAAAAGGATAGCATAGGCACACTGATATTTGATGAGATAGACACAGGTGTCAGCGGCAGAGCGGCTCAGAAGATTGGAATAAAACTTAAACAGATATCACGACTCAGACAGGTGCTGTGTGTAACTCATCTCGCCCAAATGGCAGTCATGTCTGATAATCATTTGCTTATCGAGAAAAGCATTCAGGGTGACAGAACGGTAACTACTGTCAGGGCCCTTGACCATGAGCAAAGGAAATATGAAATAGCAAGGATAATGGGCGGCGAAAATATCACAGAGCTTATGCTTGAAAATGCTGAACAATATCTCAAAGATGCAGAGAATATGTAGTATGAAGTCCCTGATAATGTCGGGGACTTTTTTATGAACGACCAATTTAATATTTATTGTTGTAAAATTCATAGTATCATGCTATAATAAAAATGGTAGGTGATTATTTGAAACTTGAGCATATAAACGTCAAAGAGGCTGTCAGATATATGGGCATGGGCAATAACAAGCCTGATGAACGCACGGCTTTGCTGATAAATGAATGTGAAAAAGAGCTTTTGAGGGTAATTGAACCTAAATTTGTATACAGAGTGTTTGATATCATACACAAGCAGGACAGTGTTGAAGTCGTTGGTACTCCGTTGTTTCTAAGCGGCAATGATATATGCAAACATCTTGAGGGCTGCACAAAATGCGTTCTTTTTGCGGCGACTATCTCCGCAGGAGTGGACAGAAAGCTCCGTGCATACGAGGCAGAGGACATGGCAAAAGCTGTGGTCGCAGATTGTCTTGCAAGTGCAGCGGTGGAACAGGTATGCGATTATGTGGATAACACTGTGAGAGAAAAGCTCAGCGGATATAATCAGACATGGAGATTTTCGCCTGGATACGGCGATCTGCCTATCAGTGTGCAGCGAATTTTTCTTGATGTGCTAAATGCACAGAAGTTTATAGGACTTAACGCCACGGAAAATAATATATTGACGCCGAGAAAATCTGTAACGGCGATAATAGGATTGTCAGAAAATGAAATATCAAAGGGCAGGCGTGGCTGTGCCTGCTGTAACATGAGGGAAGTCTGTCAATTCAGAAAAAGAGGAGATCATTGTGGATTTTAGAACTTTACTTAAAACAAAAGAATTTGTGATACTTGACGGAGCAATGGGCACAATGCTCCAGGCAAAGGGTCTTGAAATGGGCGGCACGCCTGAGGCTCTTAACATTGATAAGCCTGATTGGCTCGTTGATATCCACCGCCAGTATATCGAGGCTGGCTCTGATGTTGTGTATGCAAACACATTTGGAGCAAACAGACATAAACTTGAAAAATGCGGCTATACTGTTCAGCAGGCTATCCCTGCGGCTATAAAAAATGCAAGAAAGGCTTGCGAGGGCACTGACACACTTGTTGCACTTGACATAGGCCCTATAGGTCAGCTGCTCGAACCGACAGGAACGCTTACTTTTGAAGAGGCTTATGACATTTATAAAGAAGAGATACTTGCAGGCTCAGACGCAGACCTTATTGTTTTTGAAACAATGACAGATCTCTACGAACTGAAAGCCGCTGTGCTTGCTGCAAAGGAAAACAGTGATCTTCCTATAGTCTGCACAATGACTTTTGAGGAGAATATGCGTACATTCACGGGCGTTGCCATAAGCTCAATGGCTCTTACACTTGAGGGACTGGGCGTTGATGCGATAGGCGTAAACTGTTCTTTAGGACCTAAGGAGCTTTACCCTGTTGTTGAGGAACTTTGCAAATGGACAAACCTGCCTGTTGTTGTCAAGCCAAATGCAGGACTTCCTGACCCTGTAACAAATGAATATAACTGTTCGCCTGAGGATTTTGCAGAGTTTGCTGAAAAGCTTATACCTCTCGGAGTAAAGGTGCTTGGCGGCTGCTGCGGAACTAACCCTGAGTATATCAAAAAGCTTGCAGAAATGCTTAATGGCAAGAAACACGTCACCGTGTACAATGATATACCTGCTGCCTGCTGTTCTGCAACTCATACAGTTGTTATCGACCAGCCTAGAATAATAGGTGAACGTATCAACCCTACAGGCAAAAAGCGTTTCAAAGAGGCTCTTCTCGCTAACGATATTGACTACATTCTTGGTCAGGCTATCGAGCAGATACACGCCGGTGCTGACATTCTTGATGTAAACGTTGGTTTGCCTGGAATAGATGAAAAGGGTATGATGGTGAAAGCTGTCAAGGCTTTGCAGGGCGTTGTTGATGTGCCGCTCCAGCTGGACTCAACCATCCCAGAAGTTCTTGAGGCAGCTCTCAGAGCATACAATGGTAAACCTATAGTGAACTCTGTCAACGCTGAGGACAGTTCTATAGAAAATGTTCTGCCTTTGGTAAAAAAATATGGTGCGTCGGTCGTAGGACTTACGCTTGACGAAAACGGAATACCTAAGAGTGCAGACAAGAGATTTGAACTTGCCAAAAAGATCCTTAACAAGGCACTTGAATATGGCATAAGAAAAGAAGATGTTTATATCGACTGCCTTACGCTCACAGCATCTGCGGAGCAGGAAAATGTAATGCAGACTGTAAATGCTGTGGAGAGGGTCAAGAATGAACTTGGTCTGAAAACAGTTCTCGGTGTTTCAAACATAAGCTTTGGTCTGCCGAGCAGAGAGATAGTCAATCACAATTTCCTTATGATGGCTCTTACAAAGGGTCTTGACCTGCCGATAATGAATCCTAATATTGACTCTATGACAGCGACGGTTCGTGCCTATAAGCTGCTGACAAATATAGATAAGAACTCAGTGGATTTCATTTCTCATTATGGCGGAGAGAAAAAAGCAGCTCCTGTTGCTGCGGGTGCAAAAACTGAGATAGATCTGCCGTATGCCATTGAAAATGGTCTGAAAAAAGAGGCGGCTGATCTTACAGCAAAGCTTTTGCAGGAAACAGAGGCCATGAATATCGTCAATGATATGCTTATCCCGGCACTGGACAAGGCTGGTGCTGAATTTGAAAAGGGCAAACTTTTCCTGCCACAGCTTATACAGACAGCCGGCACTGCACAGACTTGCTTTGAAGTAATAAAGAATTACATTCTGTCAACAGGCAAAAAGAGCGTTTCAAAGGGCAAGATAATCCTTGCCACTGTAAAGGGCGATATTCACGATATCGGAAAGAACATTGTAAAGGTACTTCTTGAAAACTACGGCTATGACGTTATCGACTTGGGCAAGGACGTTGACTATCAGACTGTAGTTGACTGTGCCATTGAAAATGACGTGCACCTTATCGGTCTTTCAGCACTTATGACAACGACTCTTGTGAGCATGGAAAATACAGTTAAGCTCCTGCGAGAGAACAATGTTGACTGTAAGATAATAGTAGGCGGAGCGGTAGTTACCCCTGACTACGCCGAGCAGATAGGAGCTGACTATTATGCAAAGGACGCAAAAGAATCGGTAGATATCGCAAGAAAATTTTTCGGCAACTGAATAAAATGAGCAAGACCTCCCATAATCTGAACAACAGATATTTATGGGAGGTCTTTTATAATGAAAAAATTTGTAACAGCAGTTATCATCTCTTTTATAATCACGGTAAGCACCGCAGGCATTGACGCAGCCGCTTTTTCTTCGTCAAACGTTGGTGCAGCGTTTGTTGTAAGCAATGTTCTTGCTGATGAAGATAGCAGCGAGCACAGCGGCGTCACCGTTATAGACGGCAGCAAAGAAAATATCAAATTTACATTCAAGATAGCCGAACTAATCAAAAGCTGGTTTGATTAACTGTACCATTATTTGTACTCTTACAAAAAGATTTTCATTGACTTTTATTTCTTGCCGTGTTATTATATATGTATGATAAACAACGGAGGCTCATTCAATGGTAACAGTAATAAGCGGCGGTTCTCACAGCGGACGTGACGAGATCTTTATAAGCAATATCAAATCTGCCGTAAAAAACGGCGAGCAGGTCATGGTGATAATACCTGACCAGTTTTCTTTTGAATATGATAAAAAGCTTTATGAACAGCTTGGTGCTGCGGACTTTAACAGGATACAGACCGCAGGTTTTAACCGTATTGCCGAATTTACAGAAAAGCTTTACGGCGGTATGTCTAAGGAAAATGCTGACGATAATGTCCGTACTATACTTATGTACAAAGCCGTAAAACGTCTGAAACAGACAAAAGATGTACGCTTTTACAAGAAGAGCCTTGAAAAGGGCAGCTTTATCGCACAGCTAAATGAACTGGTGAGCCAGTTTCGTGAAAGTGGAATAACTCCGCAGGATCTTGCTCTTGCCGCAGAAAAGCAGGGCGGTTCACTGTCAATGAAACTTTTTGACATTTCAAGGCTTTATGCTTTTTACATGGACGAGCTTGACAAGGCAGGTATGCAGGATACTCTCTCAGCCATAGCAAGAAGTGTCAGACAGGTCAAGGATCATAGATATTTCCGTGGAATGACTGTATTTGTTGACTCTTTCAACGATTTTTCATATGATGAACTTAAAATGCTTGACGCCTGCATAGAACAGTGCAAAAACATGACAGTTTCACTTTGTATCGACAATGAGAGTGTGAAAAAGTATGCAAATCACCCATTTGCCGATACGCTGAAAACTTTGCAGCAGATAACTGATCTTGCCGCCGCACATAATTACAAAGTAGATGTGATAAATTGCAGCAAAAATACATTCAGATCGGCTGAACTCAGATATGTGAGCAAGGAACTTTATAACACCTGCAAAAAGCCTTTTGACGGCATCTGCGAAAATGTATCAGTTATATCAGCAACGGATATTTATGAAGAAAGTGAATTTGTAAGCTCAAAAATTTGGGAGCTTGTTCGTGAGCATGGATACAAATTCAGCGATATAGCTGTGCTGGCACGGAGCTTGAAAGACTGTGCGTCTGTGTTTGAGGGCACTTTTGACCGATATGAGATACCATACTTTTCCGACCACAGCGACAGCGTTTCAGCGTCATCATTGGTAAGATACATAAACTCGCTGTTTAAGTGTTTGCTTTCTAAAAAGTATTCCACTGACAATATTTTAAAATATATAAAATCACCGCTGTGTGCAATGCTCAACATTGAAATATCCAACCTTGAGGATTATTGCATCAGGTGGAGCGTTGACGGAGATATGTGGCTTGAAGATTTCACAGTGGCAGGCGACCTCAGTGAAAAACAGCTTGAAAGTATCAATC
>UQAR01000078.1 GCA_900539095.1 uncultured Ruminococcus sp.
CCGAGATCTACACCGTCTATTCGTCGGCAGCGTCAGATGTGTATAAGAGACAGGTTTTTATACTGCGATAGAAAAATATTTGCGAAAGGAATTGTTTTATAATGAAAAAAGAGCTTTCAAAGCTTTATGAACCTAATAAGGTAGAAGATAAGGTCTACAAATACTGGCTTGACGGCGGATTTTTCCATGCCGAGCCTGATTCAAAGAAAGAACCATATTGTATAGTTATCCCACCTCCGAACATCACAGGTCAGCTCCATATGGGTCATGCCCTTGATGAAACCTTGCAGGATATCCTTATCCGTTGGAAGAGAATGAGCGGATATGCCGCAGAGTGGATACCGGGAACAGACCATGCCTCGATAGCTACCGAGGCGAAGATCGTTGAGGCTATGCGTAAAGAGGGCCTGACAAAGGATGATATTGGCAGGGACGGTTTCCTTGAAAGAGCATGGGATTGGAAAAAGAAATACGGCGGCAGAATAGTTGAGCAGCTTAAAAAGCTCGGCTCTTCCTGCGATTGGGACAGAGAGCGTTTCACAATGGATGAGGGCTGTTCAAAGGCTGTAAAGGAAGTTTTCATAAACTACTATAATAAGGGACTTATCTATAGAGGCGAAAGAATAATAAACTGGTGCCCACATTGCCGTACATCTATCTCAAATGCCGAGGTTGAGTATGAAGATCAGGCCGGTCACTTCTGGCATCTGAAATATCCTCTCACAGACGGCAGCGGATATGTAGAGCTTGCAACAACACGTCCTGAAACACTTCTCGGCGATACTGCCGTTGCAGTAAATCCAAAGGACGAAAGATATAAGGATATCGTGGGCAAGACACTCACTTTGCCGCTTGTTGGCAGAGAGATACCTGTCGTTGCCGACAGCTATGTTGATATGGAGTTTGGTACAGGCGTTGTAAAGATAACTCCTGCCCATGACCCTAATGACTTTGAAGTCGGTAAAAGACATAACTTGCCTGTTATCAACGTTCTTACTGAGGATGCAAAGATAGTTGACGATTATCCTGAGTATGCAGGCATGGATAGATACGAGGCAAGAAAGAAGATAGTTGAAGACCTTGAAAAGGGCGGTTTCCTTGCTTATGTTGAAGACCATGAGCATAATGTAGGTACTTGCTACCGCTGCGGAACAACTGTCGAGCCAAGAGTATCCCTCCAGTGGTTCGTTAAAATGGACGAGCTTGCAAAGCCTGCAATAAAGGCTGTTGAGGACGGCTCTATCAAGTTCGTTCCTGAAAGATTTGAAAAGAATTACCTTAACTGGATGAACGATATCAGAGATTGGTGTATCTCCCGTCAGCTTTGGTGGGGTCATCAGATACCGGCTTTCTATTGCGACGATTGCGGCGAAACCGTCGTAACAAAGGAAGACCACGCTTGCTGTCCTAAGTGCGGCAAGGAAATGCGTCAGGATCCTGACACACTTGATACATGGTTCTCATCAGCACTTTGGCCGTTCTCAACTCTCGGCTGGCCTGATAAGACAGAGGAGCTTGAGTATTTCTATCCAACCAATACTTTGGTAACAGGCTATGATATCATTCCTTTCTGGGTATCGAGAATGATAGTTGCAGGCATGGAGAACATGAAACAGAAACCTTTCGATACTGTTCTTATCCACGGCCTTGTTAGAGATTCACAGGGCAGAAAAATGTCCAAATCTCTCGGCAACGGTATCGACCCACTTGTTATCATCGACCAGTATGGTGCAGACGCCCTGAGATTTATGCTCGCAACAGGCAACGCACCTGGAAACGATATGAGATTTATCGAGGATAAGGTAAAGTCCTCAAGAAACTTTGCAAATAAGATATGGAACGCCGCAAGATTCATCATGATGAACTTGCCTGACGATTTCAAGGCTGATAAGCTCCCTGAGAACCTCAACGTTGAGGATAAGTGGGTAATATCAAAGTTCAATACACTTGCAAAGGAAGTAAACGATAATCTTGATAAGTTCGAGCTTGGTGTAGCAGTTTCAAAGCTTTATGACTTTATCTGGGATATCTATTGCGACTGGTATATCGAGCTTACAAAGCCAAGAATAGCCGCAGGCGGTGAAACAGAGGCTACCGCACAGGCAGTTCTCGTGTGGGTAATGAAGGGTATGCTTAAAATGCTCCACCCATTCATGCCTTATATCACCGAGGAGATATGGCAGGCTCTTGTAAATGACGGCACAGCTATCATGGTTCAGGATTATCCTGTATATGACGAAAAGCTTGAGTTCGCCGACGAAGAGGCAACATTCGAGAAGATAATCGCAGGCATAAAGAGCATAAGAAACTGCCGTGGCGAAATGAACGTTCCGCCGTCTGTAAAGGCAAAGCTTTATATCGAAACTGCTCAGCCTGAGGTGTTCTCACAGGGCGTAATGTTCTTTGAAAGACTTGCGTCTGCGTCTGAGGTCATTATCACAGATAAGTGCGAGGAAAAGGATTGTGCAGCTGCGGTTACAGACAGTGCAAGATTCTTCATTCCGCTTGCCGATATCATAGATGTTGACAAGGAGCTTGCACGTCTTGATAAGGACAGAAAGAACGCACAGAAGGATATAGACTTCCTCAGCAAAAAGCTCAGCAATCAGGGATTCCTTGCAAAAGCCCCTGCACAGCTTATCGAGGCTGAAAAGGCAAAGCTTGCAAAAGCAGAGGAGAAGATGTCAAAGATAATGGAATCTATCTCCGCTCTTGAGGCAAGAAAGTAATATAAAAGATCAAGGACGAGGTGCAAGACCTCGTCCTTTTTATGTAGGGGCGACCTTGGGTCACTCGCCGTGACGGGCATTTTATGCTGTACTTTGTGCTATATAGTACATTTGCATCGCTCCGCTTGTATGGCTTATATCCCAAAACAAAAAAGCAGAACAGCCCGAAAGCTGTCCTGCTTGATTTTTTATATCTCAGAATTAGTTCTTCTTTACGCCGATAGAAACCTTTTCGCCGTTGATGTCCCAATCCTTTTCGTTGCCGACTGTTTCGCCAAGAACGATATCGTCTGCAAGAACGTCATGAGAAATAGCCGCCCTGTTCTTGTCAACAACAGCTGTTACCTTTTCGCTGCCGCTTACAGAAACAGTGATGTGATCCATTACCTCAAAGCCTGAATCCTTTCTCATTGTCTGGACCTTGCTGATAACTTCTCTTACAAAGCCCTCTTCGATAAGTTCAGGAGTGAGAACCGTGCTGATAGCAACAGTAACACCGTTTTCAGAAAGGGTGTAGAATCCTTCCTTCTGCTCAGACTCAATAAGAACATCTTCCTTGTCAAGTGATATCTCGCCGCTTGAAAGTGTGAGTTTCAGACTGCCTGTTTCGTTCAGCTCGCCCATTGCCTTGTGACCGTCAAGCTGTGAAAGCTGAGTTCTTATCTCACCAAGCTGCTTGCCGTACTTTGGACCAAGGGTCTTGAGCTGTGGCTTGAATTTGTAGTCGATATATGCAGATACATCATTTGAGAACTGAACGTCCTTGAGGTTAAGCTCGTCCCTGATGATGTCGATATAGTAGCTGTCAAGTGGGTGGTCTGCTGCAACGTACATCACGCTCAAAGGCTGACGGTTTTTAAGGCTCGCACCGTTTCTTGCAGAACGTCCCAGAACAACTATCTCCAGAACCTCTTCCATGTCAGACTCAAGCTTAGCGTCTATCATGTTCTCGTCGCAAACAGGATAATCGCAAAGGTGGATACTCTCAGGAGCGTCCTTGTCAACACTTCTCACAAGATTCTGATAGATCTCCTCAGTGATGAACGGTACCATAGGTGCTGCACACTTGCAGAGCGTAACGATAGCAGTGTAAAGAGTCATGTAAGCGTTTATCTTGTCCTGTGACATACCCTGTGCCCAGTATCTCTCTCTGCCTCTTCTTACATACCAATTAGAAAGATCGTCAACAAACTCCTGCATAGCCTTTGCAGCCTCAGGTATCCTGTAGTTGTTAAGGTTATCGTCAGCAGCCTTTATCATAGAGTTCATCTTTGAAAGCAGCCACTTGTCCATAACGGAAAGCTTGTCATATTCTATCTTGTGCTTTGTAGGGTCGAACTGGTCTATCTCAGCATAAAGCACATAGAACGCATAGGTGTTCCAAAGTGTGCCCATGAACTTTCTCTGACCCTCTGTTACGCCCTTGTCATGGAACTTGTTAGGCAGCCATGGAGCAGAGTTGGTGTAGAAATACCACCTGATAGCGTCTGCACCGTATTTAGCCAGTGCCTCAAATGGGTCAACGGCGTTGCCCTTTGACTTTGACATCTTCTGACCGTTCTCATCCTGAACAAGACCAAGTACGATAACGTTCTTGTATGGAGCTTTGTCAAAAATAAGAGTCGAGATAGCAAGCAGTGAATAGAACCAGCCTCTTGTCTGGTCAACAGCCTCAGAAATGAAGTCAGCAGGGAACTGTGACTCGAAAAGTTCCTTGTTCTCAAATGGATAATGATGCTGAGCGAAAGGCATAGAACCTGAATCGAACCAGCAGTCTATTACCTCTGATACACGGTGCATCTGCTTTCCACACTCAGGGCACTTGATAGTTACAGCGTCGATGTATGGTCTGTGCAGCTCGATATCGTCAGGGCAGTTGTCTGACATTGACTTCAGCTCTTCGATAGAACCGATAGAATGTCTGTGACCGCATTCACATTCCCAAATGTTCAGCGGTGTGCCCCAGTATCTGTTTCTTGAAATGCCCCAGTCCTGAACGTTTTTCAGCCAGTCGCCGAAACGTCCCTTACCAATGCTCTCAGGTATCCAGTTAATGGTGTCATTATTAGCGATAAGTCTGTCCTTAACGTCAGTCATCTTGATGAACCATGTATCTCTTGCATAGTAGATGAGCGGTGAACCGCATCTCCAGCAGTGTGGATAATCATGTTCAAACTTAGGAGCAGCAAAAAGCTTGCCTGACTTGTCAAGGTCTTTGAGTACCTCAGGGTCAGCGTCCTTAACGAACATTCCAGCAAACGGAGTTTCCTCAGTCATGTCGCCCTTGCCGTCAACGAACTGAACGAAAGGCAGGTCATAATTTTTGCCGATACGGGAGTCGTCCTCACCGAAAGCAGGTGCGATATGAACGATACCGGTACCGTCTGACATAGTTACATAGTTGTCGCAGGTAACAAAATGAGCCTTCTTATTCTGCTTTTTAGCACTTTCCGCAGCACACTCATAAAGCGGCTCGTATTCGATGTGCTCAAGTTCGCTGCCCTTGTAAGTTTCAAGGACCTTGTATGCAGGCTTGTCCTCAGTTGCAAGCTTGCCGAGAACGGTGTCAAGAAGTGCCTCAGCAAGAATGTAAGTGTAACCGTCAGCAGCCTCTACCTTGCAGTATACCTCATCAGGGTTTACGCAAAGTGCAACGTTTGAAGGAAGTGTCCAAGGAGTTGTTGTCCAAGCAAGGAAGTATTCGTCCTTGCCCACAAGCTTGAAACGAACGATAGCCGAACGCTCTTTGACAGTCTTGTATCCCTGAGCAACTTCGTGAGAAGAAAGAGGAGTGCCGCAGCGTGGGCAGTAAGGAACTATCTTGAATCCCTTGTAAAGCAGACCCTTGTCATAGATCTGTTTCAAAGCCCACCATTCAGACTCGATAAAGTTGTTGTCATAGGTAACATAAGGGTTCTCCATGTCAGCCCAAAAACCAACAGTGCCGGAGAAGTCCTCCCACATACCCTTGTATTTCCATACAGATTCTTTACACTTCTTGATGAACGGCTCAAGACCGTATTCCTCGATCTGCTCCTTGCCGTCAAGACCAAGCATCTTTTCTACCTCAAGCTCAACCGGCAGACCGTGAGTGTCCCAACCGGCCTTACGAGGAACCTGATAGCCCTTCATAGCACGGTATCTTGGTATCATATCCTTGATAGCACGGGTCAGAACGTGACCAATGTGCGGCTTTCCGTTAGCAGTCGGAGGGCCGTCATAGAAAACATAGGACTCGCCCTTTTTACGGCTGTCAATACTTTTTTCAAAGATATTGTTATCGTCCCAGAATTTTTCCACTTCTTTTTCTCTCTGAACGAAGTTCAGATTGGTGTCAACCTTTTTGTACACGAAGATCAATCCTTTCTGATTTTGTAGTAAACGATCAGTTACGCATAAAGATAAAATGCAATAAAAAAGGCTTTCGCCCTGAAACAGGACGAAAGCCGTAAAGCCATTCGCAAACCACCTTTTCAGCATACTGACATATGCGTTCCCTTTAACGCAGGAAAAGCGGCGAGACCTACTTATCATACTGTTATCTGATTTTCAGCCTGCAACTCGGAAGTGATATTCAGCCCTGTGCCAGTCATACCGCCCTCGCACTGTCGGCGGCTCGCTGAGATTTTCGCATAAAGCCTACTGTCTTCGTCAACGTTTTTTACATATGAAATCAGTATATCACCATGCTGATGTTTTGTCAATGGTTATTTTGTTAATTTTCATGTATCCGACTTCTTTATTTTTGATATAAAGTCATTTAGCCTGTGACCACGCTGTTCCTCACGCTGCTTGTCACGATACTTTTTCAAATGCTCGCTGAGTCGTGAACCTGAACCCATTGAGAGCATGAATCTGTATTTTTCCTTTCTCTCCTCTGAGCTTTCCCTGATGTGCCTCTTGAACTCTTCGTATCTGATGACCATATCGTTCTCTTCCGCAAAAGTCTTTATCTTCTCCGCTATCTTTAGAGAATAGAAAAGGTCGATAGCGAAAACACCGTAGAAAAATCCGATAAAGAATGAAAACGCAAGATTGTTGGCAAGCCAGTTGAGAGCGTCAAGAATGTAAGGGTGGATAAAGAAAAAATACACCGCACCGAGAGCCGCCCATATAAATGAATACAGCGGACATATTATGCCCTTGTAGTTGAACTTGTTCCCACTGTAGTCCCATAGCTTGACGTGCATTCTCACAATGAATATCTCGCCTGCAATAAGCTCAATAACAGTCATCGCCACCGCCATAAGCAGAAAAAGGATAAATTTCTGCAAAGCCGTGTTGTCGATGTGGATAAACTTCTCAAGTCCCGCCAAAAGATAAAGGGTGCAAAGCCCGAACCCATATAACGGCAGATAAGGTCCTATAAGAAACCCCGGATTTATCCACTTCCTCGCCTTGTTGCTAGGCTCGAACCGCCTGAAAATGACCTCTATCCCCCAGCCTATAAGACACCCTGCAAAGAACAAGAATGCCAGAATAAGTATGTTGCTCATAAAAATGCCCCTTTAGAGTTTTGTGATATAAAAGCATTGTACCATATTTGCCACCCTTTTTCAATACTTTCAGACAAAAAAGTTTGACTTTAATCAAAAATAATGTCCCTATCACAACCGTATGGGCGAACAGCCCGTCGAAGGAACAAAATCACTCCCTCTGCTTTGCATAAAAAGCTTGCTTTATACATAATGATAAGTCCCACACCCGTAGGGGCGACCTTAGGTCGTCCGCTTTCATTTACGCCTATCTTCCGTAACACCTATCCCCATTTCCCAAAAATAAAAAAGGCAGGAAACCGAAATTTCCTGCCCTGTATGACCATTGTAAGACCTATTACATATAGCTCTTGAATTCGTTGTTTTCTTTTCTTATGCCCTCGACCTCAGCGTTTACCTGACTGATCTGAATGTCAAGCTGCTCCTTTTCAGCGTTGAGTGCCTTAGCCTTGTCCTGAAGTTTAACGATCTCCTCGTAAATGTCGCTGGCCTGCTTGCCAAGCTCCAGTGATTTAGCCTCAGTCTCAGCAATGCTTGCCTTAAGCTCATCGATCTTCTTGTTGTTCAGCTCGATCTGCTCCTGTGCGAACATTCTCATCTTTTCCATTGGACTCATACCCATGTTGTCGTCCTCCTCATTATTATTATTTGTATTATCGGCTTGTTCAGCCTTCTTTTCAGCTATCTCATCTTCAATAGACGGCATAGTAGATTCAGGTGCAGGGGATACCACCATGGTATCGTCAAGGCTTATAGGCTCGATAGAAGGCATCTCGACTTCGTCCATTGTCGGAACTTCCTCAGCCGCAGCAGCCTCAGCCTTTGCGTTCTCTTCTGCCTTAGCCTTTTCCTCAGCCTCCTTGAGTGCCTCAGGAGTTACAAGATGAACTGTCGTATCCTCAGGCTGAACAGGTGCAGAAACAGGCCCTGTCTTTGCAGGCCCATCAACGCCCGTGGCATACATATTGCTGTTTCTCTTTGCGATGCCACTTGCAAGACTTGCCGCCAGCGGATCAGCTATGTTCTGAGCAGGCTCTTCCTTTGGCTCAGGCTTAGACTCTACCTTAGGACCTTTGTATGTATTCATTCTCTTGAAGTGTTCGTCCATGCAGCCCTGAACTGCCTTGATGTCCTCAGGATCTTTGTTGAAAAATCCTGCGATATCGTTTACGCTCCTGCCTTTCTGGAGCATCGACGCAATAGCAGCTACACTGTGATCTACAAATCCGTCATCGTCCATAGCAAGATTTACAGTCACCTTTGCAGGATCGGCATTCTCCTGCTTTTTGTTTTTCTTGCCGAAAAGCTCGCTCACTGACATATTCAGTACGCTCTTTTTCTGCTTTCCGCCCTCTTCACGATTTTCTCTTACAGGCTGTTCAAAGCTTGCGTAGTCAGGGAAGTGTTTCTCCAGTATTCTCGGAACATTGTCCTTAGGCATCTCCATTTCCTTTGCGATCTCAGGAATAGAGTAGCCCTCCTTATACAAACGAACGATCTTGTCGCTTATGCTTTCATTTTTCTTTGCCAAAGCAATCAATCCTTTCAATCAATTTCCAAAGGCCGTGACCGTCTGTAAATAAATACATTTCCACAACAAACGTTTAAGTAATTATGAACTGCCACGGCGACACTATATATATTATACAGCACAAAGCGTATTGTGTCAATATAAAATATGCAATTTTTCTTCAAAAAGAGCAAAAAAATGAATATGGTTAAATGACTTATTATTTGCATAAAAATTAACAAATCACAGTCCGCAGGAGCAGTCCTCAGGCAGTATAAAGTTCCTGCCGTTTATCTCCATCATACCCTCACGCCGCATTTTACCAAGCTCTGCCGAAAGAGCACTGCGGTCAACGCAGAGATAATCCGCAAGCTGCTGACGGTCAAATTCCGTTGTTACCTTGCGGCAGCCGCTCTTTTTCACCTGTGCCGAAAGATAAGCCATTACACGTTCACGAATAGTCCTCGGCGTAATGACCTGTATCTTTTCATTGAGCCTGAGATTTTTCATAGCAGTTATCCTGAGAAGTCTTGCCGTCAAAGCAGGGCTGTCCTTTATAATAAGGTCAGGTGAAAGAAAAAGTGCACAGCACGGCGACTTTGTGCAAACGCTCACCGCCAGCGGCTCACCGGTGCAAGCGTATACCTCGCCGAAAAGCTGACCTTTTTCCAGCGGAGCGATTATGCTCCTCGTTCCCCATAGCTCGTCACGTTCAATGAGAGCGTTCCCCTCGAGAAGTATCCCGAAAACAGCCGTCTTGTCGCCGGCGTGAAAAATATAGCTGTCCTTGCTGAACTTTTTTATGCCCCCTGTAGAGCAGAGAAACTTTTCTGCCTCTTCCTTTTCCATTCCCTTAAAAAGCGGCGTGCCCCTGAGCACCTCGATATATCTTTCTTCCATTTATCTTTCCTGCCTTTTACAAATTATTTTTATGTTTTTGTTGTAATTACAACAGACTTTGTGATAAGATTATATTATAACTGTCTCTTATACACATCTCCGAGCCC
>UQAR01000079.1 GCA_900539095.1 uncultured Ruminococcus sp.
TCATATAAATAATGTAAATAATTTTATGGAGGAATAAATCTATGGAAAACATCGTAAAGACAGAACAGCTCTATGAGGGCAAGGCTAAGAAAGTATTCGCTACTAACGATCCTGATCTTGTTATCGTTGACTACAAGGACGACGCTACTGCTTTCAACGGCGAAAAGAAGGGCACTATCGTTGGCAAGGGTGCTATCAACAACAAGATGACAAACTATATGTTCAAGCTCCTTGAAAAAGAGGGTATCCCTACTCACCTTGTTAAGGAGATCTCTGACAGAGAGACTATCGTTAAGAAAGTTGAGATAGTTCCTCTGGAAGTTATCGTAAGAAACGTTGCAGCAGGCAGCTTTTCTAAGAAACTCGGTATCGAGGAAGGCACTCCGCTCAAGACTCCTACACTTGAGTTCAGCTACAAGTGCGACGAGCTTGGCGACCCATTCATCAACAAGTATTATGCTCTCGGTCTTGGTCTTGCTACTGAGGAAGAGATCGCTGACATCACAAAGTATGCTTTCAAGGTAAATGAGTTCATGCTCGGTTTCTTCAAGAACATCGGTATTGACCTTATCGACTTCAAGATAGAGTTCGGCAGATTCCATGGCAAGATACTGCTTGCTGACGAGATATCACCTGATACTTGCCGTTTCTGGGATTCAAAGACACAAGAAAAACTTGACAAGGACAGATTCAGAAGAGACATGGGCGGCGTTGAAGAGGCTTACCATGAGATGATAAAGAGAGTAATGGGAGAATAATATCTATGGGCGGTTTTTTCGGAGCTGTTTCAGCTAATGACTGTATTCAGGACGTTTTCTTCGGGACCGACTATCATTCACACTTAGGCACAAGGCGGGGCGGAATGACTTCATTCTCCCCTGAACTTGGCTTTCAGAGAAATATACACAGCATTGAAAACTCACCATTTCGTACTAAATTTGAAAAAGACGTTGATAAAATGAGAGGAAACATCTGTATCGGCTGCATAAGCGACACAGATCCTCAGCCGATAATGGTACGCTCGAAGTTAGGTCTTTACGCAGTGTGCTCTATCGGAGTTATACAAAATGCCGTTAAGCTGGCTGATGAACTGCTTGAAAAGGGTTGTGCTAATTTTGAGACAATGAGCAGCGGTTCTATCAATTCGGCTGGTCTTATTGGTGCTCTTATTGCACAGAAGGACAACTTTGTTGACGGCATAAGATACGCACAAAGCAAGATAGAGGGCACGATGTCACTGGTCATCATGACTGACAAGTCGATAATCGCTGCCAGAGATAAGGACGGAAGGCTGCCTATTATAATAGGTAAGCGTTCTGACGGCTACTGCTTTTCCTTTGAATCATTTGCATATCAAAAGCTTGGTTACAAGACCTGTCACGAACTAAAGGCGGGAGAGATAACTGAGATAACTAAGGACGGCTACAACATTCTCAGCGAGGGAACGGACAAGAAAAAGATCTGCACCTTCCTGTGGACGTATTACGGCTACCCAACTGCCTGCTATGAGGGCGTGAACGTGGAACTTATGCGAACACGCAACGGCGAGATAATGGCGGAAAACGACATGAAAAACGGCAGGCTGCCTGACGTTGATTTTGTCTGCGGAATACCTGATTCGGGCGTTCCTCACGCTATCGGATATGCAAACAAGAGCGGCATACCTTTTGCAAGACCGTTCATCAAGTACACTCCGACATGGCCTAGAAGTTTTATGCCGACAAGCCAGTCAATGAGAAACAGAGTGGCGAAGATGAAACTTATACCTGTTCACGAACTTATCGAGGGCAAGAAGTTACTGTTCGTTGACGACAGTATCGTAAGAGGCACTCAGATGAGAGAGACTGTTGAGTTTCTTTACGAGAACGGTGCAAAGGAAGTCCACATGAGATCAGCCTGTCCTCCTATCATGTATGGCTGCAAGTATCTTAACTTTTCACGCAGCACCTCGGAACTTGAACTTATCGCAAGACAGATCATTGATGAGAACGAGGGTATCGAGGGAGTTAAATACATTGAAGAATACAGCGATTCAAGCACTGAGCGTGGCAAGCTCCTCAGGGACGAGATATGCAGGAGACTTAAACTTACATCTGTTGAATTCCAGTCGCTTGAAGGCACTGTAAAGGCTGTGGGACTGCCAAGCTGCGAGCTTTGCACCTACTGCTGGAACGGAAGGGAATGATTTAATTGGTAACAGGTATCCATGAAGAATGCGGCGTTTTCGGCATTTATACAAACAAGACAAGTGATGTTGCGGCTCAGACTTATGTATCTCTTTACGCTTTACAGCACAGAGGTCAGGAAAGCTGCGGCATCGTTGTGAACGACGACGGCGTATTCAGCTATCACAAAGATGTAGGACTGGTCAATCAGGTCTTTGACAAAGAAACTCTTGGCAGACTGGGAGAGGGCAACATTGCTATCGGTCATGTAAGATATTCCACAACGGGCAACTGCAACGCCTCAAACGCTCAGCCGCTGGTAGTGCGTCACATAAAAGGTCCTATGGCTATCGCTCACAACGGCAATCTCACGAATGCGAGAGAGCTGAGAGAGCAATATGAAAACAAGGGAATGATCTTCCACAGCACAAATGACACGGAGGTCATATCCTATACCATAACTGAAGAACGTTTGAGAGAGCCTTCTATACAGGCGGCTCTTGAGAAGGCTATGTACAGGATAAAGGGAGCGTATTCTCTGCTCGTTATGTCGCCGACAAAGCTTATTGCGGCGAGAGATCCTGATGGTTTCAGACCGCTGTGTCTTGGAAAGATAGACGATGGTTATGTGGTAGCGTCGGAGACCTGTGCTTTTGACAGCATCGGTGCTCAGTACATAAGAGATCTCAGACCGGGTGAGATAATAGTTATCGACAAGAACGGTGTGAACTCTATCACGACACACTGCGGCAAAAAGGGCACTATATGCGTTTTTGAATATGTATACTTCGCTAGACCTGACTCTGTTATAGAGGGGTCGAGCGTTCACATGGCAAGGCTCAGGGCAGGAAAATATCTTTGGAGAGAACACCCTGTTGACGCTGATATCGTCATAGGCGTGCCTGACTCGGGTCTTGACGCTGCACTGGGATTTTCTCAGGAAAGCGGTATACCATACGGTATCGGATTTATCAAGAACAGATACATCGGCAGGACGTTTATCCAGCCTAGCCAGACAGAGAGAACCAACTCTGTCAAGATAAAGCTCAACGCTATTTCAAGCACTGTAAAGGGCAAGAGAGTCGTTATGATAGACGACAGTATCGTAAGAGGAACGACGTCGGGACGTATCGTCAAGCTGCTCAGAGAGGCAGGAGCAACGGAAGTTCACGTTCGTATATCCTCCCCTGCATTCATTGCACCATGCTATTTCGGAACGGACATTGACAGCAAGGAAAATCTTATCGCCTGCAAGATGTCAAATGAAGAGATATGCAAATACATCGGTGCGGACAGCTTGGGATATCTCAGCGTTGAGAGCGTTAAAAAGCTTGCGGGAAATTCAAAGTGTGATTTCTGCGTAGGCTGCTTTACAGAGAAATACCCTATCGAAGTTCCTAAGGATATGCCTAAGGACAAATTTGAATCGAAGATATCAGAAAAGAAGTAATTGAAAGGATATTTATCATGAATACAAACAGTTTTTCAAACAGCTACAAGGAGGCGGGCGTTGACGTAACAGCCGGCTACAAGGCAGTTGAGCTTATGAAACAGCACGTTGCTAAGACTATGACAAGCGGCGTTCTCAGCGGCATCGGCGGATTCGGCGGACTGTTCGAGCTGGACATGACAGGCATCACAAAGCCTGTTCTCGTTTCAGGAACAGACGGCGTTGGCACAAAGCTCAAGATAGCTTTCCTTATGGACAAGCATGACACAGTTGGTATCGACTGCGTTGCCATGTGCGTAAACGACATTATATGCTGCGGTGCAAAGCCACAGTTTTTCCTTGATTACATTGCAGTCGGCAAGAACTATCCTGAGAAGATAGCTCAGATAGTTTCAGGTGTTGCTGAAGGCTGCGTACAGTCAGGCTGTGCACTTATCGGAGGCGAGACTGCTGAGATGCCTGGTTTCTATCCTGTAGACGAATATGACCTTGCTGGTTTCTCTGTAGGTGTTGTTGACAAGGACAAGATACTTGACCCAAGCACTCAGAAGGCCGGAGATGTTATGATCGCTATAAAGTCAAGCGGCGTACACTCAAACGGTTTCTCACTGGTAAGAAAGGTATTCAGCGTTGACGAAAAGACACTTTCCGTTCACTATGACGAGCTTGGCAAGACACTGGGCGAGACACTGCTCACACCTACTAAGATATATGTAAAGGCTGTTATGAGCCTGCTTGATTCTGTTAAGGTAAAGGCTATATCACACATCACAGGCGGCGGATTCTATGAGAACATACCACGTTCACTTCCTGACGGACTGTCTGTAAAGATAGCAAGGAGCGACGTTCAGGTACTTCCTATTTTCGACGTTATCGCAAAGACAGGAAACATTCCTGAGAGAGATATGTTCAACACATTCAACATGGGCGTTGGTATGACTGTTGTTGTTGACAAGGCTGACGCTGACAAGGCGATAGAGGCTATCAAGGCGGCAGGCGAAGAGGCTTATGTTCTGGGCGAGCTGGTCGATTCTGACATGGGCGTTATCATCTGCTAAGGGTAAGAGGCTATGAAGAAGATCTGCGTTCTTGTTTCGGGCGGCGGAACAAACTTACAGGCACTTATCGACGCTGAAAAAAGCGGCATTATAAAAAACGGAAAGATAACCTGCGTTATATCCTCGAAAGAGGGTGCTTACGCTCTTGAGAGGGCGAAAAATGCAGGTATCGACACTGTTGTTATCCCTAGGAAGGAATACGCTGACAGCAAGAGTTACAGCGAGGCTATGCTGGCGGAGCTGAACAGACAGGGTGCTGACCTTGTGGTGCTGGCCGGATTTATGGTCATTCTTGACGAATGCGTCACAAAGGCTTATCCTTACAGGATAATAAACGTTCACCCTGCACTGATACCGTCATTCTGCGGCGAGGGTTTTTATGGGCTTAAAGTTCATGAAAAGGCTTTGGAATACGGCGTTAAGGTTTCGGGTGCGACTATACATTTTGTAAACGAAGAGGCTGACGCCGGTGCGATAATTTTGCAGGGTGCTGTGGACGTAGCCAATGACGAAACGCCTGAGAGTTTACAGAAGAAGATAATGGAAAACGTTGAATGGAAACTGCTGCCTAAGGCTGTTTCACTGTTCTGCGAGGACAGGATAAGCATTAAGGACGGCAAGGCTTACGTTGACCTTAAAGACTAAACGCTTATTATGGAGGAGAAAAATATGAATACCCTTAATATTTATGACGAGCTTAAAAGCAACTCATATCCGGGCAGAGGTATCGTTATAGGCAAATCTGCTGACGGAAAGAGTGCTGTGACTGCTTATTTTATCATGGGCAGAAGTGTTAATTCAAGAAACAGAGTTTTCACGGAAACTGAGGACGGTATAAAGACTGAGGCGGCTGACCCTAGCAAGCTTTCAGACCCACACCTTATTATATACTCCCCTGTTCGTGTGCTTGGAAACAAGACTATCGTCACAAACGGCGATCAGACTGACACTATCTACGAGCTTATGGACAAGCAGCAGACTTTTGAGCAGTCACTGAGGACGAGAGAGTATGAGGACGACGCTCCAAACTACACTCCTCGTATTTCAGGTATCATGCACGTTGAGAACGGCACATATAATTATGCTATGAGCATACTCAAGTCCGCTGACGGAAATCCTGACTGCTGCGAGAGATTTACCTACACATACACCAACCCTCTTGACGGTGTGGGTCATTTTATCCACACTTACATGGGTGACGGAAACCCGCTGCCGAGCTTTGAGGGCGAGCCTAAGAAGGTGGAGATACCAAACGATATCGAAGAGTTCACGGGCAAGCTTTGGGAGGCTCTAAACGAGGACAACAAGGTGTCGCTGTTTGTGAGATACATCGATATCGCAAGCGGCAAGGCTGTTTCTAAGGTTGTAAACAAATACAGCAAGTAATATCTGCGGAGTTAATAGTTCAAACAAACGGAGGTAAAAATTATGGCAAATGAAATGCTTTTAAAATACGGCTGCAACCCTAATCAAAAGCCGTCAAGAGTGTTCATGGAGGAGGGCAAGGATCTTCCTATCGAGGTGCTCAACGGCAAGCCGGGTTACATCAATCTGCTTGACGCATTCAACGGCTGGCAGCTGGTAAGAGAGCTTAAAAAGGCGACTGGTATGTGTGCTGCGACTTCTTTCAAGCACGTTTCACCTGCCGGTGCTGCTATCGGCAAGCCTTTGAGCGACATTGAAAAGAAGATATATTTTGTTGACGATCTGGGCGAGCTCACTCCCCTTGCAAGTGCTTACGCAAGAGCAAGAGGTGCTGACAGAATGTCATCATACGGCGATTTTATCGCACTTTCTGACGAGTGTGACGCTTGCACTGCAAAGATGATACAGAGAGAAGTTTCTGACGGTATCATCGCACCGGGCTACACTGACGAGGCACTTGAGATACTCAAGTCAAAGAGAAAGGGCACATACAACATCATCAAGATAGATGAGAACTATGTTCCTGCACCTATCGAGAGAAAGCAGGTTTTCGGCGTTACTTTTGAGCAGGGCCGAAACGATCTGAAGATAGACAATGATATGCTCACAAACATTGTGACAGACAACAAGGAGATTCCTGAGGACAAGAAAACTGATCTTGTTATCTCACTTATCACACTTAAATACACACAGTCAAACAGCGTTTGCTATGTAAAGGACGGTCAGGCTATCGGTATCGGAGCAGGTCAGCAGTCAAGAATACACT
This sequence comes from uncultured Ruminococcus sp., assembly GCA_900539095.1. Classification (GTDB taxonomy): domain Bacteria; phylum Bacillota; class Clostridia; order Oscillospirales; family Ruminococcaceae; genus Hominimerdicola. Next base: position 6,865 of record UQAR01000079.1, read on the forward strand.
GCACAAGACTGGCAGGAAACAAGGCTGACATTTGGTGGCTCAGGCAGCACCCAAAGGTTCTGGGACTTCAGTTCGTTGACAACATAAGACGTCCTGACAGAGATAACGCTATTGACGTTTACATTTCTGACGAGCATGATGATGTACTGGCTGAGGGCGTATGGCAGAACACATTCAAGGTAAAGCCAGAGGTGCTCACTGAGGCTGAAAAGAAGGAATGGCTTGCTAAGAACACTGGCGTTTGTCTTGGTTCTGACGCTTTCTTCCCATTCGGCGACAACATCGAGCGTGCTCACAAGAGCGGCGTGGCTTACATTGCTGAGCCGGGCGGATCTATCAGAGATGACCATGTTATCATGACTTGCAACAAGTACAACATGGCTATGGCATTCACGGGAATAAGATTGTTCCACCATTAATCTTTAAATACAAGCAAGAAGAGAAAAGGAGAAATTTTATTATGAAAAAGTTACTTGCATCACTCATGGCACTGTCAATGGTATTCGCAGTTACAGGCTGCTCTGAGTCAAAGGATTCTGAGAGCGAGTCAAAGGCTGAGGCTACAACAACTACTACAACTACAGTTGCTAAGTCAGAGTCAATGGCTGAGTCTGAGGCTGACACAGAAACAACAACTACAACTGCTGCTCCTGTTGAGTCTGAGGCTGATGACACAACTACAACTGCTGACGACGCAACAAGCACTGGCGACGAGGCTAAAGGCACATATGAGAACGATGTTTACACAAGTGCTCTTTACTCATTCAAGATCGATTCAAAGAAGTGGGCTATGCAGGAGTCTGCCGGTGTTGACGTAATGTTCACATACACTGATGTTGGCGACGACGCTAATCTTGCATCTGCATCTATCAACGTTATCTCAATGTCTAACGATCTGCTCAACGGTCTTACAGCAAGCGATTATGCAGATCAGATCAAGACTACATACGAGTCAATGGATGGCTACACTGTAACAAACGACAAGGAAGGCAAGTTCGCAGGCAAGGACGCTTACATCGTTGACGTAACAGGCGAGATCGGCACAGAGAAAGTTCTGCTCAATCAGATAATCACTTCTGATGGCGGCAACCTTGTTGTTATCACTTACGGTGCGAGCGAGGCTGCTTATGATAAGCTTTCAAGCGAATTCCAGACAGTTCTTGACAGCTTTGAGCTTAAATAATTTATACTGAGTAAATAATGACGATACCGCACAGAATTAGTGTGCGGTATTGTTATAATTGGGAAAATTCCAATGAGGAGGTCTGAAAATGAACATATTGGTCGTTGGCGGAGGCGGACGTGAACACGCTATCGTAATGAAGTTAGCTGAGTCCCCGAAGGTAGACAAGCTTTACTGCACACCTGGTAACGGCGGCATTTCACGCTATGCGGAATGTTTTGACGTTGCGGCGACTGACATTGAGGGCGTTGTGGCTCTTGCCAAAAAGCTGAAGGTAGACATGGTCGCTGTTGCACCTGATGATCCGCTGGTACTTGGAATGGTGGACGCTTTGCAGGCTGAGGGATTCAAGACATTCGGTCCTAAGAAAAATGCGGCTATAATCGAAGGCTCTAAGGTCTTTTCTAAGGATCTTATGAAAAAATACAACATACCGACTGCAAAATACGAGGTATTCACAAACAGCGAAGACGCTATAAAGTATGTGAAAGAACAGAACACATACCCTGCTGTTATAAAGGCTGACGGACTTGCACTGGGCAAGGGCGTTATTCTGGCAGAGAATGAGAAAGAGGCTGTGGAGGCTATACACTCTATGATAGACGACAAGCAGTTCGGCGAGAGCAGCTCGACTATTGTTGTAGAGGAATATCTCACAGGTCCTGAGGTATCTGTGCTTTCATTCACTGACGGCAAGACTGTTGTTCCTATGATCTCTTCAATGGATCACAAGAGGGCTTTGGACGGCGACAAGGGTCTTAACACCGGAGGAATGGGCACTGTTGCACCTAACCCTTACTACACTGATGACATTGCAAAGGAATGTATGGAGAAGATATTCCTCCCTACTATCAATGCAATGAACGCTGAGGGCAGGACTTTTGAGGGCTGTTTATATTTCGGACTCATGCTGACGCCTAACGGTCCTAAGGTAATTGAATACAACTGCCGTTTCGGCGACCCTGAAACGCAGGTAGTTCTTCCTATGCTTGAGGGCGACCTTTGCGAGATATTTGAGGCTATTTACGAGCACAGACTGGCTGATGTAAAGATCGGCTGGAAGTCGGGTTACTGCACTTGCGTTGTTATGGCGAGCGGTGGATATCCTGTTAAATACAAGAAGGGTATCGAGATGTTCGGCATGGACGACAAGGGTCAGGTAGACGGTGCGTTCATTTATCACGCAGGCACGAAGTATGAGAACGGCAAGTTCTACACTAACGGCGGACGAGTTCTTGGTGTTACCTGCAATGCTTACACACTTCAGGGTGCACTGGACAAGTCTTACGAGGCTGTTTCCAAGATAAAATTTGAGGGAGAGCATTTTAGAAAAGACATTGGTCAGAGAGCACTGAAAGCACTTCCTAAAGATTCTCTTGATCTTGAATACAAGCAGGACATGGAGGACTACATCGAAGAGAACGGCGTTTATCTCAGGCAGTAATATAAAAACGGGCGGAGGCTATCCGTCCGTTTTTTTGTTGAGAAAGCTATACAAAGAGGAATATCTACAATTATCAAGGTATACAAAAAGACACGCTTGCCATTTTGTAAGCGTGTCTTTTTATGCTTTTGCAGAACCTGCATGGGTATCTATCTGTCTCTTATACACATCTGACGCTGCCGACGAATTAGACGGTGTA
>UQAR01000080.1 GCA_900539095.1 uncultured Ruminococcus sp.
AAAGAAATATGGAGGTAACATTATGAAAAAAATATCTGCTCTTTTATTGGCAGTGGTAATGGCTTTTGGCATGGCAGGCTGTTCTGACAGTGGGTCTTCCGACAGTGATAACGAAAGCTCTGCTGCGGCTGTGCAGACGGAAAGCAGTGCTGCTGACTCATCAGAAGATGCAACAGCAACGACAACTACCACAACAACTGCTCCTGCGGTAACGGAATCATCACAGGCTGATGTGGCTGACACGAGCACTGCTGACGAAAACAAGCCTGCAAGCGTTGACAGCAACGATATTGCGGCTAGTGCTATCGAGCCTTCTGAAACAAGCGAGGAAAATCTTGCATCTATCGGTCAGTGGATAAAGACTACCATATACTGTCCTACAGACAAGATCTACCACACTGTTTATACAAGAATAACAAAGGTAGTGAGCAAAACTGACGACGCAGATTATGTAAACAAGGCTATCGAGCTTAACAACTCTGTTGGCAGTGATTTTTATAAGATAGACGAGAGCGAGCTGAAAATACCTGATGACTGCGAGCTTTGCGTTATGGAATATGAGGTATATGTTCCGGAGGATTTCCCTAGCAATGATTATGGCATAATCTCTCCTGAAGTAAACTATTCTGCTTCTAACAAGGGCGGAGGAGGAATACCTTCTGCTGACGGTGCTTCTACTTATATCGGCATGGGCGGAACTACTGAGCTTCTTACACAGAAAAAGAACGAATATTATGTTGGAAATACATACAAGTATGTAAACCTTTTCCTTATGGTAAAGGGCTACAAGGATTACAAGTTCACATTCAGCTCTTATCCAGAGGGAACAACTTCTGACGATCTTAACTCTGATGACGCTGTAACGGCATATATCAGTGCAGAGTAATATATGCTTTTGGGCAGGCACGATTTGTGTCTGCCTTTTTTCTTTGCGGAGAAATTGACAATGTCGGGCAAGCGTGTTATAATAAAGTATTATGGAAAAGTATACTTATCTGAGAGAGGAAAAAACGTAAATGAATGAAAAAAATATACGCAATTTCTGCATTATCGCTCATATAGACCACGGCAAGTCCACCCTTGCCGACAGGATACTGGAGCTTACGGATACTGTTAAGCTGAGAGATATGGAAGATCAGCTCCTTGACAATATGGACATCGAGCGTGAAAGAGGTATCACTATCAAAGCTCGTGCGGTACGTCTTAATTATCATGCCGACGACGGTCAGGACTATGTTTTCAATCTTATCGACACTCCGGGTCACGTTGACTTCAACTATGAGGTGTCACGTTCACTGGCAGCCTGCGAGGGTGCTTTGCTTATCGTTGACGCATCTCAGGGTATCGAGGCTCAGACGCTGGCTAACACTTATCTTGCTATCGAACATGACCTTGAGGTCGTGCCTGTTATAAACAAAATAGACCTGCCGTCCGCTGACCCTGAGAGGGCTTGTGCGGAGGTTGAGAACGTTATTGGCATACCTGCTATGGACGCTCCGAGGATATCTGCGAAAATGGGCACGAACGTCAAAGAGGTGCTTGAGCGTGTGGTAAAGGATATCCCATGCCCTAAGGGCAACGAGGACGCTCCGCTGAAGGCTCTTATCTTTGACAGCTACTATGACCAGTACAAGGGCGTTATAATATACTGCCGTGTGAAAGAGGGCCATATAAAGGCCGGAGATACCATAAGGCTTATGGCTACGGGAGCTGAATTCCAGACGGTGGAGATAGGCTATATGGGTGCGACTGACCTTGTGCCTGTGGGCGAACTTCATGCAGGCGAGGTAGGCTACATTGCGGCATCTATAAAGGATATCGGCGACACTCGTGTGGGCGACACGGTGACAAATGCTGCAAAGCCTTGTGCGGAGGCACTGCCGGGATACAAAAAGGTAAACCCTATGGTATACTGCGGAATCTATCCTGCGGACGGTGCGAAATATCCTGACCTGAGGGACGCTTTGGAAAAGCTTATGCTCAATGACGCATCACTGTCCTTTGAGCCTGAAACTTCCATTGCGTTGGGATTTGGTTTCAGATGTGGATTCTTGGGACTTCTGCACATGGAGATAATCCAGGAGCGTTTGGAGAGAGAATATAATCTTGACCTTATCACAACGGCGCCGTCAGTTATCTACAAGGTAAATCTTACTAACGGCGAAACTGTGTTCATTGATAACCCGACAAATTATCCTGATGTGGCGAACATCGCATCGGCGGAAGAACCGATAGTGAACGCACATATTTACACGCCGTCTGAATATGTTGGAAATATAATGGAACTTTGTCAGGACAGACGTGGCGTTTACAAAGACATGAAATATATAGATGAAACGAGAGTTGACCTGCATTATCAGCTGCCGCTCAATGAGATAGTTTATGACTTCTTTGACGCACTGAAATCAAGAACAAAGGGTTATGCGTCATTTGACTATGAGATGATGGGATATGCGAAGTCAAAGCTTGTAAAGCTTGATATATTGCTTAACGGCGAGGTAGTGGACGCACTTTCATTTATCGTCCATGAAGACAAAGCATATTCAAGAGGCAGGAGGCTGACGGAAAAGCTGAAGGATAATATACCAAGACAGCTTTTTGAGATACCAGTGCAGGCGGCTATCGGCGGCAAGATAATAGCAAGAGAGACAATAAAAGCCATGAGAAAAGATGTGCTTGCGAAGTGTTATGGCGGAGATATCACTAGAAAGAAGAAACTGCTTGAAAAGCAGAAAGAAGGCAAGAAGAGAATGCGTCAGCTAGGCTCTGTGTCAGTGCCGCAGGAGGCGTTTATGTCGGTGCTCAAGCTGGACGAGTAGAGAGTTTCGGTGAGGAGTGAGGAATTGGCATAGCTGAACCGAGCAAATCACTCAGCAAAGAGCGGAGCGATTTTGCGGCACGACAAACTAACCCGAAACACTGTAGGGGTGTTAGAGAGTGTGTGATTATTTATACGCTGTGATGTCCCATAAGCGGGACGCCGGGGGCGTCGTCCTCTACAGGTGTGGTGGGATAGTTTATTCGGTTATCGAACAGTGTTATTACCGTGGATTTGTTTCTTCGACGGGCGAACGGTGTTCGCCTCTACACATACATTCTGCGGTCATTTATCAAAACCTAAAAAACTTCAAGTTATTTTCTAAAACTTAAAAAACTTGAAGTTACTGCAAGTTTTTTTGGAAAACTTAATAAAACTTGTGGGGGCTGATAAAGATACAGATATAGAGAAAGACAAAGACATAGATACAGAATATGTCTTGTATGTCTTTCGCTCAAAAAGCTTTTGGTTATTTTAAAAGCTTTTGGTTTTTGCGGAAACCTAATGGTTTTTTTTAAAAGCTAAAAAAGCCGATAAAGATAAAGACATAGATATAGATAAAGATATAGAGATAGATATAGACATAGAGAAAGACATAGACAAAGACATGGTCTTGTCTGTCTTGTCGTCTTGAAACAGAACAAACGAGAATGAAAGGAGCAGCTATGCCTGATATTCAGAAGTCAATGAAACTGTCGCTTGCTTTTGGGCTGAGCGGTGCGGTGATAATGCCTGTGATGTATGAAGTTTATGCTAATATCTCTGGGGCGATCGGGCTGCTGCTTATTGCCGCTTGGGCTGTGTATGCCGGGGCGAGATTCTCGGTCATAAGATTCAGAGAGGCGTTCGTGGGCATGATATGCACTCTCGCTTATGCCGGTATCTTCGGCGTGATATGCTATATCGTTATACACCCCAGAGTGTCGGATATGCTGGGCAGGCGGTCGGTGTATTTTCAGTTGAGCTTAAAACAGCAGGCTTATTTTGTGCTTTATGCGGTGCTCATAAGCCTTTGTATGTTTATCGTGTGGGGCGGTATCTTCGGCGTGCGAAAGGCTTTGGAAAGATTTCGCCTTAACAGTGAGAAAACCGGAGAGTACATTGACAAGGCTTTTGATGATGACGAGGATATGCTATGACAGGAATTTATATCCATGTGCCTTTCTGCAAAAGAAAGTGCCCTTACTGTGACTTTTATTCTGTGTGCAGACCTGACCTTTATGAGGACTACACCCAGGCTGTGTGCCGTAATATTCAGGCTTTCAGGGGCAGAGGTATAAAGTGCGACACTATATACTTCGGCGGAGGTACGCCCTCCGTGCTGTCGGCTGAACAGGTGGACAGGATAATAGATACGGCAGGGAAGTGCTTTGACCTTTGTGACCCTGAGATAACGCTGGAGGCTAATCCTAGCTCTGCGGACAGGGACAAGATGTCAGGGTGGAGAAAAGCCGGTGTAACAAGGCTTTCTTTCGGCGTTCAGTCGGCTGATGACAGGGAACTTGGTTTCCTTGGCAGACTTCATGATTTTGCTCAGGCTGAGGGGGTCGTGGAGGCGGCTGCTCGTGAAGGCTTTCAGCACGTCTCCTGTGACGTCATGCTGGGGGTCAAGGGTCAGACCCTAGAGAGTTTACAAAACAGCATAGAGAGGCTCACAGCCCTGCCTGTGGACCACATATCGGCTTATATGCTGAAAATAGAAAAAGGCACGGCTTTTGACTGCGAGGAAATGAGAAAGTCGGTGGCCGATGATGATATGCTGTGCGATATGTATTTGCAGGCGGTAAAACAGCTTGAGGGCAAGGGCTTTTTGCAGTATGAGATATCCAACTTCGCCAAAGAGGGCGGAAAGTCACGGCACAATCTCAAATACTGGCACGGTGAGGAATATATCGGCATCGGCCCTTCGGCACACTCTTACTTTGAGGGTGTGAGGTACTTCTGCAAGGGGGATATAGACGCTTTTATCGCTGACAAGCTGCAAAGCAGGACAGTGCTTGAAGAGAATCCCGACAAGGCGGAAGAGTATGTTATGCTTGGACTAAGGCTCACGGAGGGCATAGATATCCGTAAAGCTGAACAGCTTGGCGGAAGTGAACTTGGCAGGAACATACGGAAAAAGGCGGAGCTTTTTCAAAAACAGGGGCTTTGCGTTGTGGACAAGGATAATTTAAGGCTTACCCCAGAGGGTTTCCTTGCGTCAAATTCTATTATCGGGGAGCTGCTGTGGTGAACCTGTATAAATATTTGCAGACAGTGTTGTGCAGATATACAATAGATACACGATATGTTGAGGATAAGCTTGAAAAATGACAGAAAATGTGGTATAATGCACTGCGGCGGAATGTGTCCGCAGTTTTATGTTACCGAGAGGGCTGTTTTATGAAAGGTACAAGATCTATCGCTTTGATATCAGCGGCGGCAATGTGTTTTTCTCTTCTTTTGTGCTCCTGCGGCAAGTCGGAGAAGAAGGACGAGATAGCTGTGCCTATACTGGAAACAAAGGATATAACATACAAGACCGTCAAGGCGGAGATAGGAGATATCTCGCAGGAATATCATCAGGAGGGCGTTTACGACTATCCTTACAGCGAAACTGTCACGTTCAAGGCGAGCGGTCAGATAAAGTCTATAGAGGTGGAGTCCCCTTGTGATGTGAAAAAGGGCGACCTGCTTTGCACACTTTATTCTGACGATGTGGACGAGCAGATAGAAGAGGAAGAGATACGTCTTGACCAGGCTAAGCAGACTGTTGCAACATTGCAGGCGAACGGTGCTGACTACAGTGAGATACAGCTTTCGCAGTATGACTTGCAGATAGAGCAGCTAAAGTATGACAGGCTTGTGGCGTCGCTGGAGGACTACAAGGTGTATGCTCCATGTGACGGCGAGTTTGATATTGCTGACAGGCACGGGCAGGAGCTTACAGCATTCACTCCGGTGAATAAGGGTGAAGTGCTTGGGTATACTTCCGATAAGTCGCAGAAGGCTTTGTGCGTGGCGGTGTATGACAATCCGCTGACAAACGTGAATTTCGGCACGGCGGTGGATATCGTTCAGGGTGCGAACACCATGGGCGGCACTGTGACGGACATAATATACAACGAGAGCGGCGACTTTTCAGCTTACGTTTATGTTATCACCCCTGACGAGGAGAACGATATGCTCGACCTTGGTGGCATAGAGGTAGTATTTGATGTATATTCAAGGCTCGACACGGTGATAGTTCCCCAGAAGGCTGTAAAAAATCTTGACAACAGGACATATGTGAACCTGCTCGTTGACGGCGTAAAGGTGGAGCAGGACGTGGAGCTTGGTATCGAGGACAATGATAATGTTGAGATACTTTCGGGGCTAAGCGGCGGTGAAGAGATAATACTTAATTGACAGCGTTTGACAAAGCCGAATGCCTTTTGATATGTTTGATATATGTTTTAAGAAAAAATAAAGATATAAAGCACTTGATTTTTTGTGCGATCTCGTGTAAAATAAAAGAACAGAGTGTCTAGGGAGGACTTAAAATGAAGGATTTTTTATCTAACATATGGGTAAAGAGAGCGGTATCCGTTTTCAATATCGCATACTTTGCTGTAATAACTCTGCTGACATACGCAACGTTCCTGTATGACTTGGAATTTGCGGCAGGCAGAGAGAAGTCGTTTTTCACGGTATATGTGGTGCTCAATGTAGTATTTTTGGGACTTATGATATTCTCAAGGCGTGAACTTGTGACGGAGATACTCAGTGTGTTAATGCTGCCTGTGGTGTTCTGTATGATACTTTTCAACATGGGCGACTGGATACTGATAGTTCCGCCGTTCATTGTGGCTATCATAATGTTCTTTACGGCAGGCACGAATGAAACTGTTAAGGTAATAATGGGAACTATCTACCTGCTCTTGTATGTGCTGGGAATAGTTGCATACTTTGTGCTGAACATTCTTTTCGGTGGAACGTCTGTTGAAACGGTGCTCAGTGCTGATCTTGACACTTCGTCAAGTGTTTACGCACTTTACAGGGACAATTTCAAAAAGCTCACTGAGGTGACCTCAGACTCGAACACTATCTCGCCTGACGGTCAGTATCAGATAATACTCTATGATGTAAAGGACAGCGACAAGGGTGCTGTTAAGATATGCGTAGTGCCTTACAATCAGGACATAGAGCTTAAATTTTTCACCCTCAAGCAGAAAGGTATCAAAAAGACCATTTCAAACAAGGGCACAAGGGGCACAGTTCCTGACGTGGGCTGGGTCGAAGAGGACGGCGTTCTCAAGGTACAGTACAGGCTGTCAGACACTGATAATCTGAGATCCACATCTGTTACAACGATGCCGGACAAGCAGTATTTCCAGTTCCTTGGAATCCAGTGATGAAACAATAGAATGACGAAGACCGTCTGAAAAGGGCGGTCTTTTTTTGTTATAAAAGAAATGTCGATACAAGATTATTCATAAAAATGCAGCAGGCTTTTTGTTGAAATCATTCAGTTTGTATTACAAAATAGTTACATTGTTTGAAATACTGCACAGTGCTCTTGACAGTTTTGTTAAAAAGGTGTAAAATATTAATAACGTTTTCGATACTGTGTGAACGCTTATGAAAGCGATTACATACAATGGTATCAAGGGAGGATAATATTTAATGAGATTAAAGAGAATACTTGGCATGGTATCGGCAGTAATGATGCTTGGCGTATGTGCTGTACCTGCTTATGCCGACAGTGAGGCGGACATACCTGAATACAGTGCCGACAAGAGTATCCTTACAACAGATACTTCAGCACCGTCAATATCTTTTGACATGAAAGACTGGGAGAGATACATTCATGTAACTCCTGACGGCGAGAAGATATCCATAGGAGTATCTCAGGAAAAGACATATGCATATCAGGGAGCGAGCCTGAAGATAACGGCTACACAGCCAAATGACATCAGTGATTTCTGCACTTACTCGGCACTTATAAGAGATGAGAACAATGAACTTGTATATCCCGGTTCTGACGCAGAGGACGCACAGTATCTTACAATGGGCGTTGAGCTTGAGGCAAAAGATTATGGCATGAGCTGTTTTGACGGCTGTATGATATCTTTCAAATACAGGATAAATCAGGACGCACAGGGCAAGCTGTTAGGCGACTCGGTATTTGCGTTCCCATGCACAGATGAATACAAGACGGTAACGAGCAACAGCGTACAGCTGAAGATAAACACAGATGCGAGCAACAATGTAACGCAGTATGCGACGGCACTTATACCTGTACCGGACAAATGCGGAGCAACAAAGTTCGTATTTGAGATACCTGTTATCAAGAAAATGGATAAGACAGACGTGCTTTACATTGACAACATTGTGATAGACACGCCGTTGCAGCAGAATGGAACAGATCTTCAGGTAATGAATCTTGACGGCTACAACAAGAGTGCGAAGGCACAGGAGATCGTACAGGGCTTGAAGATACAGCCAAAGTCTAACGGTTTGAGCAGCACGAGCACATCTGAGGCTGATTCATCAAGAGGCATTGGAGTTATCGGCATTGTTGTTATTGTAGTGGTAGTTGTAGTGGTATTAGGAGCTGTAATTCTTGTGATAAAGAAGAAGAGGTCACGGTTCTATTGATATGGATATAGTGGAGAGGCAGACTTAGGTCTGTCTCTTTTTTTGTGGGAATTTTTGTAGGGGCGACCTGAGGTCGCCCGTCGAAGAAACAAACTTACGGTGACAGCATGGTTCGGCAAACGCAAAAACTTTCCTATCACGCTTGTAGGGGACGACGCCCTCGGCGTCCCGTTATTTCTCGTCCATTGAATTAACGTCGAACATCGCAACAATGTCACCCCGAATAATCCAACATTATGGGTGTGACAATTACAGTGTTGTCCCTCCATTTGACAACCGAAAAAAATCCAACATCAAGGATACAGCAATTACGGCATTGCTCCTCCGAACGGGCTGTCGAGGACGCCGTCCCCTACAATTCTGTTTACAGCAAATTCTGAGCAACGGGCGAACGCTGTTCGCCCCTACAGTGGTTCGGGCAAGTTTGTTGTGCCGCAAAATCGCTACGCTCTTTGCGGATTTGCATTTGATTGGGGAGAGGGTGGCGGTGCAGATTTTGTCACTCCGATATGACTTTGTGTTTGTCCTTTACTTTGGTCAGCTATGCTCATTCCTCATTCCTCACTCCTCACTTATCCCGCTTTTTCAAATTTTTTATTTTTTCAAAATGAATATATTCTCAGCAGCGAGAAATAATAGCAATAGCCGTAAACGGCATATTCTAAACCGAAAGGATCTTTGCTATGAAAAAATTATTCGCTATGCTTACTTGCCTCAGCCTCTGCGGTATCATGCTCGCCGGCTGTTCAAGAAATGACGATAACTCAGGCTCTACTAACTCAGGCGTCACTGCTACCACTTCTTCAAGAAATGATATGACTAGCAGAAACGACGACAGCGACACACTCATGCTGTCTCTTATACACATCTCCGAGCCCACGAGACTAAGG
>UQAR01000081.1 GCA_900539095.1 uncultured Ruminococcus sp.
CGAGATTCGCCTTAGTCTCGTGGGCTCGGAGATGTGTATAAGAGACAGATATGGTGCAGGGGAGATAATCGTTGGTCTGCCCATAAACATGAACGGCACGGAAGGCCCAAGAGCAGAGAAGTGCAGGGCATTTGCAGAGCTTTTGAAAGAGCGTACTAACGTGCCCGTGAGAATGTGGGACGAGCGTTCCACTACCGTCACTGCACATAACATCCTCAACGAAACGAACGTCAGAGGCAAAGCAAGAAAAGCTGTGGTGGATACAGTCGCAGCAACTATAATTTTGGAGGGCTATCTTGAATACAGAAGAAAAAAAGCAAAGCAGGCTGACTAAAAAGCAGAAAAGAAATATAATCATAGTCGTGATAGTGCTTGCGGTCATGATATTAGCCAACTTTGTGTGGTCGAATACATATATCGAGGTGAAAAAGCTGTCTGCACAATTTGACAACTTGCCTGACGGCTTTGACGGCTGTAAGATAGTTCAGATATCCGACTTCCACAACGAGTGGGGCAAAGGTTACATAGACAGACTGACTGAAAAGGTGAAAGACTGTGAGCCTGACTATATCTTTGTCACAGGGGACAGTGTTGACCAGATATTTCCCGATGTTGATCGCTCCCTGGAGCTTATGAAAAAGCTCCCTGAGATATGCCCGGTGTATCTTGTTATGGGCAACCATGAATATAATCTTTCTCAGGAGGAAAGAGAGCAGTTCGTTTCAGGCTGTGAAAGCTATGGCATAAACGTCCTTTACAACGAGTGCACCACCCTCACACGAAATGGCGACAGCGTAAGCCTGTTGGGATTTGACAATATGGATAATGACAGCGAGGCTTTTTCTCAGGCAAAAGAGGATTTTGTCATTCTCCTGAACCACTACCCTGAAGACTGCAATTATTTCAGCAAAACGGCTGTTCAGTGTGGTACGCATATAGACATAGACTTTACAGGTCACGCACATGGCGGACTTATAAGACTTCCTCTTGTGAACGGTCTTTATGCACCCGGTCAGGGTCTGTTTCCGAAATATACCGATGGCATTTACAGCATGAACGATACAACGCTTGTGGTATCAAGGGGTGTAGGAAACAGCGGCTGGACGCAGCGTTTTTCAGACCCTTTTGAACTTGTGCTTTTCACTCTTGAAAAATAACTCTTTCAGTCCCATTAGGATAAGGAAAATGCCGAAAGCCTTTGAAAGCAGGCTTTGCCCGACTTGTGTGGCAAGCCATGCGGATATGACAACAGCAGCCGTCCCCCACAAAACAGCGGGGACGGCTTTTTTCCATTCCACAAGTCCGTTTTTTGTGTGAAAAATAAGGCTTATAATAGCGATAGGGATAAAAAACACAAGGTTTATCCCCTGTGCCGCTATCTGAGAAAATCCTGCAAACACCGTCAGATAAACTATAAGCACCATTCCGCCCCCAAGCCCCATGGAGGCAAAGATACCGGTGAGAAAAGCCACCGCACATATGGTATACCAAGCCGTAACATCACCCTATTTCATAAATATCCTCACGCCTGCAATTATCATGAGCAGTCCGAAAATGCGTTTTAGCAGGCTGTTTGAAAGCTTTTTCATTATTACCGCACCCACTGCCGCACCTGCCAGACCAAGGGGTATGAATTTCGCAGCCTGTGAAACGTCAAGGCTACCGCCCTTTAGATACACAAATCCGCTTATGACAGACAGCGGCAGCGTTATGGCAATGGACGTGGCGTGAGCTTTTTTCGCCTCGCTGCCGCCTTTTTCAAGCATCGGCACTGCTATCATTCCGCCGCCTGAACCAAAAAATCCATTGCATATCCCCACGGCTATACCGGTGAGTGCATTGAAACATTTCTTATTTATACGCAAAAAAATCACCCCGTACTATTATCTGTACGGGGTGATGATTTATTCACTGAATCATCAGTCTATCTCTACCATTATTTTCTGATCCACACGGGACGCACCGGCACGCATAACGACTCTGATAGCCTTTGCGATCCTGCCCTGCTTGCCGATAACTCTGCCCATGTCGTCAGGAGCAACGTGAAGGTGATAAACTATGATACCCTCAGCGTTAGGCTCGTCAACAACGACCTCGACAGCGTCCTTGTTTTCAACAAGCTCAGAAACTATAGTTTCGAGTAATTCTTTCATAAAAATATCTCCATTCTCCCACGAAAATGCGGCAGGGAAACATTTCCCCGCCGAAAACGGCAAGCGAAGTGGTGGGATAAGCGGCTCACCGTTTGAATTGTCTTGTCAGCTATTAGATAGTGCCGTTCTTCTTGAGAAGAGCCTTAACTGTATCAGTTGGCTGTGCACCGTTAGCGATCCAAGACTTTGCCTTTTCGTCGTCAACCTTGAGTACGGAAGGTTCCTTAGTTGGGTCATAGTAGCCCAGCTCCTCGATGAAACGTCCATCTCTTGGATATCTTGAATCAGCAACTACGATTCTGTAGAAAGGAGCCTTCTTAGCACCCATTCTTCTGAGTCTGATCTTTACTGCCATTGTATTTTCACCTCCATAAAAAACTTCATATATCAAATCAATCACTTGATTGCTGATAGCTAATTTTTATCGATTTAGAATCAAATCGATTTTTACTGTGGCATTCCGCCGCCAAGACCTTTGAGAAGAGCAGCCCTGTTTCGTCTTGACTTCTTACCGTGAAGATTTCCGCCGATACCGAACTGTTTCATCATCTTCTGCATTTGCTCAAACTGCTTGAGCAGCTGGTTCACGTCAGACACCTGAGTGCCGCTGCCGGCAGCGATACGTCTTTTTCTCTTAGGGTCAATGATCGCAGGCTTTTCTCTTTCAGCCTTTGTCATTGAATTTATCATAGCCTCAGTCTTTTTCAGCTGAACCTCGCCCTGCTCGACCTGCTCGTCTGTTACCTTGTTAGCACCAGGCAGCATTCTGATAATGGATTTCATAGAACCCATTTTCTGTATCTGTTTCATCTGCTCCAGCAGATCGTTAAGGTCAAAGCCTTTTTCCTGCATTTTTTCTGCAAGCTTTTTTGCGTCCTTCTCGTCAACTGTCTGAGTAGCTTTCTCGATAAGTGTGAGCATATCGCCCATGCCAAGTATCCTTGACGCCATTCTCTCAGGGTGGAAAGCCTCAAATTCATCAAGCTTTTCGCCCATACCAACGAACTTGATAGGCTTACCTGTTACAGCAAGCACTGAAAGTGCCGCACCGCCTCGTGTATCAGAATCGAGCTTTGTGAGTATAACGCTGTCTATTCCCAGTGCCTCGTCAAAGCTTGACGCTACTTTTACAGCGTCCTGACCGATCATTGCGTCAACGACCAGCATTATCTCGTTCGGCTCAGCTATCTTCTTGATGTCTTTAAGCTCGTTCATAAGCTCTTCGTCAATGTGAAGTCGTCCCGCTGTATCTATGATAACAAGGTCATTGCCGTAATCCTTGGCGTGCTTGATACCTTCTTTTACTATCTTTCTAGGGTCTATCTGACCCATTTCAAATACTGCGACCTCAGCTCTCTCTCCCACAACTTTCAGCTGTTCGATAGCCGCTGGTCTGTAAACGTCGGCTGCGATAAGCAGAGGACGTTTGCCCTCTTTTTTGAACATCTTAGCAAGCTTTGCAGCGTGCGTTGTTTTACCTGAACCCTGCAGACCGCACATCATGATGATGCAAGGCGGCTTGTTAGGGAAGTTTATCTTCGAGTTAGCCTCGCCCATGAGCTTTATAAGCTCGTCATTAACTATCTTTATTACCTGCTGACCAGGAGTAAGGCTCTTGAGCACTTCCTCGCCGACACTTCGCTCAGTTACCTTGGCAATAAAATCCTTTACTACCTTGTAGCTTACGTCAGCCTCCAGCAGAGCCATTTTTACCTCACGCATTGCCTCTTTAACATCGGCCTCGCTGAGTTTACCTCTTGATTTAAGACGCTTGAACACGCCGTTAAGTTTTTCTGAAAGTCCTTCAAACGCCATAAACTGCCCTCCGTATAATTTTTCTTTATATGTTTATATCTGTTCTTCTTCAGTATATTCCGCAGTGTCGAACTCATCAAGCTTTGAGTCAAGATTTTCAAGCAGCACTATCACCTTTTCAGCGATATCTCTTGCATAGTTCTTTTTCCTGCACTCGTTGAAAACGTCCATAGCCTGAGCCTTGAACTCTTTCAGCTCTTCAAGATAAGCCTCCTGCTGTTTGAGCAGACCAAGCTTGCTCTCATAGTCTGCCATTGCGACTTCACATTTCTTTATAGCATCATGTACGCCCTGTCTGGATATATCAAGCTGAGCCGCTATCTCCCCAAGCGACAGGTCATCATTATAATAAAGATCCATGATCTCATTTTGCTTGTCAGTGAGCAGGCAGCCATACAGGTCGAGCAGAACGCTGTTCTGTAGATTTTTACTCATGCTGCTTACCTCCTGATAAAATTCTGTAAAGTCACAAACCTTTACAATTATATATCAAGTTTCCCAACTTGTCAAGGGGTTTTGCTGAAAAAATAAAATTTTACAAAATTCTGTGGAAAAAGTCCCATTTATATGGTATAATTAATTATCAATTAACATAGTGATGATAAGTAGTATAGAAAAATGTATGTCGAGGGGGAAGAAAATATGATAAGCTATGTGCTTAAAAATGACAGATATGAAATGAAGGTTCCTGCTCTGACCTTTGGTGCGGCAGGCTTTGAGAGAAATGACTGTGATGACGTCTATTTTGAATTTCTCGATAAATATGTTGAACTCGGCGGCTGGTGTATCGACACTGCAAGAGTTTATTGCGATTGGCTGGAGGAGGGTCACAATTCCAGCGAGGGCGTAATAGGCAGGTGGCTCAAAGCCAGAAACAACCGTGATAAAATTTGCATCGCCACAAAGGGCGGTCACCCTGAAATGGGTCATATGGACGAAAGCCGTCTTAGCAGGGAAGAGCTTACCAAAGACCTTGAAGAAAGCCTGAAAGTTTTGGGCGTTGACTATGTGGACATTTATTTTCTCCACCGTGACGACCCGAAGGTACCTGTTGAAGAGATAATGCCGGTACTCAATGATTTCTATGAGAGCGGAAAGATACATTTCATAGGCGTTTCAAACTGGACGACTCAGAGGATAGAGGAGGCAAATAAGTTTGCCGAAGAAAACGGCATGGAGCCTATCCGAATCAGCCAGATAAACTACAGTCTTGCACATTCAAGCGTTGAAACTTTTGGCGACGATACGCTTGTTTGCATGGATACAAAGGAATTTCGTTGGTATAAAAAGCATGATTTCCCTGTTATGGCGTTCTCGCCGCAGGCAAAGGGCTTTTTTGCAAAGCTTGCAAAGGGCGATGCTGCAAATAATCTTCCTGAGGGACAGTATGCAGGCCCTGCAAATCTTGCAAGACTTGCAAAGGTAAAGCAGCTCAGCGAGCAGACCGGCGACACTCCGGCAAAGATAACCCTTGGCTACCTTAACAGCCAGCCGTTCTTTGTATCGTCAGTTTTCGCAGTAACAAAGCTTTGGCAGCTTGATGAGGACATGGAGGCACAGGACCTTACATATGATCCAAAAACAGTGGCTTTCCTTGAAAATATGATATAAAAATAAAAAGCACTCTGCATTGACCGCAGGGTGCTTTCTTGTTTTCTTAAATATTGTAGGGGACGGCGTCCTCGACGTCCCACCCCTTACACAAAAAACTTAACTATGTGATATCTGAATACACCACATAGTTAAGCATGTACGTTCATATTGATTATGCCATTGGTATTACGCCCTTCTGAAAATTTTAGTCGTAAACTCATACTAAATTGTACTTTGGACTCACGCCTTTCAGTAAAATTCTGTCCGCATAATATAAGTTATTCCATTGGATCTATTTCCTTTCAAAATATTAAGTTATGCCTCAGTGGATAAAACTTAACGTGCCATTGGACTTAACACCTTTCGTGAAAATTTATCATCAATGAAATTTATCACATTTCCATTGGAATTATCGCCTTTCGCATAATTTCAAGATCTAACGCCTATCATATCAGATAAGCCTTGCTGAAGTAACTGGTGGGCTCACCTCCAAATATCAGATGTTCAAAAGCCTTGAGTGCATTTTCATAACGCACCACTCCTTCAGTATTTTATATGATCTTTCGAAAATTCTTAGTCAGTAAATCAAATTGGTAAGAGCATCACGCTCGTAAATTTCTTGGCGGACTCACTCCATTCTATTTCATGTTCAAGTTCCTTTTGTGCATTTTCATATGCACCACTCCTCGAAATTTATTTGATTTTTATAGCTCTGTGAGCTTTTATGTTCAGAAGTTAAATTTTACATTGGAATCACTCTTTCAGTTTATTTCTTTACCTCTGAAAAGCTGAAATTGTGCATTGGAAACACTCCTGTCTAGATTTTATTTGCAAACCTCTTGTAACCGAACATATCGATCACTCCTTTATATAAGCTGCTAAGCTGCAAAATATTCAATTTTAAGTTTGAGAGTATCCTTAAATTGCAGTAACTCTATGCTGTGACTTATCCATCAAACCCTGCAATTTCTTCCTGTGTAAATCATATATGTCTGGATTCCTGTCAGCCCATTCGTCTGCGTCTTGATCCTTTATTACTTTAAGAAATTGCCGAGCCTATGGATACTCTCCTGGATCTCTGATGCGTCCATTGGACTCGCTCCTTTCATATCTCATTAGGTATCCGATGAGCCTGCCCGCCTGCTGAACTGTAGTGTACCTAGTGTCGGGTATATGCTGTGTCCACCGATCTGCCTGTGATATATAAGGAAAACCTTTTGCCTTACTTCGCTTTGCCGTGCCCTCTGAAATCGTTACTGTATCGTCAGACCGTTGACCGTTTCAGCGAACCCTGTTGTCTGCTTTTGTTTGGCTCTTTGTTTTTCCTTGACTATACTATATCACATCTTTTGTTACTTGTCAATAGTTTTTCTCAACTTTTTTGTGATTTTTATATTTAATATTACTTTTACAAAAACCGCTTGACTTTGATTTTGCAGTGTAGTATAATTAAAGTGTTGCGGTGGTCAGAAACAGCCTTTCTGTTCTGATTTTTCCGATATATCGCACCAAAACGTGCTGATATACCGCACAAGATCATGTTAGGAGGATAATTATGGATAACGAGTTTCTGCCGGACCTCTACGAGCTGGAGGACGAAAATGGTAATAAGCAGACCTTTGAGCTGCTGGATGCAATGGAATATGAGGACGAGAAGTATTATGCTCTCACTCCTTATTATGAGAACGGCGACGAGGCACTTGAGGATTCAGGCGACGTTGTGATACTCAAGGCTGAGTATGACGAGAACAATGACGAGATACTTGCCTCTATCGAAGATGATGACGAGTATGAGAAGATAGGCCAGATTTTTATGGAGCGTATCGAGGAAATGTTCGAGTTTGACGATGATGACGAAGAAGACGGCGAGTGCGGCTGCGGTTGTGGCTGCCACGATCACGATCATCTGTCATAAGGATTTTATCTCAGCAAATAGGCTTGTCAATATGTAAATTGTACAATTTTATGTACATCATTTTGCTGAAATTACCTATTGATATTGCTTATGTGTTGTGATATACTAAGTAACAGAAAAGTTTCCTGCCTTGTGCGAACAAGCACAGTTATTATAAATCCAACACTTCTAAAAAGGGATTCAGACTCTGGAAAAGGATTGCAGACCTCCCGTCCGAGACCGCATATGCCGTTTCGGCAACGGACGAAGGGAGCGTGAAAGTTTCAGGCTGTTTTACCCACCCTGCTTTTATAGCGGGTTTATCGGCTGTGCGACGGCAAGGCGGCTTTTACTTAAACATTGAGCGTACCGATATTCGGTACGCTTTTTTGTGTCATAAAAAAGACCTCGGCATAAAATGAGATAACGGAGAGCTTGCGGCGGCAGTTACTTGGTGATACGGGTGACGCAGCTGAGATTCTGCGTCCGCAGGGCAGCCCGTGTTCATTTGCTGCGGGGAACTTCGTTCATATAGAAAAAGCCGCTGTGCATGGATAGCACGGCGGCTTTCTTCTTGTTAGATCATCATTGTCCTGCCTTTGGATATATCAGATGAGGCAGACAGACTGTTATCAGACTGATACCTGCTGCCGATATATTCGGCAGTAACGAATATAAATTCGCTGTTGGTAGGGTAGTGGTCAGGCTTTATGGCAAAGTTTCCGAATATCTCGGCTTTGTCCTTGTCCTGAGATTTATCCCAGCCCTTTCGTATGGCAGTCCGCATATTCCTTTCCACGCTTGCGGCAGTTACACCGTGAGCAGCGGCTATCTCAGGATAAATGACCTTGGTGACACGTCTGTTGTTCTTGTCTGTTTTCAAAGCCATTTTTATTGCCTCTCTTATGTACTCATAGCCGTTATAGTTTGGCGTTATGCACAGGCGTTTCATGACAAAAGTTATAGCAGAATGTATATCCTCCTTTGTGTCGCCAACATCAGGTTCGCTGCGAGTTATGGTAATGTTCGGACTTGCAGCGTCGTCTGAGCTTGAAAGCTGTCTAATGGCATTTCTTATGTCTGTACAACTTAGAGGGCTTTTTATTATCCTGTCAGCATATTTTGCAAGACCGTTGCTGCCATTGTCGGTTTTTCTGTCAGAGAGCATTATGATTTTCAGTTTTGGGCATACGCCTTTGAGATTTTTGCACAGCTGATAAGGAAATTCCGTTATTTCTGATACTATCAGAAAATCAGGTCTGCTTTTCAGCACCTCCAGCTGGATCTCAAGCGGGTTGTAGTCTGTCTGAGTAACGCCATACCCCTGCGTTTTCAGATACTCTGCTACCTTCATGCCAGACTGATTAAGACTTCCGACAAGAATTTTGATCACGTCATTTTTACACATTTTACATCGTCCTCCGCTTTTTTATTTTTTTTCTTGTGTCATTTCTTACATTTGCAGTATATCATCCTGTCTCTTATACACATCTGACGCTGCCGACGA
>UQAR01000082.1 GCA_900539095.1 uncultured Ruminococcus sp.
CGAGATTCGCCTTAGTCTCGTGGGCTCGGAGATGTGTATAAGAGACAGGTGCAAGACCTGCCGTGACTTTGCATCAAAGTATGATATAAAGAATTATTTTGACGTTGGCGATATGGGCATTGAACACGCCCTGCTGCCTGAAAAAGGCCTTGTTGCACCGGGTGATTGCGTTATCGGTGCTGACTCACATACTTGTACATATGGTGCACTTGGTGCATTCTCAACAGGTATCGGTTCTACTGATATGTGTGCAGGCATGGCAAAGGGCAAGACATGGTTCAAAGTCCCTGCCGCTATCAAGTTCAATATCGTTGGCAAGCTGCCTAAGTATTCAGCTGCTAAGGACGTTATACTTCATATAATCGGCATGATAGGCGTTGACGGTGCACTTTACAAGTCTATGGAATTTTCAGGCGAGGGTCTGAAGAACCTTTCCATGGAGGACAGATTGTGCATGGCAAACATGGCTATCGAGGCTGGTGCTAAGAACGGCATATTTGCAGTCGATGAAGTTACACTTGATTATATCAAGGATAAGGTAGACAGAGAGTATAAGATATACAAGGCTGACGATGACGCTGAGTATGAGGCTGAATATACTATCGACCTCAGCGAGATAAAGCCTACGGTCGCTTTCCCTCATCTGCCTGAGAACGCCAGAACATTTGACGATATCCCTGAGGTGAAGATAGATCAGGTAGTTATCGGTTCATGTACGAACGGAAGAATAGAAGACCTGAGATGTGCCGCTGAGATACTTGACGGCAAAAAGGTGGCAAAGAACGTAAGATGTATCGTTATCCCTGCCACACAGAAGGTCTATATGCAGGCTATGAAAGAGGGTCTGCTTGAGATATTCATAAATGCAGGCTGTGCAGTTTCGACACCGACCTGCGGCCCATGTCTTGGCGGACATATGGGAATACTTGCAAAGGGCGAAAGAGCCGTTGCAACAACAAACAGAAATTTCGTGGGACGTATGGGTCATCCTGAGTCAGAAGTTTATCTGGCGTCACCTTACGTTGCCGCTGCGTCAGCTGTGACAGGCAAGATCTCACAGCCGTCGGAAGTTATGTGATATTCGGGGAGAAAATCAACTGACAGATCTTGCGTTGGGGGAATAAATGATATGCGGCATGGCTGCATATACGACTTGGGAGCGAGAACAGATGAAAAATTATCTTAGGGAAATATTCTCCGATATACTTCTTAGTATTGTTACAAAGAAGTATGGAACTTCACTAAATGACTATCAGCGTGAGGAAAAGGCTGACGAGATCATTCAGGAACTCCATGACAAAAATACATTTACCGTGGAAATGACGCAGGCTCTTATTGATAAAAAGGGTTTCAACACTTTCTATACCTCCAATATCGGCGGTACACCTGTGTATGCTCTCGTCAAAGAGGGAATGTTCCACAAGGTAAAGATCTGCTATTTTATTACAAGAAACAAGGATACTATAGACGGCCCGTATCTTGAAAAGATATACGAGGAACTTAGAAAACAGGCGATAGGAGAGAATATCTTCCATTCGCCAGAGTTCAAACAGGGCTGATAAAGTTTGACGAAAGGGGTTTTCATAATGAAAGCTTGCGGAAAAGTACATAAATACGGGGATAACGTAGACACCGACGTTATTATCCCTGCAAGATATCTTAATACACCTGATATGCAGGAGCTTGCACAGCACTGCATGGAGGATATCGACGTTGACTTTGCAAAGAACGTTCAGAAGGGCGATATAATGGTAGCAAAGAGCAACTTCGGCTGCGGTTCTTCAAGAGAGCACGCACCGGCTGCTATCAAGGCGAGCGGAATATCCTGCGTTATCGCAAAGACATTCGCAAGAATATTCTACAGAAACGCTATCAATATCGGACTTCCTATCATCGAGTGCGAGGAGGCTGCTGAGAAGATCGATAACGGCGACGAGGTCGAGATAGATTTCGACAGCGGCGTTATCACGAACAAGACCAAGAATGAAACATATCAGGGTCAGTCATTCCCTGAGTTTCTTATCAATATCATCAACAGCAACGGTCTGCTCAACTCACTTAAATAAAATATTTTGTTGATTTAAGGGGGATCTCTTTGTGGGGTCGCCCTTGAACTGTTTCTATGAAGGGGTGGAGCGAATGAGATCAAAAAAGATATTTGCGGCATTTGCAGCAGGGGTAATGCTCATTTGCAGCACGGGCTGCTCTAAAAATGAGGAGAGCAGCGGTAAATTTGAATACAGCAGCAAGGATTTTTTGCCTTTTATGGTCATGATAAACGGCAAAAAGATAGACCTTACTTCAAGCTCTGCGGAGATAAACCGAAAGCTTGGAGGCAATTTCGTCAGAGGCATCACCAACAACAGCAATGTGGTGCTGGTGGAAAAGGACAGCAAGACGGATAAGAATGGCGTTACTACAAGGACGTTTGCCTGTAATAAGGCCGAGGTGAACGGCTCGATGTTTTCTCTGTTCAACGGGCTTTGGGCGAATATTGACGAGGCAAGCATTGAAAGCATGGCTGCTCCTGACAGCATAAAGGTCAAAGGCTCTGACGGACTGTCTTATTACTGGTCGTATTATATGGACGGCGAGGAGATAGACTACAGCGAGGTGAACTTTGACGGCACTGATACGGCTGACACTTATATGCAGTATCAGTTAAAGGGCATGGCTGCTGACGATTACTGCAAAAAGAAACTTCTTGACGGCGAATGTACCGCCTATACAGGCATTTTGTTCACAACTGCCGAAAAGCAGGGCTGTGCCTGCGAGATAAGCGTTTCGACTTTAAATTCTGAGGAGGATAAATAATATGGAAAAGAAAGTAACAGTTATAAAGGGCGACGGAATAGGTCCTGAAATAGTAACAGAGGCACAGAAGGTGCTCGATAAGGTGGCTGAAAAGTTCGGTCATAAGTTCATTTATACCGATATCCTTATGGGCGGCTGCTCTATAGATAAATACGGCGAGCCTCTTACTGACGAGGCTGTTGAGATAGCTAAAAATTCTGACGCTGTTCTCCTTGGTGCTATCGGCGGAAATACTTCCACTTCACCATGGTATAAGCTTGCCCCTAACCTCAGACCTGAGGCAGGACTTTTGAAGATAAGAAAAGAACTTGGACTGTTCGCTAACCTGCGTCCTGCAAATCTCTATCCTGAGCTGAGAGAGGCTTGCCCTTTGAAGGACGATATAATTGGCGACGGTTTTGACATGATGATAATGAGAGAGCTTACAGGCGGTCTGTATTTCGGTGCAAGAAAGACAGAGAACGTTGACGGCGTTGAAACTGCTGTTGATACTCTTACATATAACGAGAACGAGATAAGAAGAATAGCTATCCGTGGCTTTGATATCGCAATGAAGAGAAGAAAGAAAGTCACAAGCGTTGATAAGGCTAACGTGTTGGATTCTTCAAGACTTTGGAGAAAGGTAGTAAACGAGGTCGCTAAGGATTATCCTGAGGTCGAGCTTGAGCATATGCTTGTCGATAACTGTGCAATGCAGCTGGTAAGAGATCCTAAGCAGTTTGACGTTATCCTTACAGAGAATATGTTCGGCGATATCCTTTCTGACGAGGCTGCAATGATATCAGGCTCACTTGGTATGCTTGCGTCTGCATCGCTTAACGACACAAAGTTCGGTATGTATGAGCCTAGCCATGGTTCTGCACCTGATATCGCAGGTCAGGATAAGGCTAACCCTATCGCTACTATCCTTTCTGCGTCTATGCTCCTGAGATTTTCATTTGATATGGATAAAGAGGCTGACGCTGTGGATAATGCTGTCAAGAAGGTGCTTGAGGCAGGCTACAGAACAGGCGATATCATGTCAGAGGGCATGAAACTCGTTGGCTGCAAGGAAATGGGCAGCCTTGTTGCAGACATGATATAAAAAAGAAATACCAGTTTTCAAACGGTGATAATAAATGTATTATTATATTTACGGAATAACAGACAAGGGTAATTACCGTGAACAGAATGAGGACTGCATTTTAATAGACCATGAGGTCATAAACAGCGGCAGCTATGAATCGACTGTCGCTGCTCCTTTTATTGCAGCCGTTTGCGACGGCGTTGGAGGAGAAAATGCAGGTGAAGTGGCGTCGGAACTTTGTTTAAGACACCTTTCCATTCTTGAATATAATTCAGCGGTGGATATGAAAAAAACGCTTACAGATATCCACAACAAGATAAAAAAGCAGGGCGTAAGGGCTGAAAACGCCGCCAATATGCAGACTACTCTGTGCTGCCTTGCGGTGGACGAGGAAAGCAGAGCAATGTGCATAAACGTTGGCGACAGCCGAATGTATCGCTATGTGAACGGCACTATCAGGCAGATATCCGTTGACCAGTCTTATGCAAGATATATGTATGAGCACGGCAGGATAGATGATGTTTCAGAGCTTGAGCCGCAGTATCAGAACGCCATAATATCTTCTATCGGCAGCACTCTCAATGACCCTGATATCGCACAGACACCATTGGTGACTGACTTTGGCAAAGAGCCTGACGATATGATAATAATAGTGTCAGACGGCGTGTCGGATTATGTTTCGGAAGAAGAAATGGTGGTGGGGCTTGGTCTTGACCTTTCCCTTTCCGAAAAGCTTGGTGCTATAATGGAGCTTGCTCTCACAAACGGCGGAACGGATAATGTTTCTGTTGTGGGCATAAAGCCTTATCTTGACGATCACGAGCTTAAAACGCTCACTGCAAGAAAGGCTGTTGAAAAGACGGTCAGCGTGCAGGATATGCTGGAAAGTCAGAAACCTGAAAAGACCGAAACTGCGGAGGAAAAGCAGCCAGACGAACAGTCAAAGCTGTTTGCTGACACGGTGGACGAGCTTATGAGCCAGATGAATGAAAGTATTGACTTTTTAAAGCAGATATAGTATAATTATATATTGATATATTTTGATGTATTTTGTAATTTGGAGGAAATAAAAAATGTTGAAACAGTTACACGGTTCGGACGTTATCATAGAGTGTCTGCTGGAGCAGGGCGTCGATACAGTGTTCGGTTATCCAGGCGGAGCAGTGCTCAATATCTACGATTCGCTGTATAAATATTCTGATAAGATACACCATGTTATCACCGCTCATGAGCAGGCTGCCTGCCATGCGGCTGACGGTTATTCAAGAACAACAGGCAGAACAGGCGTTGTTATCGCAACTTCCGGCCCGGGTGCTACGAACCTTGTAACAGGTATCGCTACAGCTTATATGGATTCTATCCCTATGGTGGCTATCACAGGAAATGTAACAAGAGATCTTCTTGGTCTTGACTCATTTCAGGAGGTAGACATCTGTGGTATCACAATGCCTATCACAAAGCATAACTATATCGTAAAAGACCCTGCTGAGCTTGCTGATACTATAAGAGAGGCTTTCTATATCGCAAATGAAGGCAGAAAAGGCCCTGTTCTTATAGATGTTCCTAAGGATATAACGGGTGCTCTTATGGACTATGAAAAGAAAGAGCCTAAGCAGATAGTAAATCATAACCCTGAGGGAATAAATGACGAGATAGCTGCTGCGGCTGAACTTATAAAGAAGGCAGAAAAGCCGTTTATTTATGCAGGCGGCGGAGTAGTTTCAGCTGACGCAACTGAGGAAATGGCTGAGTTCGTAAGAAAAGTGGACGCACCTGTTTCATTGTCCCTTATGGGTCAGTGTGCACTGGATAATACCAAGGACTGCTATATCGGTATGCTTGGTATGCACGGCACAAAGACTGCCGCAATGACACTTGGTGAATGTGACCTTATGATAGTTCTCGGTTCAAGATTCTCTGACAGAGTTCTCTGCAACGCAAAGACTTTCGCAAAGGATAAGAAGATCATACATATCGATATAGACCCTGCTGAAATAGGCAAGAATATAGATGTATACAGCCATGTTACAGGCGATGTGAAGTATGTTCTCGCTAAGCTCTGCGAGCTGCTGCCTGATATGAAACACGAGGCATGGATGAATACTGTTATGGATTGGAAAAAGCAGTATGCACTGAGAATGGTGCCTATCGAGAGCGAGGACGAGGTGCTTCCACAGGACGTTATCGAGGAACTTGATAGACTTACCGACGGCAAGGCTATCATTACCACAGAAGTTGGTCAGCATCAGATGTGGGCTGCACAGTATTATAACTTCAAGTGTCCAAGGAGCTTTGCGTCAAGCGGCGGACTTGGTACAATGGGCTATGGTTTCGGAGCAGGCATGGGTGCAAAGGTCGGCAATCCTGACAGAACGGTAGTGAATATCGCAGGCGACGGCAGCTTTTTCATGAACTGCAACGAGCTTTCATCACTTGCAAAGCATAAAATACCGCTTATCGAACTTGTTTTCGAAAATGATGTTCTTGGCATGGTAAGACAGTGGCAGAGGCTTTTCTATGGCAAGAGATTTTCTCAGACAGATATAGACAGAGGAACTGACCTTATGAAACTTGCTGACGCATTCGGCGTTGAGGGCGTAAGGATAACAAAGAAATCAGAGATAAAGCCAATGCTGGAAAAGGCACTTCAGTGCGGCAAGCCTTGCCTTGTTGACGTTATAATAAATAAGGACGTGAACGTTCTGCCAATGGTACCGGCAGGAGCAGACGTTTCTCAGCCGATAATGAATATAGAGTTAGACTGATAAATAAAAATAATGTAGGGGGAAAATAAAATGGTTAAATATCCAAATGCAGCAAGCGGTATCAAAAAGATGTTTCTTTCAAGAATGGTGGGTATAATCGGCGTTGTGCTGGCGTTTATTCCGTTCATAGGCCCATTTTTCACGCTGGTCTGTGCCATAGCGGCAACGATTTTCAACGTGTGGGGAATACTTGAGGCGTCAAAAGACCATAACGGCTATCAGACAGCACTTGTTTTCACGGTGGCTGACCTGATATTCACTGTGGTTCGTACTTTTATCAGCGACGGTGCCGTATCAAGCGTTCTGGCTTTTGCAGGCGACGTAATGGAGATCGCTGTGCTTTACTATATTTGTAAAACGACCGGCGAGCTGCTGAGTGATCTCAAGAATTACGGCCTTGCTGATAAGGGCGACCGTGTTTGGAACATAAACAAGACCTGCCTTATCATTATGGCATTGTGCCTTGTGGTTGCATTTATACCGATACTAAACATTCTCGCTGCAATTACATCACTGATAGTCGCTGTTGTGACCATCTATGCAGCTGTGGTTTATCTGATATATCTTTATCAGAGCGGACAGTATCTCAGCCTTAACACGAATTTTTAAGCAGTAAAAGGGCTGTACGGCAAAAGCTGTACAGCCTGTTTTTGTAAGGAGAACCTATGAAATTCACAAAGAAATTCAAAGAAAATGCAGCCCTTGTGGTGCTTGGCGTAGTGCTGTTCTGGGGTCTTACCAATTATGACAGGCTTTTCCGCCTGCTCGGTGTTATCATCGGCGTGTTGAAACCTGTTATTTTTGGCTGTATAATCGCATTTATCCTGAATGTGCCAATGTCAGGCATAGAAAAGCGGCTGTTCAGAAAACCTAAAAAAGAAAAATATGCAAAAGCAGTGGAAACGCTGAAACGCCCATGCTCGATAGTGCTCACATTTCTGCTATGTTTGGGCGTTGTGGCACTTGTGTGCTGGCTCATTATCCCTGCACTCATAAAGACCTTCTCTCAGCTTTCAGACGATATCCCTGTGCTTATTTCAAACATTTCTGATAAGCTCAACAATTCACCAGAGATAGCGAGCTGGCTTGATAGAATGAACATCAGCACCACCGATATTATCGATAAGGTAACAAGCTGGCTCAAAGACGGCGTTGTTATCCTGAACACACTTAGCTCAACGATAAATTTTGTAACAAGCCTGTTTTCAGGACTTGTGAATTTCTTCTTGGGCATATGCTTTGCAGTTTATATGCTGTCGGCGAAAGAAAAGCTCAAAAGCCAGTGCAAGCGTATCAGCCGTGCATTCCTCAGCAACCGTATCACCGACCGCATAAGCCGTATATGCCGCCGTTCTATCGACACATTTGGAAACTTCCTTGTTGGTCAGACCACTGAGGCTCTTATACTTGGTTCGCTTTGCGGCATTGGCATGGCAATATTCCGCTTTCCGAACGCAGTGCTCATTGCCATTCTTGTAGCCTGCACCGCACTTATCCCGATAGTGGGAGCATTTCTTGGCTATGTGGTGGGCTTTCTGCTTATCTGCGTGACGGATTTCAAGCAAGCTGTGCTGTTTTTAGTGTTCATGTTCATTATTCAGGCTATCGAGGGCAATCTCATTTATCCTAAAGTCGTGGGCAACTCCGTGGGACTGCCGTCGCTGTGGACGCTTTTCGCTATTACCATAGGTGGAAATCTCTTCGGCATTTTCGGTATGTTTATCGCAGTGCCTGTGTTCTCTGTTATATACTGCACAATAGGCGAGGTAGTAAATTACAGGAACGAAAAACGAATTGTCAAGGTGGAAGACATATCCCGGTAATTATACCGCTTTCTTACAAATGATTTAGATATGTTGTTGTATGTAGGGGCGACCTTAGGTCGCCCGCTGACTATAGTTTTTAGGCACAAAAAAGGCTGCACATTTTCGTGCAGCCTTTTTCTATTTATGATATTTTGTTATTTTACATAGCTTACATGGAGCAGTTCATGCTCTCTGCCCTTGAGGATACCTTCGTAAAGCTTATCCATAAGAGGATTTTCTTCTGAACGTTTCAGCGTGCAAAGCTTATCAGCATTGTAAAGGTTCACGCTGCGTTCTCTTTTCTCGTCAATGGTAGCCTTTGGCTGACCTGCACCGCCGATACAGCCGTTAGGACAAGCCATTACCCTGTCTCTTATACACATCTGACGCTGCCGACGAATTAGACGGTGTAGA
>UQAR01000083.1 GCA_900539095.1 uncultured Ruminococcus sp.
AAAACTTGACACATACAAAACAATCAAAGTATAATAAAAACAAAGGAGTGTGTCAAGTTTTATTATACAGGATTATATCTAATTTATCAAGAAGTGTGAATATACACATAGGCATTGTTCCCCACCAGTTTGGATATCCGATGAAAATATTATCATAACTGTCAAAGTTCTCAGTATAAGCTTTTATCTCAGGACGGGCACCGCTGGGAAGTTCAGCCTTTGCCTCCTCGGTGCAAGTCATGTAGTTTTAAGAATAAGGCTTTACGGTGTCGATCTCAAAAATATCACTACGACAGCTTTCTGGATAAATTCTGCCGCACGTTCTGTGTTGCCCTTTTCAAGCTTTCTTATAGAACCGTCACAATAATTCTCACCCTTGCGTGAATAATAAACGATAAGTATTTTTGCCATAATCAGTCTTGATTTTTTTAGTTTTTAATAAGATTTACTTATGAATTGATTTTGTGTATTCTTTCATGATATATTTAATGTGAAAAAAGCAGAAGAATTTTAGCGTATTTTGTAGGATATAACACTTGAAAATATAGGTAAAATATGATATCATAATTCGTAGACTGCTTTTGGTGAGGTGATAAAATGCTTGCGGTGTGCATGGCTCTGATAGACGATGAAGAAGACAAAAATGCTTTTGAAATGCTGTATAAAAACTATAGAAATCTCATGATGCACATTGCACGAGAGTATTTTGACAACGATCAGGACGCTGAGGACGCAGTATCAGCTGCGTTTCTGAGTATCGCAAAAAATTTTCATAAAGTTAATAGATCTGTCTGTCCAAAAACGGCGGCTTATTACGTTAAGATAGTCAGAAACACTTCGCTTGATATACTCAGGAAAAAGGCTGAACATCGTGATGATATGGAACTTTATGATGACATACCTGACTCTAAATTTGACGATTTTGCCGTAAGTGAACTTCTTGGGTGCATTGAACATTTGAAACAAACTGACAGGGATATTTTACATCTGCACTATATTTATGGCTACGCAGTGAACGATATCTCTAAAATGTACGGCATAAAAGAAAACGCCGTGTATAAACGTTTGGTAAGGGCTAAAAATCGCCTTATGAAAGAGCTGCGGGAGGGCAGAGATGAGCAGTAATCTTTTAACAGCCTTGCAAAGATCATTGGATATAGAATGTGAACATATAAGCGAACTTGATATTCAGGAGCATGAGTTTTCTGCCAAGTTTGAAAAGAAAATGAAAAAACTTGTACAACGCCGTGAAAAGCCATATTTTGAGCTTATCTCCACAGCTGGCAGACGTGCGGCGTGTGTTATAGTGATTCTGGCAGCCATATCGGCGTCAGTGTTCAGCGTTAAAGCTGTTCGTGAGGCGGTCTATGACTTTATCGTAAAGCATTTCGCAGACCATGATGAGGTGTCTGCAATATGTGACGATGATTGTCCGCAGACGATACAGGACGAGTATTATATTTCCAATCTCCCAAATGGCTTTACAGAAACTGAATATGGAAAAGACAGCGTAAGTCTTTATACTGTTTACACTGCTGACAACGATAAATTTATTATGTTTGAGCAGTATGTAAAACTGAGCTATAATGTTCTCATTGATAATGAACATACCTCTCTGGATATCTACACAGACAGTGACGAGCAGACATACAGTATTTATGAATCATATGAAGATCATACTATCATATGGGATAACGGTGAATATGTTTTTGAAATATCAGGCAACCTGAATAAAGATGAAATGCTGGAATTGTGCAGGTCTATAAAAATAAAATAGTGCTGTCCAAAAGTGACAGAAAATTGCGTTTAAGTGTATGAGGGTCGAGTTAGGCTCTCGTATACTTATTTTTTTACTGGGAGGTAATTTTAATGAAAAAGATAGTTAGTTTACTTGCTGCAGCGGCAATGTTGTTCAACTGTGGCGTTTGTGCATATGCAGACGATACAGATACAAATTACGGAGATCAGATATCGCTACAGTATTCTTATACTCAGAAGGTATACAGTGGCATAAGTAAATCAGGCAACACAGTATCTTGTCAAAGCAGGGTAACAGGCATCAGTGGCATTACCACAAAGATAACTATAACTCAGGAGATACAGAAGAAAAGCGGCACATCATGGAGTTCCATAAACGGCAGAGGAACGACAGTTTTCACCTCTTATGCTAACTTCAGCTATTCTTACTCCAATCTTGCCAGCGGTACATACAGAGTTAAGACCATTGCAAAGGTATACAGCGGTTCAAATTATGAGACCATAACTGCATACAGCAGAACACTATCGGTCTGAACTTAACTGAATAATCAATAACAGCATCGTTCGCCGCTGAAAGGCTTGATTGAACGGTGCTGTTGTGGTATTATATGCTAAATCGACAATAATTAATGAGATAATACAGAATTTTTATTTTTTCTTTAAGTTCCAATATTGGTACTTATAAATGTTGACTTGAAGTTTTTAAATATGTTATACTTATTTTATGAACTTTTTATGATGAAAGGAACTTAGCAATGGAGTCAAATGTACCGAATAAACTCAAACTTCTGAAAATATGGGAAATATTGAATTCAATGACTGACTCGGAGCATCAGATGACGACACAACAGCTGATAGATGAGCTTGCTAAGTGCAATATCTCAAGTGAAAGAAAGTCTGTATACCGTGATATAGAAACCCTGCGTTCTAATGGCTATGAAATACTGAAAGGCCGTTCATGGCATGACAACACATATTATGTGAATGACCGCCGTTTCAGTGTTTCGGAAGTTAAGATAATTATGGATGCAGTTCAGAGTGCTGCTTTTATTCCTGCTGATAAGACGGAGATACTTCTTGATAAGTTGGCAGACTTGAGTTGTAAATATAGAGCGGAGCTGCTCAAGAGACATACTGTTCAGTTTATGACAGTAAAGCACAAGAATGACAACATTTTTCAAAATATCGAGATAGTTGAAAATGCTATTGAAAAGCAGATGAGAATACGCTTTCAGTATTTTCACCTTAATGAATATGGCGAAAAGGTCTTTGCACATGACGGAGTTATATATCAAGAAGAACCATTGGGATTGATATTTGAGGACGGTAATTATTATCTTTTGTGTTATCGTGCTGCCCCTGAATATGTCAACAAGGTAAAAGCATTCAGACTTGACAGAATAGAAGATCCTGAGATAATTTCTGAACCAATAAGTCAGAATGCTGTTGAGGTACTGAAAAATGTCAGCACATATCGTTTACAGTCATTCAAGATGTATGGCGGCAGTATACGAAAGGTGACCTTTCAGTTTTCACCTAATCTTATAGAAGTGGTCTATGATAAATTTGGTCATGACATAATAATTTGCCGCAATGGAGATATCTGCAAAACCACGGTGCTTGTGCAGATCAGCCCGACCTTATGGGGCTGGATGCTGCAATTTCCTAAGAGTATGAAAATATATGAACCTGAAGATATAAGAGAGGAGTATTACAAATGGGTAAGATCAGCTTTGGAGTAAAAAGATCAACAACAATAAAAAAGGTCCCTGTCAAAGACAAGGACCTGAACACGACACTCGTGATGAAGGTATGAAACCAACGATTTGAAAGAATTTTTATTTGAACTCGTAGTGTAATTTTATAGGGTAGTAAAACCTTGCATAGCTCAACACCTTAGCATCACGTTTGAGAGTAGTGTAATTTTATAGGGTAGTAAAACTTACAGCTTGCACATTTGTGCTGCAACATAATCAGCGTTATCATTTATCTTTGAATTTCCATTCTGATGTTCTCGATATCATTCTTAGCTCTCAGCAGCTACCATATTGTAGCCTGAGAGTGCATTTGAGTTTGATAAAATTTGTTTTCTTGAAACTATTTACAAAAATAAACAGAGTATATGGACAATAGAATGAGTGTGGCATAACGGCTGTTGGTATGTGACTTATTAAGAGTTAAGTGCCTTAAAAAGGAAA
This sequence comes from uncultured Ruminococcus sp., assembly GCA_900539095.1. GTDB lineage: Bacteria > Bacillota > Clostridia > Oscillospirales > Ruminococcaceae > Hominimerdicola. The sequence goes on from UQAR01000083.1 coordinate 3,957, forward strand.
CTTTCTTATAAAGTGTGTCGCAGTGGTATGGATATTAGGCAGTGTGTTTCTCGGCTAAGAAATGCAATACATAATGCTGAAAACCTGTGTCGAACTATTGATTACAGCCGTTTTTCAGATGATTTTCAAAAAGCTGAAGGTATGTTTAGCGATACAGATGATCGAGATAAATTGCTTGACGGTGCTTTGTCTGCTTGCGTATTTTCAGGAATGGGCAGCTGGAATGATGAAGTTGCTGCAATATGTGAGCAGTATAATATTTTGAAGTATGATGAGATAACAAATGAGCTGTTTTCAGCAATTTTAGATCTGATATGCAATATATGCACATTTGATAATAAAACCACTATTTCAAAATAATGAGATAATAAGTTAGACTAAACGCCTATTTGCAGAATAAGACTACTGTAATATATAATTTTTATACCAATTATTCATAATTATATACCTTGACACACTATCTCGTTAGGGTGTATAATCTTTATGTATAGTAAAATGTAATGCGTAAGGAGAATTTATGAAGAAATATCTTGATGAAAGCCTGTCAGCTCAGGAGAGAGCAGAGGCTTTGGTAAATGAAATGACAATAGAAGAGGCAGCCTCACAACTGAGATATGACGCTCCTGCTGTTGAACGACTGGGGATACATGCCTATAACTGGTGGAACGAGGGTATCCACGGACTTGCCCGCAGCGGAACTGCAACAATGTTCCCTCAGGCTATAGGTCTGGCGGCTATGTTTGACACTGACCTTGTGTTCAAGGCGGCGGATATCACCTCAACTGAGGCTCGTGCAAAATATAATGAATATTCAAAACGTGGCGACAGGGATATTTACAAAGGTCTGACTTTGTGGGCACCTAACATAAATATCTTCAGAGATCCACGGTGGGGCAGAGGTCACGAAACTTATGGTGAAGATCCTTATCTCACGGCTGAGTGCGGCAAGGCGTATGTCAAGGGCTTGCAGGGCAGTGGTAAGGTGCTTAAAACCGCTGCTTGTGCAAAGCATTTTGCAGTCCACAGCGGACCTGAGGCGGTGCGACATGAATTTAACGCTGAGGTAAGCTGGAAAGACCTTGAAGAAACTTATCTGTACGCCTTTGAAGAGCTTGTGAAAGACGCAGGCGTTGAGGGTGTAATGGGAGCTTACAACCGTGTCAACGGAGAGCCATCCTGTGCAAGTGAACTTCTTATGGGTAAGCTCGATTCATGGGGTTTCGACGGCTATTTTGTTTCAGACTGCTGGGCAATAAGAGATTTTCACGAGCATCATATGGTGACATCATCTCCTGTTGAATCCGCTGCTATGGCACTTAAAGCAGGCTGTAACGTAAACTGCGGCTGTACATATGTGAACCTTTTATCTGCACTCGATAAAGGACTTGTTACAGAAGAAGATATCAGAAATTCCTGCGTTGCACTTATGAGAACTCGCATAAGACTGGGTATGTTTGATAAATCTACAGAATATGATAGCATACCATATAGTGTTGTGTCTTGTCCTGAACACAAAGCGGTTTCATATGATTGTGCAGTAAGGTCAATGGTGTTGCTTGAAAACAACGGAATTTTGCCGCTTGATAAAAAGTCGGTATCTACCATAGCAGTCATTGGCCCTAACGCAGACAGCAGAGTGGCTTTGGAAGGCAATTACAACGGTACGGCTGACAGATATATAACTTTCCTTGAGGGCATCGAGGACGCATTTGAGGGAAGAGTTCTCTATGCTGAGGGTTGTCATTTGTATAAGGACAGAGTTTCAGGTCTTGCACAGGCTGGTGACAGATACGCCGAGGCTGAGGCTGCCGCCGCAAATTCTGATGTTGTTATACTGTGCGTTGGTCTTGATGCAACTATAGAGGGCGAAGAGGGAGATACAGGCAATGAGTTTTCGTCAGGGGATAAAAATGATCTCCGCCTGCCTGAAAGTCAGCGTGAACTGATAAGACGTGTTGCGGCTATTGGCAAGCCTATGATAGTGGTTTGTGCCGCCGGAAGTTCAATAAATATCGAGCATGATTGTGACGCTCTTATCCATGCATGGTATTCTGGCTCAGAAGGCGGAAGGGCACTTGCTGATATTATCTTCGGAAAGGTATCGCCTTCAGGAAAATTGCCAGTTACGTTCTATGATAGTGCTGACAAGCTACCTGACTTTACGGATTATTCTATGTCAGACAGGACATATAGATACACAAGAGACAATATCCTCTATCCTTTTGGATATGGCTTAACTTACGGAAATGTAGCTGTTACGGGATTTGAATACAACAATGGCACAGCTAGAGTTTTAGTAGAAAATAGCGGTTGCGATACCTGTGAAGTAATTGAACTTTACATAAAAGCACATGAGGACAACTCACCGACCTATCCTATTCTGTGCGGATTTAAGCGAATTTTTATAAAGAAAGGCGAAAAGCTTGACGTAGATATCCCGATATCTGACAAAGCGTTCACAACTGTGTCTGATATCGGCGAAAGGAAACAGTTCGCTCAGATGTTCACTCTCTATGCAGGCACACACCAGCCTGATGAGCTTAGCTGCAAACTCAGTAAAACAGACTGCCTGAGTATCGAGATAGAGAAAGCATGAAAAGAGATCTCACAAACGGCAGGATAATTTCATCGCTATTGGCATTTTCAGGACCAATGATACTCGGAAACCTGTTGCAGCAGGTATATAATATTGCCGACACGTTTATAGTCGGCAGATATCTTGGCGAGAACGCTCTTGCGGCGGTGGGAAGTACATACACACTCACCACATTTCTTTACTCCATAATAATAGGTCTGTGCATGGGCAGCAGCTCGCTCGTTTCCTATTGTTTTGGTGAAAAGAATGAACGTCGGCTTAAAAGCTGTCTGAATATTTCATTTGTAATTATAGGCTCTGTTACCGTGGTGACAGAGCTTATTATTCTTTGCTTTTCAAACGGTATTCTGCGGCTTTTGCGTACCCCTGTAGAAATAATACCCCTGACTTCTGACTATGTGAATGTGATCCTGTCTGGTATCATATTTATTTTTTTGTATAATTTTTACTCGTTTATGCTGAGGAGTCTTGGTAATTCCATTACGCCGCTGATTTTTCTCGGCAGCAGCTCCGTACTGAATATCCCGCTTGACGTGGCGTTCGTTGCCTATATGGATATGGGCGTAAAGGGTGCAGCATATGCTACTGTGATCGCTCAGGCTGTGTCAGGCGTGGGGCTTTGTGTTTATTCTCTTGTGAAAGAACCGCTGCTGCGGCTGTCGATGAGAAGATCTGCTTTTAAGGATTGCAGTGTAAGTGAAGTCGTGCGAATGTCAACGGCGGCGTCTGTCCAGCAGTCTGTCATGAATTTCGGCATACTTATGATACAAGGTCTTGTAAACAGCTTTGGCACAACTGTTATGGCAGCGTTTACGGTAGCGGTAAAGATAGACACCGTTGCTTATATGCCTGCACAGGAGTTTGGCAATGCCTTCTCGCTGTTCATATCACAGAATTACGGTGCAAAAAAATATAACAGGATAAAAAGCTGCGTCAGATATTCCTGCGGTATCTCGGCACTTTTCTGTGCCGCTGTATCTGTCTTTGTTGCAGTGTTCTCTGACAAGCTGATGGGACTTTTTGTCCGCAGCGATCAAACTGATATCATCGCCGTAGGCTCACGTTATCTCATAACGGAGGGTTCTTTTTATGTTGGCATAGGGATATTGTTTCTGCTTTATGGCTATTACCGTGGCATTAACCGCCCTGAAATGTCCCTCGTGCTCACAGTGATATCTCTTGGAACAAGAGTTGCTTTGGCTTATTTTCTCTCAAGCTTTGAGATGATAGGCGTGTTCGGCATATGGCTGTCAATACCTATAGGCTGGGTGCTTGCGGATATTGTCGGCATTACATATATGAAAAGGAAAGTAAATTTGGATAATAGAGGAAAGTAAAATGAAGAATTTAAAAGTCAGAGTGCCTATGTATTTCATAGGTCTGTTTCTTATGACCATAGGCATAGCCCTTTCGGTCAAATCAAATCTTGGTGTATCACCGGTAAGCTCCATACCTTGCACGATGACTTGCGTGTGTGGGATCGAAATGGGCAAAGCAACTATAATTTTCCACTGTGCTCTTGTTCTGCTGCAAATCTTGCTGCTGCGTAAGAAATTCAAGTATATCAATCTTTTGCAGGTCATTGTGGGAGTAATTTTTGGATATTTCACCACGTTTTGCAACTACTTTGCATCACTTCTGCCAGCCACTGACAACATTGTCATAAGACTTGCAATGATGCTTATAAGCACAGTGTTTATCGCTCTTGGCATATTTATGTATCTTCCTGCTGACCTTATGCCGCTGGCAGGTGAGGGAGCAATGCAGGCAGTGTCACAGGCGAGCGGAGTTGAATTTTCTAAGGTCAAAATAGGTTTTGACTGCACAATGGTAGCTGTTTCTGCCGTTACCTGCCTCATAGCTGTTCACAGCCTTGGAAGTGTCGGCGTGGGTACTGTTATTGCTGCTGTACTGGTGGGTGCTGAGCTTGGAGTGATAAATAAGGCATTCGGAGAACAGCGTGACAGACTTCTTGGCAAGACTGCTGATTGCACGCAGTAATCTGTGTAATCTGTTTTTTTAGACAAATACTTAAACGTTTTTGGTGCTATTCTTGTTAGTTGCTCCAAAAATCCAGTTTCTTGATTAAATACAAAAAAACGTATCGTTTTAAGTTGACTTTTTGAATAGAATATGAT
>UQAR01000084.1 GCA_900539095.1 uncultured Ruminococcus sp.
GAGATTCGCCTTAGTCTCGTGGGCTCGGAGATGTGTATAAGAGACAGGAAATGGACGGCGACGAAATGACCAGAATTATCTGGCAGGATATAAAGGATATTCTTCTTACTCCATATATTGACCTTAAAACAGAATACTATGACCTTGGTCTTGTTCACAGAAATGAGACTAACGATCAGGTAACTGTTGATTCTGCAAACGCTACAAAGAAATACGGCGTTGCTGTTAAGTGTGCAACTATCACACCTAACGCTGCAAGAATGCCTGAATACAACCTCAAGGAAATGTGGAAATCCCCTAACGGCACTATCAGAGCTATCCTTGACGGAACAGTTTTCAGAACTCCTATCCTTGTTAAGGGTATCACTCCATACATTCCTACATGGACAAAGCCTATCACTATCGCACGTCACGCATACGGCGACGTTTATAAGAACGTTGAAATGAAGTGCCCTGCTGGTTCAAAGGCTGAGCTTGTGTGCACTGACAAGGACGGCAATGAAACAAGAGAGACCATTTACAACTTTGAGTGCGACGGTATTATTCAGGGTCAGCATAACAAGTCAACTTCCATTGCATCATTTGCAAGAGCTTGCTTTAACTTTGCTCTTGACAAAAAGCAGGACGTATGGTTCGCTACAAAGGATACTATCTCAAAGAAATATGACCACACATTCAAGGATATTTTCCAGGAGATATATGACAACGAGTACAAGGCTAAGTTTGAGGCAGCCGGTATCGAGTATTTCTACACCCTTATCGACGATGCCGTTGCAAGAGTTATCCGTTCAAACGGCGGTTATATCTGGGCTTGCAAGAACTATGACGGTGACGTAATGTCTGACATGGTGGCTACTGCTTATGGCTCACTTGCTATGATGACTTCTGTTCTTGTTTCACCTGATGGAATCTATGAATATGAGGCTGCTCACGGCACTGTTCAAAGGCACTATTACAAGCACCTCAAGGGCGAAGAAACCTCAACAAACTCTGTTGCTACACTGTTCGCATGGACAGGTGCACTGAGAAAAAGAGGCGAGCTTGATGACCTGCCTGAGCTTATGAACTTTGCTGATTGTCTTGAAAAGGCAACTATACAGACTATCGAAGACGGCGTTATGACAGGCGACCTTTATCTGCTCTCTACTCTTGAGAACAAGAAAAAGGTGAACACTGTAGATTTCCTGAAGGCTGTTGATGAAAGACTTAAAAAGCTTTTGGGTTAATTAAATATCACAAATATTAAAAGCTGTAGCACTTTTATAGTGTTACAGCTTTTTTAGTAGAAGATGATACCGAGTACGGCAGAACCGATTATTATTGCTATCGGTGAGAGCTTGAATTTTTTTATCTTTAGTATGACTATATCCGCTGCTGTAATAATGATAAGTATTACAAGTGCTTTCCAGTCTAGTGTCGGCGTTGAGTGGATGTCAACGATTCCGAGGAGTGATGACAGAGCCATTGTAACGCCCGTAGCAAGTATCATCGCCACAACGCTAGGGCGGATACCTGACAGCATTGCCTTTACGCCTGAGTATTTAAGCAGATCTTTCATTATAGCTGCTATTATAAAGATTACCACAAATGACGGCAGCACCACACCAAGGGTCGCCACTGTACCGCCTATAAAGCCCGCCTGTGAAGAGCCAACAAATGTTGCAATGTTCACGGCAAGAGGACCTGGGGTCGATTCTGAAACGGCAATAAAGTTCACAAATTCATCTTCTGTGAGCCAGTTGAACATAAGAACTTTTTCACGGATAAGGGATATCATTCCATAACCGCCGCCGAATGATACCGCACCGATCTCAAGAAAGGTGAGAAATAGTTTGAGGTATATCATCTTTCACCACTTCCCTTTCTCAGCTTTTTTACGAGATAAATTGCAATGCCTATCACTCCGCTTATGAGTATATAAAATACGGAGGAAAAATTCACTGAAAATAAGGTAAAAAGGGTCATGACAGTAAAAACAGACAGCAGTATTACTTTGTCAAGGAGCGTGTTATCAAGTGCTCGGAACATTCTCAAACCTGCGGAGATTATGAGATATATGACCCCGACCTGAATACCTCTGAACGCTGCATAAACATATTTAAGTGTGAGAAACTCGTCAAAGAAAAGTGATATTATGTAAATGATGATAAACGACGGTATGCATACGCCAACCGTTGCTGCCAGTGCACCAAAAGCACCGCCTATTTTATACCCTATATATGTGGCACTGTTTACGGCTGTAGGGCCTGGGGTGGATTCAGATATGGCAGTCATATCAAGAAATTCCTTTTTATCAAGCCAGTTCTTTCGCACGCAAAATTCCGTTTCAAGCAAGGCTATCATTGCGTAGCCTCCGCCAAATGTAAAAGCACCGATCTTCAGAAATGTTAGAAACAAAGTTGTGATCTTGGAATGGTCATTTTTCAAATAACTCACCTCATTTATATTATATCCGACTTAGCTCTATAAGTCAATGAGTAGGATTGTTACGAAACATTAAATAAATATATAAATATATGTAAAACGGTTGACAATAGTCGATATATGGTGTATAATAGACTTTGTTAAAATTAAATAGCCTTATCAAGAGTGGTGGAGGAAACAGGTCCTGTGAAACCCGGCAACCTAGCGTAAGCTAAGGTGCTAAATCCTGCGGTTATTTCCGAAAGATGAGGAAATTGGGTATTTTCAAGCGTTTCGGAATGAAACGCTTTTTTTGTGGCTGTTTTTAGATTAACAAATATTCAGAAAAGAGGTATTTTTATGTCAAAGTATTTATTTACATCTGAGTCAGTTACTGAGGGACATCCTGACAAAATATGCGATCAGATCTCTGACGCTATACTTGACGCTCTCCTTGAGCAGGATCCAATGTCAAGAGTTGCTTGCGAAACAGTCACCACTACAGGTGTTGTAATGTGCATGGGAGAAATAACAACAAAGGCAATAATCGATATTCCACAGATAGTAAGGGACACCGTTATCGGTATCGGTTATGACAGAGCAAAGTATGGTTTTGACGGTCACACTTGTTCTGTACTTACAACTATCGACAAGCAGTCCCCTGATATCGCTATGGGCGTTGACAACGCACTTGAAGGCAGAGCTGAAAATGCTTTCGATACAGGTGCAGGCGATCAGGGAATCATGTTCGGCTTTGCTTGCGATGAAACACCAGAGCTTATGCCAATGCCTATTTCACTGGCACACAAGCTTGCGTTAAAGCTTACAGAAGTCAGAAAGAACGGCACTTTGCCATATCTCAGACCGGACGGAAAAACCCAGGTCACTGTTGAGTATGATGACGGCAAGCCAACAAGAGTTGACGCTGTTGTAGTTTCATCACAGCATGATGACGCTGTAACGCTTGAGCAGATAAGAGAAGACATTATCGAGAAAGTTATAAAGACAGTTATCCCAGCTGAACTTCTTGACGAGAACACTACTTTTTTTGTAAACCCAACAGGAAGATTTGTAGTCGGCGGTCCTCAGGGCGACAGCGGTCTGACAGGCAGAAAAATAATCGTTGACACTTACGGTGGATATGCTCGTCACGGCGGCGGAGCTTTCTCAGGAAAAGACCCTACAAAGGTTGACAGAAGTGCGACATATGCAGCAAGATACGTTGCTAAGAACATAGTTGCTGCTGGTCTTGCTAAAAAGTGTGAGGTAGAGCTTGCATATGCTATCGGTGTTGCTCACCCTGTTTCTATTATGGTTGACACATACGGCACCGGTACGGTCTCAGATGAAAAGATAGAGGCAGCAGTTGAAAAGGTATTTGACCTCCGCCCTGCTGCAATAATCAAGAGTCTTGACCTTAGAAAGCCACAGTACAAGCAGCTTGCAGCTTACGGTCACGTTGGCCGTGAAGATCTTGACGTTGCTTGGGAAAAGACAGACAGGATAGATGCACTTCTTGATGCAGTAAAGTAAAATAATAATTATTAAAGCCTTGACAGGAATCATACCTGTCAAGGCTTTTTTGTGTTCAGCTGTAAATTTTATTTAGTCTTTGCCTTTAAGTATTGGTGACAAAGGTTTGTAAATAAGTATCGTGACTAATGCACATATGATACCCTTGACCAATGTAAAAGGCAGATTGAAAATACACAAAGCAGAAAAGATGTTCTTAACGCTGCCCATTATCTGCTGATACATACCCAAGATAGCAGCCTCTCCGCCGAATGCTTTGAAATATATCGGATAAACGATAAAATAGTTAAGCGGCAGGCTTATCACTGTGAAAACCAGCGTTCCGATAACGCAGCCTATCACAGCGTTCTTCTTAGTTTTATGCTTGTGGTAAATAATAGACGCAGTCAGCACAAATGCTACACTTGTAACAAAGTCGAAAATGTTTCCGATGCCCATTGTTGTGCCCATACCCTTGAGCAAAAGCTGTATGAGATTTTTTATCAGGCAAACTATCACGCCAGCCACAGGTCCTGTAGAAAAGCCTGCAAGCAGAGCTATAACGTTTGAAAGGTCAAGCTTGATAAATCCCGGCATAAGTGGAACAGGAAAATCGAGATAATACAGCACAGTCGCAATGGCACTGAGCATAGCGGTTATGACCATTTTTCTTGTTGTAAAAGTTTTATTTCTTGGCATAGTGTTATCACTTGTCATTTTAATTCCTCCAAATAATAAAATTATCGGGAGAAACAGCAGCAAAAGCAAAAGCACCCTGAAAACCAATTCAGGGTGCAGTTTATGCGTAATTGATCTGTCGTTTCTTCCATCCGGACTTTACCGTCGGTTTCGGATTTTCACCGAATCAACGCATTGCTGCGGTCGAGGACTTACGAATAAATTCGATCACCTCCGGTGTGGAATTTCACCACCCCTGAAACACATTATTGAATTTTGCTGAACACTTTATATGAGATCAATCCTCGTCGTTTTCGTCCTCAATTTCTGAGAAATCAAACTCAAGGCTCTCTCCACAGTTTGGACAGTCAATAGAACCGTCAGCGATAATGTTCTCGCCGAGCATTATTGTGTCACCGCAGTTAGGGCATACACACTCATACATAGCGTCCTCATCATCGTCATATTCGTCATCACAGCAGCAATCATCGTCACAATCACAGTCGTCATCGTCATCATCGTCGCCGTAAATAAGCTCTTCTATCTCGCCAAGATCCTCGTCAAGAGTATCAACAAGCTCAACTGTCTCGTCAACTTCTTCTGCAATATCCTCAACTGTAGCAGACATCTCATCAAGGATATCAGCCATAATTGTCAAGATCTTGCCTTCGTTTGTGGAATCGTCAATTTTAAGACCTTCCATAAGTCCCTTTAAATATGCAACCTTCTTTGACAGCTCCATAATATTCCCTCCGTTTCTAAAAACCGTAAAGGTTAAAACTTATGCTCTTTCCATGTACTCGCAAGTACGAGTATCGATCCTAATTCTGTCACCTGTGTTGATGAACAGAGGAACTCTGATCTCAGCACCTGTTTCAACAGTTGCAGGCTTTGTAGCATTTGTAGCTGTATCGCCTTTGATGCCAGGCTCTGTTTCTGTTACTTCAAGATCTACAAAGTATGGAGGCTCAACGCCGAATACTGTGCCCTTGTAAGAAAGGATCTTACATACCATGTTCTCCTTAACGAACTTAAAGTTGTCTGAAAGCTCAGCCTTGTTTACTGGAACAAGCTCATAGCTCTCTGGGTCCATGAAATAATAAAGATCGCCGTCGTTGTAAGAATACTCCATATCCTTTCTCTCAACATAAGCTGTTGGGAATTTAGCTGTAGGGTTGTATGTCTTTTCAACAACTGAACCTGAAATTACGTTTCTAACCTTTGCTCTGACGAACGCTGCACCCTTACCAGGCTTAACGTGCTGAAACTCAACGATCTGCATTACGTTGCCGTCCTCTTCAAAAGTCACGCCGTTTCTGAAATCACCAGCAGTTACCATTATTTAGTACCTCCATAAACATTCTTAATTAATGTGTATACAGTTCAAAACGTCCGCATACCTGTATAATTATTTTACCATATTTATTCGTTTATTGCAATAGCTTTTGAAAACTTTTTTGCCAAAATATCAAAAAAAGTTACAAACAAATAAGCTCTTTCGGGGCTTTTGTCATATTGATACAGCCGTCCTCGGTCACTATCACGAAATCCTCTATTCTTACGCCGAACTCGCCTTCAAGATAAATGCCCGGCTCAACTGTTACGATAGAGTTTGCAGGCAGGATATCTTCCCTGCTCGGTGACGCATACGGGCTTTCGTGTATCTCAACGCCAACTCCATGACCAAGAGAATGTCCGAAATTATCGCCGTAGCCTGCGTCAGTTATGATATCTCTAGCTATCTTGTCAAGCTCTTTTCCTGACATTCCGGCTTTCACGGCGTCTAGTGCAGTAAGCTGTGCGGTAAGAACTGTGTTATACACAGCCTTCATTTTCTCGCTTGGTTTGCCAACGCAGACAGTTCTAGTCATATCGCTGTGCCAGCCGTCATAAGTAGCACCAAAATCCATAAGAACAAAATCACCGTCTTTGACCTTTTGATCTGACGGAACGCCATGTGGCAAAGATGTGTTCGCACCAGTCAATGCTATTGTGTCAAAAGATAAAGCCTCTGCACCGTTTCTTAGCATGAAATAGTCTAGCTCAAGCTGTATTTCTTTTTCTGTCCTGCCGACTTTGATGAAGTCCAGCATATGCTCAAATCCCTTTTCTGCGATACGCTGAGCAGCGATTATTTTATCTATCTGTTCCTGAGACTTTATCATTCTTATATCCGTAATGATATCAGCAAGCTTAGTGTCCGCAATGACCTCAGCATTAAGCTTGTTTTGAAATGATATAAGCTCAGTAAGCGTGCAGGTGTCAGCATTTATTGCAACGGTCTTTGCACCGTGCTTTTCAAGCAGGCTGTTGATCTGCTCATACAGCTTGTCCTGCAAGATCACTTCGCAGGACTTGACAACTTTCCTTGCCTTTTGGATATATCTGAAATCAATTATAAAATATGCTTTTTCAGGGAAAACCACTAGCGTTCCAGCACTTGATTTCATTGCAGTGAAATATCTTCTATTTATCCCGTCGGTGATAATGGCACAGTCTGCGGTCTCCTTTACCCATGAGCAAAACTTTTCAAGGTCAGTCATTATTCTCACCGCTTTCGTTTTTCCACTTGTAATACAGGGCGTCTACTGCCATATAGTATGAATACTTTCCAAAACCGCTTATCTGACCCATGCAGACAGGTGCGATAACAGAGGTATGTCTGAACTCGTCACGTGAATGGATATTGCTCAGGTGAACTTCCACTACAGGAATTTTGATAGCGGCAATGGCGTCCCTGATAGCGTAACTATAGTGCGTATAAGCACCTGCATTGAGCACAACGCCGTCATAGCTTTTTCTTGCGAGGTGCAGCTTATCGATTATCTCGCCCTCGTGGTTAGATTGATAAACGTCACAGTGGAAATCATATTTCATAGCGTGCTCGATTATCTCATTATTTATGCTTTCAAATGTGTCCGTTCCGTAAACTCCAGGCTCACGCTCTCCCAAAAGATTCAAATTCGGACCATGTATAATAAGTATCTTTTTCATAACAATACCTTTCTGTTTTTATTTTACTGACAGATAATACTGTTTCATTGTCAGTGCGTCTTTATCCTGAGTTCCTGCACTTTCGCATACAAAAATGGGTGAAAGACCTTTCTTTGCTACGATTTCCATAAGCGGCTCATAGTCAGGTCCAAAGCCTTGGTTATCGTCAAAAGTAAGGTGCTTTTTCTCTCCGCCGGGATTTGTGAACATTATCTTTGAAAAATGGCTGTGGAACATTTTCAGCCTGTCATGACCAATGGCATTTTCCACTTCATCAAGCATTTTTTCATACTCTGCTTTGCCTTTAATATATCCGAACTTTCTTGCATTAAGATGTCCAAAATCTATAGTCGGCAGGAACGTATCATCAAGCTTGCATAGCTCCAGCACTTCGGTGATGTTGCCAAGCTGATTTACTTTTCCCATAGTTTCAGGGCAGAAAACGATATGCTCAAAGCCTTGTTCAACAGCTGCTTTTCTAGCTCTTGTAAGGGTATCTTTAGCAAGCTCCAAAGCGTCCTCTCTGCTTATTTTTGCACAGCTGCCTGAATGTATGACTATCCTCTCAGCACCCATTCTGCTTGCGGCGTCGCATGACTGCAAAATGTAGTTTATGCTGTTATCACGCTTTTCAGGCTCAATGCTTGAAAGAGAAATAAAATACGGTGCATGAAGTGAAAGGCTGATATTGTGTTCCTTTGCCTTATCTTTAAGTGCAAAAGCTATCTTGTCGGAAACCTTTACTCCCCTGCCGCACTGATATTCGTAATGGTCAAGTCCCATTTCTTCCAGATATCCCGGAGCTTGAAGTGTTGTTTTATATTTAGCGGAAAAAGCCTCGCTGTTTCCCGCAGGGCCAAATCTTGCTGACATAGGTATCTTTCCTTTCGTTAGTTGATCTTGCTACTGTCTCTTATACACATCTGACGCTGCCGACGAATTAGACGGTGTAGATCT
>UQAR01000085.1 GCA_900539095.1 uncultured Ruminococcus sp.
CGTCCGTTGTGAGTATTTTGGCGGCTTTGACGCCAAAATTTTAACCTGCAATATATTAAATGCCCCTCAAACCCACCCGAAATCATCTGATTTCTACCATTCTCAAACTCTGCGATAAGACTTGTTCTTAACGCTCGACAAAATGCCCCAAATTCGCTCCGACCGTTGTTAGGGTAAAGTTATCCCACCGACCTCCGAACCTCGCCACACAAGGCGACACGGCGCGAACTGCGGCGAATTACTGCTCGGACTGCTTTTCCGGTTCGGCAGAAGCAGGATTCTTCGGCTTTCTCGCAGACTTTCTGTCCGACATCATATTAATAAAATCTCTCACATTCTGCGGCACTACTTTGCTGTAGAGCTGTTCAATGTACTTGTCAAGCTCTGCTGCAAGAGTTGTACTTTTCTGCTCAAGGTACATTTCAATAGCCGAGAGCTTTTCTTCGTTTACATTTACCGTAACTGATCTTTTCATTCTATCAACCTCCAATCTGTTATTCTGATGAACTTTCACCGCTCAAACTTTCAATAGCGTCCTCCACCTCCTGAGGATATTCTATCCCCATATAGGTGCACCAGCTTGTCCAGCTGCCATTTGAAACAGCCTCTTTTGTGACATAACCAGCATTTTCAGAACTGTAAACAACCTCTCCGTTTCCCACATAAATTCCGTGCTGACTCCCGTCAAACAGCCCTATCCCGACAACTTCAGGCATAGTATCTATACCACCCTGCTCTGTGTAAACAAGAGTATCGTAATCGGAATCAAACTTTTTATCGGTCGGACTGTAGTTCAGATATCCCAGCACAAGCCCTGCATTATCCGCATAACGTATTCTGTCAGTTTCATTCCTTTCACCAATAAAACCGTTCATATATCCCCAGCCTGAGATGTAAGCATTATCAGCCCAAGCCGCAAGATCAGCACAATTTTTCGTGCCTGTATCAGTAAACATAAACGCATTTATGGTGCTGTTCATAACAAATGTGTATGTGCGAACAAATTCGTCATAGTCTATCTCCAAGCCGTAAGTCGAGTTTATCGCCGCAATTAAATCACTGTCATTTGGAGCAACAGCGAACAGATCAGCATATGACTCAGCATTAAAATTCTGCACTTCATCAAAGTATGACATATATATCAGCTGAGCTTTGATTGTCTGATCTCTCACACCTGCATTTGTCATAGCATACTCTATGGCTTGCCCTTGATTTTGAATATCTGTTATCTCCGCCTGCTGTTCGCTGTCCAGACTCTCAAACAAAGCCGACTCTGTAAACAGACTTTTGTCTATGTCAGGCGGCTCGATATTCATACTTCCAATACTTGAGATCACAGCAATAGGCAGGAACATAAGCCCCAGAAAGCCGGCGATGATACTGCCAACTGCCACGAACAGCTTGCCACGCTTGTTTTCATCTCCGAGAATATATATGGCTATCTTTTTCACCGCCGCTGCAACTGCTGCCGACATCAGATCACCTCACGAACTTCAAATTCAGTAAATGCACCCTGCGTTTTCATTTCTATGCCGTGCATATATTCCAGTGCACCACGCTCCGTTGCAAACAAAATAGGCTCGCCGTTATGACGAACCCAATCCTCAAAAATATTTCTGCTGTTCTCAGCATAACGTGTTTTCCATATGCCGTATTTTTTCTTCTGCAATTTTATCGACCTCCTATTGTAGTCAAACTCAAATTTTACACCTGTTGGGAACAGTTTTATCTTCCTCCCGCCGAACCAAACAACGCAGCCTTGTAGGCAGGAGCAATGACCTGCAAAAGATATCTTTCGTTGCCGCATCTGTAAAGGCAAGTACCTCGTTCGGGATACTTGATAAGACTGTACTCTGACTCTTCCAACTGTAAGGTGTCAATAAATGCTGTGGGCGAGATGTTTCCCGGATTGAACAGAAAATGATGTGACGGAATAGAGAACAGCGGCTTGGTAAATTCCTTTATCTCAGGCAGCAGAAAGTCCTCGATATTCTGACTTGCCAGAATAAACGAGGACTCTTTTTTACGCACACGTTTCATACCGTTACGAATATATTCTATCGCCGTCATATTAGTGAGGAATAAATACAGCTCATCAACTGCCGCAACAGTATTTCCCTTGCCTAAAAGCTGATCAGACATATACGACAAGATGTTGAACAACAGAGTATCCTTAAGCCGCTTGTTTGTATCCATAAGACCTTTTACTCCGAAACAAATAAATTCGCCGTCTTTGATGTTGGTGTGTCCATTGAAGTATTTGCTTTCCGCTCCTTTACACATACTGTGTAACCCCAGACAGATGTTCTGTAAAATTTCTTCTGTGTAAAGCTGCTTTTTAGACTTATCAAAAGCGTAAAACTCCTTTTCCACAAGGTCATAGAGATCTGACATCATGGGATGATCCTCGCTTTTCAGCGTATTGAAATCCGTAAAATCATCTATGCCGAATCTTGCGTACAGTTTCATCAGCATAATTTCGATCGTATCTATCTCTGCGTCTGTGAAGTCCTTGTACGCTCTGAAAAAATCCTTGAGATAGCTGATGTGCTGACTGAGCCTTGTGACCTTTCGGAAGGTTTCCGGACTGTCATCTGTGGACCTTTCTCCGTCTGACCACGCTTTCGGTTCAAGAGGATTTATCATAAATTCTCCCGACATCATATCGATATACGTTCCGCCAAGGTTTGAACATAAGTCTTCGTATTCATGTTCAGGGTCTAAGATCAGAACACTTTTCCCTGCCTCACGCTGATTGCATAAAAGCAGTTTCATCAGATACGACTTACCCTGACCGCTGTTGCCGAGGATCAGGATATTGCTGTTTGTCTTGTCCTCGGTACGCCTATCAAAATCTACAAGCACATTGCTGCCGTACTTATCTCGCCCGATATAGAATCCGTTTTCATCGGTCTTGCCCGAATAGTTGAGGGGATAAAGATCAGCCACCGAGCTTGCAGGCAGCACTCTTTCAAACTGACTTGCGAACACATTATTGCCTGTGGGAAGAACAGAAAGAAATCCCTCTTTCTGTCGTAACAGCAGTCTGTCAACGGATATTTTGGAACGTGTAAGCTCCATTTGGATATCGGCTTGCAGTTCTTTCAGCCTGTCCTCAGAGCTTGCTTTTAGCTCAATAAACACAGCCGTATGCAGAAGAGGTTCTTTGTTTCTGCGTAGTTCGCTTATCAGCTCCACCACATCATTTATGTTATCCTGAGCCTTTATGCTCTCGTTCACATCATTTACAGTCGTCATCATATGATTTTTCCTCATTGCCTGCTGCACGATCTTTCGCTGTTCTGCGGCGGTAACAAGTCTGTCATATATCCTCAGCGTAACGCCGTTTCTGTCGGCAAGGTGAGCAAGTATAGCAGTTTCTTCTGTGCTCGGCGGATACTCAGTCACAGCCCAGACACATCTGAAACTGTTTCCGCAGATGTAGTGATCTGTGTAAAAGCGTATAATGCCCGGTGCAATGCGGTCAAAAAAGTCCTTTGTATCGATGACTTCAAGCTGTTCTTCTGACAGTTCTTTTTTCTTTTGCTTTCTACTTCTCATTAACAGTCACCTCCTGTTTTTCCAGATCAAATTCATTCTCTCCCTCAATATCGGGGATATCATCTCCGGAAATGCTTGTTCCGAAGTACAAAGCCAGCATACGCTTGATCTCCGGCTTACTCATTCTCCTAGCCGCAAAGCCGTGCTCCGATATTGCCTTATCTACACGATTCAGCGTGCTGAATATCTGCTCGTCCTTTTCACGTCTGAAACGCACCGCAAACATAAACTGCCTCGCTGTCGACATCTCAACTTGTATCTCGTCGAGAAAATCATAGTCCGCTTGCAGCAGTTTTATGACCGCCTCGTTCTGCTCTTTTTCAAGCCTTTTCCTGAGATGATTTTTATTGCTGTCAAAACACTCGCAGGAGTCCAATGCCAGTATTTCTAGGTCAGGTATGGTACTCAATAACATCATAAGATGATGTATTTTGACGTCGATATTAGCTGCTGACAGCACGGATATATTAGTAGGTTCTACGCTGAAAAACGAAAGCTCGGCTTTGTCGGTCTTTACACCGAAACGAGTAAAGCGTTCAAGACCTATCAAGCCCTGAACGCTGTTTTTGTTCTTTGTCATTTAAAATTTCCTCCATAAATACAATTGCTGCGAAGTCAGAAAAAACTTCACAGCGTTAAAAATATAGTCTATGATCGAAGTTTCGTCAGCCCTCAGGCTAAGAAATGCATAAGATGCTGTTGCCGCTATGGGAAGAACGTTCCACAGGTTCACAAGCACTACTACCGACAAGATCAGCCCTGTGCAAATAATGATAAAGTCACGGACGTTCCAGAACCATAGTTTGACGTTAGCTTTTAGGTTTTCGGGGTAGATGTAGGTTTTCATATTTAGTACCTCCATAAAATAAAAAACTGCGATTTTTTTCGCAGTCAAAACAGTTTAATCAGTTTTATTTTTTTGCCAAGTAATATCGTTTAATGCTTTAAGCAAATCATTCCATACAGCTTGATTTTTCCAAGTTATTTCTCTTCCGTTTAGTGTTGCAAGTTGAAAGCTCCATTTAGCTTTATTATAATTATTAAAGAAATCTTTATCATAAAAACGCCATTCAAGACCATTAGTATAAATAACATTGCCAAATGATTCAATATGCCCTTTTACTTGCTCTAAGCCTTTATCTATATTTTTCGAAATAACTTTTACTTCAACAGCACCAACTTTTGAATGTTCAGGGCCTTTTGAAGTTACAACAAAATCCGGGAATCCTGAACAGCCTTTAAAATGTTTTGTAATTTCGCATGTTCTATCATGTGAAACATCTCTTAAATAGTATTCACTAAAGTTATCACTATTTCTAATGATGTCTGCAATGATAGAATATAGTTCATATTCGACAGGATTAAAAGATAGGATATCTTCAAGTTCTTCTTTATACGTTTCATAGTTTCTAAAGCTGTACATAATTGACATACCTCTCAAATTATCAATTTATATATAAATTATATCAGATTATATTTATAAAATCAAGCCTTGCCATTAATCATATTCACCGCCTTAGCCCCCATAGAAACAGTATGACTAACACTCATCATATTAACTCTGACACTGGTATCAAGCCCGTACATCTGAGCTATCCTCGGCACTTCGTTAGCCGACAGGCATATCCCCACAGCAAGCAATGGGTGCTGAGTGTACGTCAGAAGTCCGATATACAATATCGTTGTCTGCAAAAAAGCCGTCAGGCAGGTTGCTATGACCTGCTTGCACCAGCCGTAAAATCCGTCTGTGTAGCCCCTCGGAACTCCGAACATATACAAGCTCCCAACAGCTATCTGGCAAAGCATTATGCCGCCTCGCTTGATGTTTGCGAACACAACTTTCACTGTGCAGTAACCGAATAAGATCATAAAAAAGAGACTGAACAGCGAAATATCTGAGGCAAGAGCAAATATGACCGCAAGTCCGGTGTCCGCCATCGTGTCGCTTGTTCCGGATATGAAGTTTCCAAGCAGTTCTGTTGCAAACGTACCCTGCATATTGACGCAGAACGAATAAAGCCTTTGGGGAACGGCTGTCACAAGACTTGCCGCCATAAAGCCTTTCAGCACATTTATGCAGGTGTTCTTGATGTTCGCCTGCCCCGATTCATAAGCGACAGCCGTATCGAACACAGCTACAACAAGCCCGCAGACAAAAAGCATCCACGCAAAACTGCCAAACAGTCCAACGAACACCTGTACCCAGGACAAAGCGAAAATATCCGTTGCAGTCTCGTTAATAAATGTGAATAATTCCGCTATCAGACCATACACCTTATTGAATATCCATTCAAACATAATATCCCAAATAGCATCGCTTATCGCATCGGCGGCAGCACCAACTGTGTTGTCCCAAAGCGATGAGATACCGTCGCTGATCCAGTCAATGGCGTCTGAGATCCAATCAAACATCCGCACCACCTCCTGCCTTTGTTATCTCTCCCTTTATCTTGTACAGCGAGCTGCGGCGTCCGCCTTGGATATGATAGCGAGGTATCCGTTCTAACAATCCACGGTTTTCAAGTTCTGTAAACGCCCGATACACCGTGCTTTTGTGTATGCTCAGATCTTCTGCTATCCTGCGTACAGAGGGAAAACATTCTCCGTTTTTGTCCGCACGGTTTGCCAGATAGCAGTACACAGCCACAGCCTTGTGGCTTAGCCCTAAGTCGTAGATCCTTCTTGGAAATATCAATATGCATCAGCTCCTTTTACGTTTTAACAGTTGTCTTTTTCTTTGCCGTCAGCTCCTCATATTCTAACGTGCTCTCTTTTTCCTTCTGCGGATATTTCACTTCAACGTCTTTTATCAGTTCGTCACGCTCTTTGTATGAAACGGCACGGGCTGTCTTATCGGGAAGTTTGTATTCTTCCTTAAAATTAATACCCCACTTGAAAAACAGTTTTAGCTTGCTTATCATCGGGTGTGTTCCTGTTTTCATAACGATAAACTGTCCTTTCGGCATAGATTTCAGTTCATCCACAGTCATAAGAGGTCTGCCTATCATCTGCAATGACTGAGATCTGTCCCTGCCGTTTGATACAGAACCGCTTAATACCGTTTGTTCTCCCAATGCTTTTGAAAGCACCTCTGCACTCTGACTGTTTGGTGCAAATCCGCCGAACACAGTAAGCTGAGTGTTGTCGGTGATTATCTCCATACCCTGTTTTCCGTAGTTCTGTTCAAGCTGTGCAAAGGACTGTATTATTGCCACGATGGTTATTTTTCTTGAACGTCCTGCGGAGAACATAGATTCAGCACCCTCTATCTTAGGAAAAGTTCCAAATTCGTCGCAGTAAAACATAACTCTGTTTTTAAGCTTGCCGCCGTTTTCGTCTGCAATGACTAATATCTCACGATATAATTGTTGGATAAGAAGACTGACCATAAAATACTTTGATGTATCTTCTTCTGGAAGAACAATAAAGATAGCAGATCTTTCATTGCAGAATTTTTCTGCGTCCACAGCTGTGCCAAAACAAAGCATTTGCTCCATTTCCGTATCAAGAAAGCTGTTGAGCCTTGACAAAGCCGTACTCATTACAGACAGCATAGACTGGTCTGAGGAATTAAGAGCTGCACCTGCAAGCCATTTTGCTTTGTGTTCGCTTGGAAGTTTGTCCATAAGCTTTGAAAAATACATTTTAGGCTTTGCTTTCGGGTCGGGCTGATACTTAGCAAGCAAGTCCTGAATAAGCTTGAAAACGGAAACGATATGCCGTTCGTTTTTGTCGCCAAACTCCGCCAAAAGCAGGATAACCGAGGCAAGCAAGCCCTCTGCTGCATCGTAAAAGAACGCATTCTGACCGTAGCTTGCACTGTCACCTCCGCCGATATTGATAATTGTCTTTGCTGTTATCTTTGCATACTTTTCCGCTTTAGCCTTTGATGATAAATCCGTTTTGTCCTGTAAATACAAGTCCATATATTTGTTGACAAGATGCAGGATATTGTTCTCATCTGAGCGTGTGGGATTTCTCAGATCTAGCACAGAAACATTGTAACCGTAATACTTTCTTGCGATAGTTCCGTAGTTTCTTGCAACGTCGCCTTTTGTATCAGTTGAGATAAATGACATTCCGCTTGCACAGGCAAGTTCGATGTTAGGGTACAAGAAGTATGCGGTCTTGCCCACACCCGCAGCGCCTATCATAAGCGTGTGAACATCGCCGTCATCTACAATAGCCACAGTTTTTTTTCCGTGTGTCCGACAGCCTACCACTGTACCTTGAACAGTCGGCAGGTTCTGACCTTTTCTCCACATCTCCGGCTCGAATGGCAGAGGGATAAAAGTACGCTTTATCTCAGCTTTTGTCGCCCACCTCGCAGTTCCGTGCTGTCCATTGCCGACTTTCTTAGCTTTTATTCCGTTAAGAGATCTATTGTCAAGCAGATTTACTACCACTAAAAAGGCAATGAAAATTACAACAAGTACGCCTATTAAAAACATTTGTTTATCATTCAATTTCTCACTTCCAATCATATAATATTCTTTCTTTTGTATTTAATAAGATAAGTTAGTTTGTTATCTTCAAGGTATTGCGCTGTGAGACGGAGGGTATAGCAATAGCCGCAAACGGCTGTTGCTGCAAGTTTTTTGCTTTGCAAAACCAAAAAAAACTTGATCAGCTGAATTCCATACAAGGTTCGGATTCGGAAACGATATCCCTGTCTCTTATACACATC
>UQAR01000086.1 GCA_900539095.1 uncultured Ruminococcus sp.
TAGTTGTTGCCTTGGTGGTCTTTGCGGTGGTAGTTGTTTTCGCAGAAGTCGCCTTTGTCGCCTTAGTCTTTTTAGGTGCCTTTGAAGTCACTGTATCGCTTTCAGACGTGCTCACAGGTGCGGAAGTCACGGCGGAAGAAG
Organism: uncultured Ruminococcus sp.; assembly: GCA_900539095.1. Classification (GTDB taxonomy): domain Bacteria; phylum Bacillota; class Clostridia; order Oscillospirales; family Ruminococcaceae; genus Hominimerdicola. The sequence continues at coordinate 142 of UQAR01000086.1, forward strand.
TTTCCGTTTCTGACTTTGACTGTGCCTGAGTTTCCTTTGTCACAATGCTCACTGATATGCTAAGCTTTGAGTCAGGGGAAGTCACGCTCTGCACAGCAGTCACCGACGCAGGTTTCTGCGAAGTAAGCGTAGAAGTGACCGTCTTTTTCTTTTTAGTGGTCGAGGCAGTTTCAGCAGTGGTCTTTGTTGTCTTTGCTGTTTTTACAGCTTTGACAGCCTCAGTCTGAGAATTTTTCGCCGTTTCTTTCACAGCAGATTTTGTAAGCACAGTTGTAGTGATATCGCCTGTCTGCTCCGGTATCTCTTCATTAGGAACAGAAGAAACTACCTTAGCGTTTTCAGGTGGCATAACGCCGCATGGCTCGATGACATTTTTATCAAGTGCTGCAAATCCCACAGCGGACACTGTTATCACTCCGCAGGCTGAAAGCACAGCCACACAGCGTGATATCCCCGACTTCAAGTAACCCAATTCTGAACGCTCCTTTCAAATGTGATAAACTACACATCATTATAATGAGTAAAGTTACAAAAGTCAAGGGACGTTGTAATCAAATTGTAATTTTCAAGCCGTTTTTTACGTTATTTGTGAACTATATATGAATATCAGGTTACAACACTTGTACATTTTTGTCGCCAAGGGCAGAAATATGGGGGCTGTTTTTATCATTTTGAACAAATTTAGCAAAACTTTTATTAATAATACCGAAAAACGGACACCTGCGTTGCAAAATACCATATTTATCGCAATATCTTACATATCTATCCATAAAAACTCACACAAAAAAAGAACGCAGACACAAGCCTGCGTTCCCTTTTTGAAGTATATGAAGTATATATGGAGAAAAAAGTATATGTGTGCGATATCATCTTTGGTATTTCCCTTACCATGCTTATATAATACTCTGCCAATGTGACAGTTTTATGACAGACTGCTGAAAACTCAAACATAATAAAAAAACGCCTGCCGAATGACAGACGTTTTCTTTTTTAATAAGTAAAATTACTCAGCCTGAGGTGCTCCTACAGGGCAAGTACCTGCACAAGAACCGCAGTCGATGCACTCGTCAGCGTTAATAACACACTTACCGTCAGCCTCGGAGATAGCTCCTACTGGACAGGCATCCATGCAAGCACCGCAACCGATGCACTCATCACTAATCTTATAAGCCATTTTCACAGACCTCCTTGTATAAATTCTACAAGTATCATATCAAATACTATACTTATATAATAACACATTTTCAAAAAAAATCAAGAGGTTTTCGGCATTTCATAAAAATTTCACATAGATTTTAAGTGGTTTTTCGGTTAGTATTCACTAATCGACTAGATATTTGCCAATTCCTGCTGTGAGATAAGTGCGAAACCTGCGTCAGTCAGTGCCTCCTGAGCGGCTGTAACGTTCTCAACTCTGAGAATAAGGTAAGCTGTGTTCTCCTTTGTGTTGATGAACGCAGAATACATATACTCAACGCTGATGTTGTCGTTGTAAAGAGCCTTCATTGCCTCAGCAAGTCCGCCTGGACGGTCGTTTATCTCCACTGCAAGCACCTGAGTGGAGGTAACGGAAAAGCCCTCTTCCTTCAAAGCCGAAACAGCCTTGTCGAAATCGTCAACGATAAGTCTGAGGATACCGAAATCCTTTGTGTCAGCAAGGGACATTGCACGGATATTCACGTCATTATCCCCAAGTATTTTTGTAACGGCAGACAATCTGCCAGGTCTGTTTTCAATAAAAACCGAAAGCTGTTTTACTGTCATAAAATTACCCCCTGTCTTTTATCAGACAAGCTTTCTCTTGTCGATAATTCTAACTGCCTTGCCCTCTGAACGTGGAATGCTCTTAGGCTCTACAAGTCTTATCTTTGCCTTGATGCCAAGGATATTATGGATATCGTTGGATATCTTCTTCTCAATCTCCTCGATAGACTTGACAGTGTCAGAGAACATATCGTCATTAAGTTCAACTCTTATCTCGAATGTATCAGCGTTGTTCACTCTGTCAACGATTATCTGATAGTTAGGGCTTGCCTTTGATATCTTGAGAAGTACAGACTCTATCTGTGACGGGAACACATTTACGCCCTTGATGATAAGCATATCGTCACTTCTGCCCATTGGCTTGCACATTTTAACAAGTGTTCTGCCGCATGAGCACTTCTCTCTTGTAAGGATACAAATATCTCTTGTTCTGTATCTCAGCAGAGGGAAAGCCTCTTTTGTGATACTTGTGAAAACAAGTTCGCCCTTTGAACCCTCAGGGAGAACCTCGCCTGTGTCAGGGTCGATTATCTCAGCAATAAAGTTATCCTCGTTGATGTGCATACCTGTCTGCTCTTCACACTCGAAAGCTACGCCTGGACCGCTGGTTTCTGTCAGACCATAGATATCGTAAGCCTTGATACCAAGGAGCTTTTCTATCTCGTGACGCATTTCCTCTGTCCAAGGTTCTGCACCGAAGATACCTGCTTTGAGTTTCAGCTCTTCAGGCTTGATACCCATTTCCTTTACAGTTTCGCCAATATATGCGGCATATGACGGAGTACAGCAAAGGATAGTCGAACCAAGGTCCTGCATGAACTGTATCTGTCTTTCTGTGTTGCCTGATGACATTGGCAGTGTCAGACAGCCTACCTTATGAGAACCGCCGTTAAGACCTGCACCGCCTGTGAAAAGTCCATAGCCGTATGCAATGTGGCAGACATCGTCCTTTGTTCCGCCTGCTGCAACTATAGCTCTTGCACAGCAGTCGTCCCACAGGTCGATATCATGCTGAGTGTAGAAAGCCACAACACGCTTGCCTGTTGTTCCGCTTGTGGAATGTATCCTGACACACTCTGAAAGCGGCTTTGCAAGCAGACCATAAGGATAAGCCTCACGCAGATCAGCCTTTGAAAGGAACGGCAGCTTGTGCAGATCCTCAATGCCGTGGATATCCTCAGGTGTCACGCCCTTTTCTTCCATAAGCTTTTTGTAGTATGGCACATTGTCCCAGACGTGCTTGACCTGCTTAACAAGTCTTTCGCTCTGGAGCTTTTTCATGTCCTCGTGTGCCATGCACTCGATCTCTTCGTTCCAATATTTTCCCATTGGAACACACCTCCTGTTTTCATGATTTTCGGTCATATAACACGGGTATCAACTTGGTGCCAGTCCGTCAAAAAAACTACCTGTCAAAAGGCGTGCGAAAACCGTTCGCCCCTACACAGAAACACCGCATTATAATTGTTCCTCAACGTACTTGCACTTGTATCATACGCCGTACATATCTTCAAGCATTTTTATGCCAGTCTTCGTTTTGAACACCTTATCCCGAAAGCTTTTTATGCTCTCTTTGGACAGACCGTCCTCATAAGCGTTCACAAGAAAATCAGCCTCTAAAAGTATCTGCCAGTCAAGCCCCTCAACGCCATCATAGGTGTGGTGATGTGCGATAAGAAAGCACACCCTTTCTATGATATCCTCGTCAAAGTCAAGCTCTCTGAGCATTTTTTGTGCAGGCTCAGGGCCTAGCTGCTCCTGCAATTTGCCTCCGCAGTGACCCTTGCCGTATCTCTCCTCCGCAGACTTTATGCCGATATCATGCACCACCGACGCAACATCAAGACAATACATAGTGCGGATATCAAGTCCCTCTGCCCTGCCGATAACACGGGCAAAGGTATGCACCTTTATAAAGTGCTGTATACGTTTCGGGTCGCCAGCGAAAAACTCGGTCATTTTTATGATAAGACCGCTTATCTCGTCCATTATTTTACCTCTCTGCCGAGAGCAAACGCCTTCTTGTTCAGTTCAAGGAACTTTGCAGGAACGCACTGCTCAAGAGCCTTCTGCCATACGTCCTCGTCAAAATTCATCTTAGTTGAAACAACGCCCATGAGCACAACGTTCGACGCCTTTGCAGTGCCTGCCTGCTCAGCGAGTGCCAGTGCGTCAACAGCAATAACGTCTACGCCCTCTGCCTTGAGCTTACCGATGATATCCTCAGGATAAACAGCTGCACCTGTTATAACAGGCATTGGGTCTATCTGCTGAGTGGAAGTGATGATATGTCCTCCCTTTTTGAGATATGAAACATATCTTGCTGCCTCAAGCTGCTCAAAGCTGATTATGATATCTGCCTCGCCTTTTTCAACTACAGGCGAGCATACCTCGCTGCCATATTTAACGTATGTAACAACTGAACCGCCACGCTGGCTCATGCCGTGCACCTCGCTGACCTTTACATCAAAGCCCTGTGAAAGGAGCACATTTCCTATTATTCTTGACGCAAGCAGTGAACCCTGTCCGCCTACGCCCACTATCATTATTGATTTAGTTTCCATTATTTACACCTCAAAATATATGTTATCATTAATCGCATATCGCACCGAGCTTACACATTTCCTTGCATATGCCGCAGCCTACGCACTGTGTATGGTCGATAATGCACTTGCCGTCATGGATAGAGATAGCAGGACAGCCTATTTTAAGACACTGCTTACAGCCAACGCACTTATCCTTATTTACCTTGAGAGGAGGATTGTGCTTTACATATTTGAGCAATGCACAAGGACGTCTTGAAATAATAACGCTTGGCTCTTCCTTAGCAAGTTCTTCCTTGATAACAGCCTCAGTTTCAGCCATATGGTATGGGTCAACGACTCTTACGCTCTTGATACCAAGTGAATGGCAGAGCATTTCAAGGTCAACGGCATAAGCAGGGTCGCCCTTGAGGTTTTTACCAGTTGTAGGGTTCTGCTGATGACCGGTCATACCTGTGATAGAATTATCGAGAATGATAACAGTTGAATTTGTTGAGTTATAAGCTACGTTTACAAGACCTGTCATACCGCTGTGCATGAAAGTTGAATCGCCGATAACGGCAACAGACTTCTTCTCAGCCTCTGCACCTCTTGCCTTGTTAAATCCGTGAAGTCCGCTGATAGACGCACCCATACAGATAGTTGAATCCATAGCACAAAGCGGAGCTGTTGCACCGAGGGTATAGCAGCCGATATCGCCTGATACCATAACGCCCAGCTTATGCAGGCAATAGAACAGACCTCTGTGAGGACATCCCGGACACATTACAGGAGGTCTTACAGGCACATTATCCTCAAATGTAAGATACTCAGGCTTTTTGCCGAGAATCTTTTCAGCAACGATAGTCTGTGATATCTCGCCCATAAGGCTGAACAGTTCCTTGCCGATAACGTTCACGCCGTTCTTCTTGCAGTGTGTTTCGATAACATCGTCAAGTTCTTCGACAACATACACCTTTTCGCACTTTGCGGCAAAGTCTTTAATTATCTGAACAGGCATCGGGTTTACGATACCGAGTTTAAGATATGACGCCTTGTCGCCCAAAGCCTCTTTAGCATACTGATATGAGATACCGCTTGTGATAACACCTATCTTAGTATCGTTCATCTCTACCTTATTGAGCGGTGAAGTTTCGGCATAATCAGCGATAGCCTTCATTCTTGCCTCAACAACAGGGTGACGTCGGATAGCGTTACCAGGCATCATAACATATTTCTGGATATTCTTTTCGTATGGGATATTCTCTCTTTCTTCTCTCTCGCAAAGCTCAACAGCTGACTGAGAGTGGGAAACCCTTGTGGAAAGTCTTACGATAACAGGAACGTCGAACTTCTCAGAAAGCTCAAAAGCTGCCTTAGCAAATTCCTTGCACTCGCCTGAATCGGAAGGCTCTATCATCATTGTCTTGGAGGCAATAGCGTGATGACGTGAATCCTGCTCGTTCTGTGAAGAGTGCATACCAGGGTCGTCAGCGACAGCTATTACCATGCCTGCGGTTACGCCGGTGTAGCCGGCTGTGTAAAGAGGGTCAGCGGCAACGTTAAGACCAACGTGTTTCATTCCGCAGAAACTTCTCGCTCCACCGATAGACGCTCCCAGTGCGACCTCCATAGCTACCTTTTCGTTAGGTGCCCATTCTGCATATACCTCGTCATACTTTGCAACAGCCTCTGTTATCTCAGTTGAAGGAGTACCCGGATAGGAAGATACTACCTTACAGCCTGCCTCATACAGACCTCTTGCAAACGCCTCGTTTCCAAGCATAAGTGTTTTCATACAATAAATCTTTCCTTTCACTGCACCGACCTGTTTTTCAGGCTCGGTAAAAATAAACAATAATCAAAATACATACAAATAATTATACCACAAATATCACCAAATTGCAACAGTTTTTTGCCATATTGCCCTCACAGGCAGCATAAAAAAGTTTGCTAACGGCAATTTTGTCAGTTTGCATAAAATATCAAGCAGGGTTCTGTGCAAAAATTCATGCCGCTCTACAAGTTTACATGATTTGATACACGATTTTTACACGATTTAAACAGTCCTCAAAGCCCATAGATACGCACTTTACACGATTACACGATTTATTTTATATATACATAATGGAAAATTATTACAATGATATACAGAGTGTAAATATTATATATAATAAAAACAAACGAGCCGTTTTAATCGTGTAACCGTGTAAAAAGCACCTCAAACCACGCAGATAGGCGGTTTAAGCCACACACAAAATCGTGTGTGAAACGTGTAAATAATCGTGTAATTACAAACTTTGAATGACAAAAAATAAATCACCGACAGGCGATACCATAATTCCTCACTCCTCATTCCTCACTCTTACAAACTCCTCACTTTTAATAAATTTTCTATTGAAAAAAACGCATAGATATTGTATAATAGTAGAGTATAGTTGATTTTACGTTCGGAGGATAATACATAATGAAAAAATACACACTTGACGAGGTCTACACTGCCGATATGACGGCGTTTCAGAGAGAAAGATACAACAGAGTCGCAGATGAGTTTGAAAAGCTTTACGGTGAAAAGCCAACTGCTTTCTTCTCTGCACCGGGCAGAACTGAGGTAGGCGGCAACCACACCGACCACAATTTCGGCTGCGTTCTTGCGGCAGGCGTTTCACTTGACGTTATCGCTGCTGTTGCTCCTGACACTGAGGAAAACGTTATTACCATAAAGTCTGAGGGTTTCCCTATGGACACTGTGAACGTTGAGGACGATACCATTTACGAGGAGCAGAAAAACACTTCTGCGGCACTTATAAGAGGTATGTCAGCCGGTTTTAAGAAGAACGGTCACAAGGCTGGTGGATTCAAGGCTTACGCAACTTCAAACGTGCTCAAAGGCTCAGGACTTTCATCTTCTGCGGCTTATGAAGTGCTTATTGGAACTATCCTCAACGGTCTTTACAATGACGGTGAGGTTTCTGCTGTGGAGATAGCTCAGATAGCTCAGTTTGCAGAGAACGTTTATTTCGGCAAGCCTTCCGGACTTATGGACCAAATGGCGTCATCTGTAGGCGGCTTTATCACTATTGATTTTGCTGACGAAAAGCACCCTGTTATAGATTCTGTAAAGTTTGATTTCACAAAGAGCGGTCACGCACTGTGTATCGTTGACACAAAGGGCAATCATGCAGACCTTACTCCTGAATATGCGGCTATCCCTGAGGAAATGAAGTCTGTGGCTGCTTTCTTCGGCAAAAAGGTGCTCAGAGAGATAACAAAAGAGCAGCTCCTTGAAAACATCTGTGCAGTTCGTAAAAAGTGCAGCGACAGGGCTGTGCTGAGAGCACTTCACTTCTTTGACGACAACGAGAGAGTAGGCAAAGAGGCTGCCGCACTTGGCAGCGGAGATTTTGACGCTTTCCTCGGTCTTATAAACGAGTCAGGCGACTCATCATTCAAATATCTTCAGAACATCTACGCCTCCTCAGCTCCTGCCGAGCAGGGTCTGTCACTGGCTTTGTATCTTGCTAAGCAAGCTCTTGACGGCGAAGGTGCTTGCAGAGTTCACGGAGGCGGATTTGCAGGAACTATTCAGGCGTTCGTACCTGAATACAAGCTTGACGCTTTCAAGTCTGAAATGGAAAGAGTGTTCGGCGAGGGTTCATGCTATGTACTGTCCATCAGACCAGTAGGCGGCGTACAGATAGAGTTTTAAATTTCAGGAGCTGTCTCTTATACACATCTCCGAGCCCACGAGACTAAGGCGAATCTC
>UQAR01000087.1 GCA_900539095.1 uncultured Ruminococcus sp.
TCTACACCGTCTAATTCGTCGGCAGCGTCAGATGTGTATAAGAGACAGGGGCAAGGCTGCCCTCGGTGAGCCTTAGAATCATTCCCACTGTATAGTCAGCTGGTGTTTTTGCAAGCTTATATCCGCCGCCTGCTCCACGGACGCTTTTTACAAAGCCCGCTCTTCCAAGTATGGATATTATCTGTTCAAGGTATTTGTCGCTGATATCCTGTCTTTCAGCGATCGCTTTGATAGGCACATATCCGCTTTGTTCATGCAAAGCAAGGTCAAGCATGAGCCTGAGTGCGTACCTTCCTTTTGTGGATATTTTCATCAGCGTCAGATCCTTTCATAAATCCTATAGAAAATCTATGATTAATTATATATCATTTTTGTAAAATTGTCAAGCAAAAACCGCATAAATGCTCAGGTTTACAAAAAACTTCTTTTTACCCTCTTTATTTTTTGCCGGAAATAGTGTATAATACGTTTAAGTATACAAATTTCCACAAGGCAACGATAAAAGGAGGTCAAAATAATGAAAAACAAACTGAGAGTAAATATCTACAACCGTACATACAATCTGCTTTCAGAGGAGTCGCAGGAATACACTAACAAGCTGGCTCAGGTGATAAATGCGAAGATAAACGGCATGATGAGGGCTATACCAAGTTTGTCGGTACAGGACGCTGCGGTGCTCACGGCACTGGACTGTCTTGACGAGCTTAGCAAGGCTAATCAGAACATTGAGAATATCCGCACACAGATAAAGGATTATGTTGATGACGCCGGCAGGGCGAGGACTCAGGCTGACGAGGCTCAGAAAGAGATCCGTGAATTGCAGGCAAAGGTACACGATCTTGAAGAGCAGCTGGAGGCTCGCACGGTGGTAAAGAGAGAGCCTGAGGACGAGGTAATAAACGCAAACGAGCTGCTTTCTCAGGAGATAAAAAACGCCATTGAAAGACCTGTTCACCCTAATCAGCCAAACAACGGCAACTTTGTGGGCACGGTGAATTACAGACCTGAGGGAGGCAGCCATTAATGGCTCACAAGGCAGAGATACTTGCTCCTTGCGGTTCTTTTGAAACACTGGAGGCGGCTGTTCGCAGCGGCTGTGACGCTGTTTATCTTGGGGGAGAGAAATTTTCCGCAAGGCAGAATGCGGCGAACTTCACAGACGAGGAGCTGAAAGAGGCTGTAAGGGTCTGTCATCTTCGTGGAGTAAAGGTCTATCAGGCTATAAACACGGTGGTGTTCGACGAGCAGCTTGAGGACTGCAAAAAGGCGGTAAAGTTTGCGGCTGAGAACGGCATTGACGGGCTTATAACGCAGGACCTTGCTCTTGTGAGGATATGCAGGGAATGCTGTCCGAAACTGGAATATCACGCATCTACGCAGATGACCGTTCACAGCGAGAGCGGCGTGAAAATGGCGAAAGAGCTTGGCTTTTCAAGGGCGGTGCTTTCAAGGGAACTGCCTGAGAGGACTATAAGGGAGCTTACTTCGTTGGGCATTGAAACGGAAGTTTTTGTGCACGGGGCACTTTGTATGTCCGTTTCCGGTCAATGCTATATGAGTGCGTTGATAGGTTCGAGAAGTGCCAACAGGGGACTTTGTGCTCAGGCTTGCAGACTGCCTGCTCAGGGCGAGAAGATATCAAAGGCAAAGGGACAGGAGCGTTATGCACTGTCTTTGAAAGATATGTCCTATGTTCACAAGCTTTCACAGCTTGAAGAGGACGGTGTTTCGTCTCTTAAAATAGAGGGCAGAATGAAACGCCCTGAATATGTTGCGGCGGCGGTGGACTGCTGCAAAAAGTCGCTGGAAAATGAAAAATACGACCTGAAAGCTTTGGAGGCGGTATTTTCACGAGGCGGCTTTACGGACGGATATTACGTCGGCAGGCTTGGCAGGGAAATGTTCGGCACAAGGCAAAAGGAGGACGTTTCCGCAACGGCAAGGATACTGCCGGAACTTCATGAGCTTTACAGAAGATGTGAAAAGCGGACGAAGATATTTTTCAGGATAAAGCTGAAAGAGGGTCAAAGGGCGGAACTTTTTGCCTTGGATAGCGAGGGCAACGAGGTAACGGTGCTTGGTGATATGCCGCAGAAGGCTTTGAAGAAAGCTTGTGACGGAGAATATGTGAAAAAGCAGCTTTCAAAGCTTGGAGATACCATATACGAGTTCGGCGGACTGGAGGCTGACATTGGCGAGGGGGTTGCTTATCCTGCCTCGCAGCTTAACGAATCAAGGCGTCAGGCGGTGGAGAAACTTAACGAAAAAAGAGTAGAGTTTTTCACCAAAAGGGCGGAGTTTTCGGAGCGTGACCTGACGGACTTTGAGGCTTTGCCTAAGGCGTATGATGATAAGAAGATACGCATCATGCTGTCGGAATTTTCACAGCTGGAGGGGCTTGACTTTGAGGGCGTGGAGCTTTGCGGTGTGCCTTTGAAAATTGCGGCGGAGGCTGCTAAGGCGGCTGATGCGGAAAAGCTTATGGTGGTGATGCCACGGTTCACTTTTGACGAAAGGGCGTTGAGAGAAAAGCTTTTGGCGGCGAAGAATGCCGGCATAACAAAAATGCTTGCAATGAACATCGGGCACTGCCTGATAGCTAAGGAGCTTGGCTTTGAACTGCACACGGGATATGCTTTCAATGTGTGCAACTCGGCGGCACTGGGGGAGATAAAGAGGCTCGGTGCAACGGACTGCACGGTTTCTTTTGAACTGAAAGCGGCTCAGATAGAGAGGCTCAAAAAGCCTGTTAAGGTAGGTTTTGTGGCTTATGGACGGCTGCCGCTAATGCTTACGGCGAACTGTCCTATAAAAAATGATGTGGGCTGCAAAAATTGCAGGGGAAAGCTTTTTGACAGGACGGGAAGAGAGTTCCCGGTGAGGTGTCCTAAGGGAAGAGAATGTGCGGAGATCTTGAACTCGGATATTCTGTATCTTGCGGACAAGCTTTCTGACTTTAACAATGCTGACTACATGGAGCTGCACTTTTTTGAGGAGAGTGCGGACAAGATAAACGAGGTAGTGAGAGCATACAAGACGGGCGGAAAGGGTGCAAAGCCTGAAAACGCCACCAACGGACTATACTACAGAGGAGTTTTATAAAATGAAGTTACTTATAAAAAAGCTTAAAGAAAATGCGGTAGTGCCAGCAAGGCAGACTGAATACAGTGCGGGATATGACCTTTGTGCCTGCACGGACGGTCCTGTTGTTATAAAGGCAGGTCAGACTGAGAAGATACACACCGGTATCTCCACAGAAGTTCAGGGAGAGAAAAACTGCGTGCTGCTTATTTATGCGAGAAGTTCTCTTGCAACTAAGTTCGGCATTGCACCTGCAAACTGCGTGGGCGTTGTTGACTGGGATTACAGGGGAGAGATAATCTGTGCTCTTCACAACAGTTCAGACAAGGACTACACCGTAAACAACGGCGACAGGATAGCTCAGCTTGTTATCACGCCTGTTTTCACACCTGAGGTGGAGGAAGTCACTGAGCTTTCTGACACTGAGCGTGGCGAGGGCGGATTCGGTTCAACTGGAAGATAGAAACGGTGAAAATTGCATATGATAATTTACAATGTTAAAATAAAGACCATGGACGGAGAAAGACGTGTTATCGAAAACGGCTGGGTGGAGATAACGGACGGTATCATTTCGGCGGTGGAAAGCGGCAAGCCTGAAAATGTTTCCAGTGACGATATCGACGGCAAGGGAATGACCCTTTATCCGGGTTTTATCGACATTCACACTCACCTTGGCTTATCAACGAGCGGTGTTGGCATGGAAGGCGAGGATTTCAATGAAGAGTCTGAGCCTTGCACTCCCCACATAAGGATAGTTGACGGTATAAATCCTATCGACTACAGCTTTGAACTGGCACGAAAAGCAGGCGTTACCTGCTGTCTTGTTTCACCCGGTTCGGCGAACCCTGTGGCAGGCAGCATTGCGGCTATAAAGACCTACGGCAAGAGAGTTGACAAGATGCTCGTTGGCACAGTGGGAATGAAATTTTCCATGGGAGAAAATCCAAAGCTTACATACTCTGACAAGGAGGACGCACCATACACAAGAATGGCTGTGGCTGGGATAATAAGAGAGGCACTCATCAAGGCACGCAAATACGGCGAGGCTGTTGAGAGGGCAATGGGCAGCGAAGAGGATATGCCTGAGTTCGACATGAAGTCGGAGGCTTTGCTACCTGTGCTCAGGGGCGAGGTAAAGGCTCATTTTCACTGTCATAGGGCGGACGATATTTTCACTGCCATAAGGATAGCAAAGGAATTTGAGCTTGACTATGTGCTTGTTCACTGCACGGACGGTCACATTATTGCGGACGAGCTTGCTGAGGAAGAGTCCAAATGCGTGATAGGGCCGATGATATGCGACAGGTGCAAGCCTGAAATGGCTAATCTTACCCCTTCCAATGCAGGTATACTTGCGTCACACGGGATAAAGGTGGCAATATGCACGGACCATTCGGAAGTGCCTATAGAATATCTGCCTTTGTCGGCGGCTATTGCGGTGAAAAACGGTCTTGACTATGAAAAAGGTCTTGAGGCTATCACCTGCACGGCGGCGGAGATAGCAGGCATTGCTGACCGTGTAGGTTCTGTAAAGGTAGGGCTTGACGCTGACCTTGTTCTTTTCAGCGGTGACCCGTTTGACGTTATGTGCTCGCCTGAAATGGTGATATGCGGCGGCAAGGTCGTATAGAGATACTCCACGGCAGGGCTGAAAAAGAAATTTATCTTCTACCATTAGCACAAAAGAAAGCCTATGGGAGAGATAGGATTTGTGCATTATTAAAATGGTCAGAATTTTGTAAAAATATAAGAGGAGCGGACGTTGCTTTGTTGCACAAACAAGGCGGCGACGCTCCTTTTCGTTTTATGCAAAATAAATAAGCGGCAGAGAAAAAAGTCCGCAGATACGGCATTTGCAAATCATAGTTCCAAGGTATAAAATAAGGATAGAAAAATTTTTTATAGGAGGGAAATATCATGAGCGAACAGTATGAGCTTAATAAAAATCTGGCACAGATGTTAAAGGGCGGCGTTATAATGGACGTCACCACACCTGAGCAGGCAAAGATAGCTGAGGCGGCAGGTGCTTGTGCAGTAATGGCACTGGAGCGTATCCCTGCGGACATCAGAGCGGCAGGCGGCGTTTATGAGGATTTCTTGGAGCATTAAATTCTACGGGAAATAACTACATTTTATATTTGAATAGGGAATATGGAAAATACAAATTAATAGGAGTGATATTTATGAGTAATACAACAGCTCAGGTAAAAAATTCAACAAAGCATATTCAGCTTATTTGCGTGACAGGTCTTTTTGCGGCGATGATATATGTTCTTACGGCATGGCTGCACATTCCTACGGGAGCAGGCTACACACACGCAGGCGACGGACTTATTTATCTTGCGGCGTCGATGCTGCCTACGCCTTATGCAATGGCGGCAGGTGCTATCGGAGCAGGTCTTGCAGACGGACTTTCGGGCTTTGTGGTATGGCTGCCGGGAACTATTGTTATAAAGGCGATAACTGCACTTTGCTTTTCAAGAAAGACAGAGAAGATAATCTGTGCAAGAAATCTGCTTGGAATTATTCCTGCACTTGTTATATGCGTTGTATGCTACAGTCTTTATGAGGGAATCTTCATGGCAGGCGGTTTCTCAAAGAGTGCTATAATCTCGGCTTTCGGACAGACGCCTGCTTACTGTATACAGGTGCTGGCAAGCTCGATACTTTATATTGTGCTTGGTCTTGGTTTTGACAAGGCCGGACTTAAAAAGAAGTTTTCACATTTGTTTGGATAATTTGCTGCGTATAGAAAAGTGATGAACAAAGCGGGCGACCTTAGGTCGCCCCTACGCATTATTTGCAAAAGAAAAGATTTTCTACAAACGACATAAATACGCTGTTTGTATGTAGGGGCGAACAGTGTTCGTCCGTTGATTTGACATTTTGGCAAAAGAAAAAGGGACGGAAATTTGATTTTCCGTCCCTTTAACATATTTTATGGAGAATGAAGTTACAAGCAATTTAAGCTATATTTTTGAATAGCCAAAGCTATTTACGAGGGCGTCTACCTTCTGACCTGACTTACACATTGGACACTCTGATGAAGTATATGTCATATAGTCATGAATGTCCTTTTCTGTGAAAAGGGCGTGGATAGCAATGCCGTTATTCTCTTTGATAGCGGAGAATATAGAGGCAATACCAACGAGGTTGCCGTTATAATATTTCAGGCAGTCGATAGCTCTGTTTATGCTCTTACCAGTTGAGGCAGATGCGATAAGGAGGAGCACCTGTTTGCCCCATATTTTCTTCTGAGTATTATCTCTGAATATCATCTGATTTACGGCGTTGAGCTCAGGTGTTACGACATTGACGTCAGCACCGCTGTTTATGCCGCTTTCGCCGAGGCTTTCGGCGAGGAACGCACCGACTATCTCTGTGCCCTCAAGGCATATGATAGTATCGATATGTGTTGAAACATAGGTAGCTGCCAATGCTCTGGCTGCCTCCTTTGCCATTTTATAGCATGTTTTGATCGATGTTATATCTACATAATAATTGATATGCGAGTGGTTAGTAGCATAGTGACCCGGTATAACGCCTATCTGTATCTTGCTGTTGCCTGCTGCCTGTATAATTTGCATACGTTCTTCCAAAATAAAGACCTCCTTACAAGTAAAGTATGAACAGTATGTTGCTATTCGTTATTATACCATATACGGACATATTTTTCAATGCTATTTTTGATGAATTTTGCTATATATTTTTGTGACAATACACAATTAATAAACTGATAAATCAAAATTTACAGCGATTTATTTGTAATTGAGGGGGTATTGTGTATATTGTTGTGTAAATGAATGTATGATTTGTACAAAATTCTGCTTGTAATTTTATTGGAAAATGTGTATAATTAGATAAGAGAAACTTCAGACAGCTCTGTGGGAAAGCTTTGCTGTGAAAAAACGGACTATATCGGAGGAGGTCTTTTGACATGAAGGCAGGTAAGCTTTTAACGGGGTTAGGGGCGGCGGTGATGTCGCTGATGATGATAATACCTAGCGTGGCATATGCAGAGGCACAGGTTGAGGACAGTGCGGCACAGGTGACAGAGAGTTCGGCGGCGGAGGCTATGGCTGAGCAGAAAGTGCCAAAGGCACAGAAGAACGCCGCAGAGAACACGGAGACGGACTGGGTGCTTTTCGGCTGCATTGGCGGCGGTGTAGTTGTTGTAATGGTCATGATAGGGCTTATGGCTAAGAAGAAGTGACCATATTTAGCGTTATACATAGGATATTTTAAGGGTGGCTTTGGCTGCCCTTTTTTGTGTTTGGTTATGGGTAGGTTTGTCAAAACGTATCTGTAGGGGACGACGCCCTCGGCGTCCCGTTCGGAGGAACAACGCTGTGACTGTTATATCCTTGATGCCGAATCATTTTTTGGGTACATTATTGTGATATTCTCCAATAATTCAACGTGCAAGAAATATCGGGCTGTCGCATTTCGGTGAAACCGAAATTGAGCCAATCCCCTACAATTCAGAGTTTACAGCAAGTTTTGAGCACGGGCGAACGATGTTCGCCCCTACGG
>UQAR01000088.1 GCA_900539095.1 uncultured Ruminococcus sp.
GTATGATAAATGTGTATTTTTAAAAAATATATTATTTGCAGAAGGATTGATATATAATGAAAACACCATTTATCACTAAGGAAAAGGCTGAGGAGATAATCAAGCAGTATCCAACACCTTTTCACATCTATGACGAAAAGGGTATCAGACAGAGAGCAAGAGATCTTTACAAGGCTTTCAGTTGGAACAAGGGCTTTAAGGAGTATTTTGCAGTAAAGGCTACTCCTAACCCATTCATTCTGAAGATACTCAAGGAAGAGGGCTGCGGCGTTGACTGTTCTTCTCTTACTGAGCTTATGATGAGCGACTGCTGCGGTTTCAGCGGAAGTGACATCATGTTCTCTTCAAACGTTACTCCTAAGGCTGATTTTCTCAAGGCAAGAGAGCTTGGAGCTTACATCAACCTGGACGATTTCACACATATCGACTATCTTGACGACCTTTGCGGCATACCTGAAACTATCTGCTGCCGTTTCAATCCGGGCGGACACTTCGAGATAGAAACTCAGATAATGGACAACCCTGGTGAGGCTAAATACGGCTTTACAAGAGAACAGCTTTTTGAGGGCTTTAAGATACTCCAGCAGAAGGGTGCAAAGCATTTTGGTCTGCACGCATTCCTTGCGTCAAACACTGTTTCAAACGCTTATTATCCAAAGCTTGCAAGGATACTTTTTGAGCTTGCTGTTGAGCTGCATGAAAAGACCGGTGCTGACATCAAGTTCGTGAACCTTTCAGGCGGCGTTGGTATCGCTTATGAACCTGACAAGCCGCAGAACGATATCTTCGCTATCGGTGAGGGCGTTCGCAAGGCATTTGAGGATATCATGGTGCCTGCTGGTCTTGGTGACGTTGCTATCTTCACGGAGCTTGGCAGATTTATGCTCGCTCCATTCGGTCATCTCGTTGCTACCTGCACACATCACAAGCATACTTATAAGGAGTATGTTGGTCTTGACGCTTGTGCCTGCAACCTTATGCGTCCTGCTATGTACGGCTCATATCATCACATCACAGTGCTCGGAAAGGAGAACGCTCCATGCGACCACAAGTATGATGTGACCGGCGGTCTTTGCGAGAACAATGATAAGTTCGCAATCGACAGAATGTTGCCTGAGATAGACACCGGCGACATCATCGTTATACACGATACAGGTGCACACGGTTTCTCAATGGGTTATAACTACAACGGAAAGCTCCGCTCGGCTGAGATACTTCTTCATGAGGACGGCTCATTCGATATGATAAGACGTGCCGAAACTCCTGCGGACTATTTCGCAACATTCGATTTCACTGATATTTTCGATAAATATACAAAGAATAATAAGTAATGACGCTTAGATCCACAGGGAATCTCTCTGTGGGTCTTGCTGTTTTCAGGGCGTTTGGTGAGCAAATATTAAAAAAATCGGAATTTATGTGATTTTTGCTTGCAAAATAGTATGAGATGTAGTATAATATTAAATTGAATTGGTGTATTTTTATGCCTAATATTATGAAAGGTCAGGGATTATATATGGATTTGAACATGGTCAAGTATCTGGCAGAGCTTAGCAAGCTGGAATATTCCGATAACGAGCTTGCAGCCACAGCCGAGCAGATGACTGATATTATTGATCTTATGGATACCGTAAAGGAAATCGACATTACCTATGACGATCTCAAGGACAATCACGATGTTTACCTCAACGATCTGAGAAAAGATGAGGTCATCGAATCTATGCCTACTTCAAAGGTCCTTTCAAATGCAGTGAATACAAACAACTGCTTTGTAGTGCCTAAGGTCGTAGAGTAAATTTAACAGGAAGGTAGTGTGAAATTTGGACGTTTCTTCAATGAAAATCCGTGATATGCGTAAGGCTCTTGACAGCAAGGAAATCTCCGCTAAAGAGCTTGCACAGACATATTTTGAGAGAATAAAGAAATATGACGATAAGGTAAAGAGCTTTATCACTGTTACAGAGGAAAAGGCTCTGGAGCAGGCTGAAAAGGCTCAGGCTGTTATCGATAAGGGCGAGGCAAAGGCTCTCACAGGTATACCTGTGGCAGTAAAGGACAACATTTGCACAGAGGGCGTAAAGACCACCTGTGCGTCAAAAATGCTTGAAAACTTCGTTCCGCCTTATAATGCGACTGTTATGGAAAAGCTCGACGCTGAGAACATAGTAATGCTCGGCAAGACTTCTATGGACGAGTTCGCAATGGGAGGCTCTACACAGACCTCTGCTTTTGCAAAGACTAAAAACCCTTATGATCTTGACCGTGTACCTGGAGGCTCATCAGGCGGATCTGCTGCGGCTGTCGCTGCGGGACTTGCTCCTGTCGCCCTTGGTACTGATACGGGCGGATCTATCAGACAGCCTGCTGCTTTCTGCGGCGTGACCGGTATCAAGCCAACATACAGCAGAGTTTCAAGATTCGGTCTTGTGGCTTTCGCATCATCTCTTGACCAGATAGGGTCTATTGGTCTTGACGCTCATGACTGTGCTATACTTCTCAACGAGATATGCGGCTATGACTTCCATGACGGCACAAGCTCAAAGCTTGAAGTGCCTGACTTCACCGCAAAGATAGGCGAGTCAATGAAGGGCATGAAGATAGCTATACCTAAGGAATTTTATGCTGAGGGCATAAATGATGAGGTAAAGGCTGCTGTGCTCAAGGCTGCTGATGAATATAAGGCTATGGGTGCTGAACTTGTGGAGTGCTCAATGCCGTCACTTAAATATGCTGTTCCTTGTTATTATCTTCTTGCTTGTGCTGAGGCTGCGTCTAACCTGTCAAGATATGACGGTATCAAGTACGGTCACAGAACTGCTACTGCCGACAGCTATGAAGAGCTTATAATCAAGTCACGTTCAGAGGGCTTTGGCGAGGAAGTAAAGAGAAGGATACTTCTTGGAAACTACTGCCTGTCAAGCGGATATTATGACGCTTACTACAGAAAAGCAATGGCTCTCAGACAGCTTATCAGAAAAGAATACAATGATATATTCGAGAAGTGTGACGTTATCCTTACGCCGACAACTCCTGCTGTTGCATACAGCCCTGAGATGACTTCCGACCCTGTTCAGATGTATCAGGCTGATATATGCACAGTTACTGTAAATATCGCAGGACTGCCGGCTATCTCAACTCCTTGCGGCTATGACAGCAAGGGTATGCCTATCGGTATGTCTGTTATAGGCAGAAAGTTCGACGAGGCAACTATCATCAAGACTGCCGACGCATACGAAAAGGGCTTTAAGCCTGTTGCACCAAAGCTTTAAGGGAGGGTAAGACAAATGGAAAAATGGAGAACGGTCATCGGCCTTGAGATCCACGCCGAGCTGCTTACCAAAACTAAGATCTTTTGTAACTGTTCCGCTGAGTTCGGCGGTGCACCGAATACAAGATGCTGCCCTGTATGTACAGGTATGCCGGGCACTCTGCCTGTTATCAATCAGCAGGCTGTAGAGTATGCTGTAAAGGCAGGCTATGCACTTAACTGCGGCATCAATAAGTTTTCTGTATTTGACAGAAAGAACTACTTCTATCCTGACCTGCCAAAGGCATATCAGATATCACAGCTTTACAGACCTATCGTAGGTCCTGGATATGTGCCTATCGAGGTAAACGGTCAGAAGAAGAACATCAGAATAAACCATATACACCTTGAGGAAGACGCCGGTAAGCTCGTTCATGACGCTTTCAACGGAATCTCAATGGCTGACTATAACAGATGCGGAATCCCGCTTATCGAGATAGTTACTGAGCCTGATATAGCGTCAGCAGAAGAGGCTATGGCTTTTGTTGAGCAGATATCTCTGCTTTTGCAGTATGCAGGCGTTTGCGACTGTAAAATGGAGCAGGGCTCACTGAGATGCGACGTTAATATCTCTCTTATGCGTCCAGACGCTACTGAGTTCGGTACTCGTGCGGAGATAAAGAACATCAACTCTATCAAGTCTGTGGGCAGAGCTATCAAGTATGAGGAGAAAAGACAGGCACTGCTCCTTGAGGCAGGCAAAAAGGTCATTCAGGAAACAAGGCGTTACAACGCAAACAGAGATAAGACTACCTCTATGCGTACAAAGGAAAACGCTAACGACTATCGTTATTTTCCGGAGCCTGATATTCTTCAGGTGAACCTCACTGATGCTCAGCTTGACGAGATAAGGGCTAAACTCCCTGAAATGCCAAGCAGCAGATTCAAGAGATACACTGAGGAATACGGCATTTCTGAGATAGACGCTAAGACGCTCATTCAGTCAAAGATAATCTCTGATTTCTTTGAGGCTGCTCTCAAGAGATACAACAATCCTAAGAGCGTGGCTGTGTTCATTCTCGGAGAGTTCATGAGAAGAGTAAATCTCGGCGAGATAGATATAAACAACATCAGCTTTACTCCTGAGGAGTTCGCTGAGCTGGTTGAAATGGCTGACACTGAAAAGGTATCTAAGAATGACGCTAAGACCGTGTTCAGAGCAATGGTAGAAGAGGGCGGCAAGCCTATGGATATTGCTAAGAACAAGGGTATGCTCATCACTGTGGATACTGCAAAGGTAGAGGCAGGCGTTGACGAGATACTGGCTGCAAATGCCGCACAGGTAGAGCAGTATAAGAACGGCGAAACAAAGGTATTCGGCTTTATCATGGGTCAGTGCACAAAGGCTCTCAAGGGCGTTGCTACACCTAAGATAATCAAGGAAGTTCTTGAAAGCAAGCTGAAAGCTGCTGCCGCAAGTGCCGCTGCTGACAATGAGAAGAAAGAGGACGTTAAGGACAACGTTATAGATACTTCAAAGCTCACAAAGTATGAGAATGCTGATAAGTATAAGCCTGAAAGCGACGGCAAAATGCTTATGATAGACACAGCCGATGTGAAGAAAGAGTTCATGCTGGCTGACGCTAAGGCTAATATGGGCAAGGAAGTTGAGTTCTCAGGCTGTGTTCACAGAATAAAGAACATGGGCAGCATTGCGTTTATCGTAGTAAGAACTTCAAGAGACGTTATTCAGACAGTTTACTCTGCCGACAACTGCAAGGATTCTATCGAGGGTCTGAGAGAGGGCTACTTTGTAAACGTAAAGGGTATCGTCAAGGAAAATCCTAAGGACTTCAACGGTCTTGAAATAGAGCTTAATTCTATAAAGCTTATCTCCACAAACGCCGCTGAACTGCCTTTGAAGATATCACAGGGCAAGCTCAACTGCACAATAGAAGTAAATCTTGACAACCGTGCCGCATCACTGAGAAACCCTTATGAGAGGGCTATATTCAAGCTCCAGGAGGGTCTTGTTCAGGGTATGCACAAGTTCATGCAGGCAAACAACTTCACTGAGATACATTCGCCTAAGATAGTTGCTCAGGGTGCTGAGGGCGGTGCTAATATCTTCCGTCTTGACTACTTCGGCAAATCTGCGTTCCTTAACCAGTCACCGCAGTTCTACAAGCAAATGGCTGTGGCATTCTTTGACAGAGTTTATGAGATAGCTCCTGTTTACAGAGCTGAAAAGCACGCTACTTCACGTCATATCAACGAGTATATCGGTCTTGACTTTGAAATGGGCTATATCGACAGTATGTATGACGTTATGAAAATGGAGATCGCAATGCTCAAGTCCATTTTCGAGTATATCAAGGAAAACTATCAGAACGAGTTGAAGATACTTGACGCTGACGTTCCTGAGATAAAGGAAGTTCCGTCTATCAAGTTCGCTGACGCTATCGAGCTGCTGAGAGGCGGCGAGGGTAGCGGCAAGAAGTTCGACCTTGACCCTGAGGACGAGGTGAACCTTGGAAAGTATGCAAAGGAGAAGTACGATTCAGACTTTATCTTTGTTACACACTTCCCGTCATCAAAGCCTCCGTTCTATGCAATGAACTCTAGGGAAGACCCAAGAGAGGCATACAAGTTCGACCTGCTGTTCAGAGGTCTTGAGATAACCTCAGGCGGTCAGAGAATTCACGATTACAACGAGCAGGTGGAGAAGATGAAGGCTCAGGGACTTGACCCTGCTGACTTCAAGAACTATCTTGAGGCTCACAAGTATGGTCTGCCACCTCACGGCGGACTTGGTATCGGTCTTGAAAGACTGCTTATGAAACTGCTCAATAAGAACAACATCAGGGAAACATCACTGTTTCCAAGAGATATCAACAGACTTCTTCCATAGTCTGGAATATGCTGACACAAGAACGGACGGGTATACTGTCCGTTCTTTTTTTGTATGGGCGACGACCTGAGGTCGTCGGGGCTGTATAAAAGCAGAATATTTGTCCAATAAGAATAGTATAATTCAATGAAACTGATTCGGAGGACTGATATTCTTGAAAAAAATTCTTGCTTTACTTATGTGCTTTGTGACGCTGTGCTCATGCGGCGGCGAAGTCGATTCCCAGAGGGACAGGCTTGTGACAATGGAGAAAGCCTCGGTGATACCTGTGAGCGGTGAGGAAACTTCCGCTGATGTGGAAGTTTCACACAAGCTGAACTACAAAGTGCAGAAAGCCATATGGATATCGTATATCGACCTTGCAGATATGCTCACAGGGAAAAGCTGCAAGGAATTTCGTGAGAACTTTTCTCAGGCGTGCGACAACGCTTTGAGTATCGGCTGCAACACCCTGTATGTCCACGTCAGACCTTTCGGGGACGCTATATATGATTCGACGCTTTATCCTGCATCACGTTATATAACAGGCGTGGCAGGGGAGCAGGGCGGCTTTGACCCACTTGAAGTCATGATACAGACCGCACATGACAAGGGACTGTCTTTTCACGCATGGATAAATCCTCTCAGGTGTGAGAATGAGGAGTGTTTCCAGACTTATGACAGCAGCTTTTTGCTGAAAAAATGGTATGATGAGGACAACGGCTATCTTGAAAGCGTTGAGGGCGACAGCCATTTGTGGCTCGACCCTGCTTATGATGAGGTAAGGCAGCTTATCGCAGAGGGTGCGGCGGAACTTGCGGAGAATTATGATATTGACGGCTTGCACTTTGACGATTATTTTTATCCCACAACGGCTGAGGACTTTGACGCACAGTGCTTTGCGGCTCAGACAGAGTTTGACGACCTTTCACAGTGGCGGCTGAACAATATCTCCCTTATGGTGGGGGAGATATACAGTGCGGTCAAGGGGGTGGATAAGGATATCCTCGTGGGAGTTTCACCTCAGGGAAATATGGAGAACAACTATGAGTATATGTACGCTGATGTGAAAAAGTGGTGCAGCGAGGAGGGGTATATAGACTACATTTGTCCGCAGATATATTTCGGTTATGAAAATTCTGTGAAACCTTATGAGGACACTCTACAGCAGTGGGCGGATATCTGCACCTCGGACATTACGCTGGTGGCAGGACTGGGGGCTTATAAGATAGACAGCGAAAGCGAGTTTTCGGAAAATATCGGCATTATCGGCAGGCAGATAAATGACGCTGTAGTTAGCCATAACTACGCAGGTGCGGCGGTCTACGGCTATGGAAGTCTGTTCGGCGGCAGTGAAAGAGGCTGTCAGGAACTGAAGTCTATCAAAAGTGCTTTTGATAAACTTGATACATCTACCAAATGATATGCAATATATAAATATTGGTATGTTAAATGT
>UQAR01000089.1 GCA_900539095.1 uncultured Ruminococcus sp.
CTACACCGTCTAATTCGTCGGCAGCGTCAGATGTGTATAAGAGACAGATATAAATGTATAGGAGATATTTAAAATGCTTGATATCAACAACATGAAAAGATCGGATTTTTATTATGACCTGCCGCAGGAGCTTATTGCACAGACTCCTGTTGAGCCGAGAAACTCTTCAAGAATGATGAAGATAAACAGGCAGACGGGAGAGGTGGTTCATGACCATTTCTATAATCTATGCAATTATCTTAAAAAAGGTGACCTGCTTGTGCTCAATGACTCAAAGGTGCTGCCTGCGAGAATTTACGGCGAGCGTGAGGACACGGGTTCATTCATTGAATTTCTGCTTGTGGAGCAGAAAGAGAACATGGTATGGGAGATACTTTGCAGACCCGGAAAGAAAGCAAAGATAGGCACTAGATTCGTTTTCGGCGGCGGAAAGCTGAAAGCGGAGATAATCGACGTGCTTGAGGACGGAAACCGTATCGCACGATTTGAGTGTGAAGAGAATTTCTTTGCGACCCTTGATGAGATTGGTCAGATGCCTTTGCCGCCTTACATTACTGAAAAGCTAAAGGACAAGGACAGATATCAGACTGTTTATGCTCACGAGCTTGGTTCTTCTGCTGCTCCGACTGCTGGACTGCATTTCACTGAGCAGCAGCTTGAGGACTTAAAGGCTATGGGTGTGAACATTGCTTATGTGACGCTGCACGTTGGTCTTGGCACGTTCAGACCTGTGAAGGAGGACAAGGTACTTGACCACAAGATGCACAGGGAGCACTATGAGCTTAGCCGTGAAACTGCGGACATGATAAACGAAACTAAGAAGAATGGCGGACGTGTTATTGCGGTGGGTACTACTTCGTGCAGGACTTTGGAGAGCGTGGCTGCGTTCAATGACGGAAAGATAGTTCCATGTGACGGTTACACGGAGATATTTATTTATCCGGGCTTTGAGTTCAAGGTGCTTGACGGACTGGTTACTAATTTCCACCTGCCTGAGAGCACGCTCATTATGCTTGTTTCGGCGTTTATGGGTTATGAGAACACTATGAATGCTTACAAGATAGCTGTGGAGGAGAAATACAGATTTTTCAGCTTTGGTGATTGTATGCTCATAATATCTGAGTGAGGAATTAAGGTATCGCCTGCGGCGATGATATCTTATTTCAAACTTTGTTTTACGGAGGTTTTTTCTATATGAATGACGTTAAGTCAGGGGAGAAAAAGCGGCTTTATTTATATGATAATCTGAAATTTCTGCTAATACTGCTTGTGGTGTTGGGGCATCTTATTGACGGCTGCACGGTAAAGCTTTTTGGCGAGCCTGCTGTTGACAATGGTATGCCGAGGGCGGAGGTATTCAGCAGCATATACATATTTATATATGCTTTTCATATGCCTTTGTTCATTTTTATATCGGGGCTTTTCAACAGGCGTGGTGGTGACGGCAAAAAGGCAGGGCAGAAGGCTTTGGGATTTTTTGTGCTTGGACTGCTGATGAAATGCCTTATATACTGGTCGGTGGTGAGATTTCAGACTGACTTTGACAAAGACGAGTCTGAGGACATCTATTTTAGTTTGATAGGTGCTGACGGCGTTTACTGGTATTTATTTGCCATGGCGGCGTTTGTGGGGCTATGCTGGATACTGAGAAACTGCAAGCCTGCGGTGGTTCTGTTCACGTCGGTTTTGCTGGCGTTGGCGGTGGGGTATGACCCAAATGTGGGCGATGACTTCACGATGTCGAGGATAATCGTATTTTTCCCGTTTTACTACTGCGGATATGTGCTTGATCCTGAGAGGGTGGCTGCGGTAGTCAAAAGGTGGTATATAAGGGTACTGTCCGTGGCGGTGTTAGGCGTATGGGTGTATTTTGCTTTTGCGAGGGTAAAGCTTGTTTATCCGTTGAGAATGTTGTTCACGGGACGAAATTCTTACAGTGCCATATCGGAGGCTACTCAGAGCGAATGTACCCTTTGGGGCAGGCTGCTTGTTATGGCGATAGCGGCGGTGTTGTGCTTTGCGGTGCTTGGCATAGGGCTTGATGTAAAGATACCTGTTATAACAAAGTGCGGTTCGAGGACGCTGCAAGTGTTTTTCTGGCACAGGACTATAGTTTATATGCTCACATACTATGGTTATCAGGCATACCTTGAAAGGATATTCCCTGAGCGTTGGGAACTTTATCTTGCACTTACGGCGATACCGATAACGTTTGTGCTTTGCGTGAAGATATTCGGGATACCGCTTGACTGGATACTTAAAGGCATAAAGGGTGGAAATAATAAAAAGGAGAACGGTAATGGAGAATAACTTTTTCAAGAGCGTTATTGACGCAGACGATGCACCTGTGGTTATTTGCGACCTTGAGCATACGATAGTATATATGAACCCGACAGCGGTCAAAAGATATGAAAAGCGTGGAGGAGCGGCTCTTGTGGGCAGGTCCATAAAGGGCTGTCACAACGGAGATTCTAATGACAAGATAGAGCAGGTCATTGCGTGGTTCAAAAAGGACAAGGGCAACAACAAGGTCTACACTTTCCATAACGATAAGGAAAACAAGGACGTTTATATGATAGCTCTCAGAAATGATGAGGGAGAGCTTATTGGATATTATGAAAAGCATGAGTACAGGGATATTGAAACTATGAAACTGTATGATATGAAATAATAATTTGTAAGGAGAATTTATGTTTACATTACTTAAACAAGAGGGTGCTGCACGCAGGGGGCAGTTTGAAACTGTTCATGGAACTATACAGACGCCTGTATTTATGAACGTGGGTACTTCGGCGGCAATAAAGGGCGGAGTTTCTTCACTTGACTTGAAAAACGAGCTTAAAACTCAGGTGGAGCTTTGTAACACTTATCATCTCCACGTCAGACCGGGTGACGATGTTATATACAAAATGGGCGGACTTCACAAGTTCATGAACTGGGACAAGCCTATTCTTACAGACAGCGGCGGATTTCAGGTATTTTCTTTAGCCAAGCTGCGTAAAATCAAAGAGGAGGGCGTGTACTTCAACTCTCATGTTGACGGCCGCAGAATTTTTATGGGTCCTGAGGAGAGTATGCAGATACAGTCACATCTTGCGTCCACTATCGCTATGGCGTTTGACGAATGTGTAGAGAACCCTGCTGAGCACAGCTATTCAAAGGCAAGCTGTGAGAGGACGGCAAGGTGGCTGGAGAGGTGCGTTGCGGAGCAGCAGAGGCTCAACGGTTTGGAGGACACTATAAACAGACATCAGATGCTGTTCGGTATCAACCAGGGCTGTACTTATGAGGATCTTAGGATAGAGCACATGAAACGCATCCGTGAAATGGAATACTGTTCGGGGTTTGCCATAGGCGGTCTTGCTGTAGGTGAGCCGACTGAGGTGATGTATAACATTATCGAAAAGGTCGAGCCTTTTATGCCTAAGGATAAGCCGAGATATCTCATGGGCGTTGGTACGCCGACGAACATAATCGAGGCTGTTTACAGGGGTGTGGATTTCTTTGACTGCGTAATGCCGAGCAGAAACGCACGTCACGGAACGCTGTTCACATGGAACGGAATAATGCACATCACTAATAAAAGGTATGAAACTGACCCTAGACCTATTGATGAGCACTGCGACTGTCCTGCCTGCCGCAATCACAGCAGGGCATATATCCGTCATCTGTTCAAGTCTGAGGAGCAGTTGGGCGGCAGGTTGGCTGTTATGCACAATCTGTATTTCTACAACACGCTCATGGAGAAGATAAGAGATGCTCTTGACGAGGGCAGGTTCGAGCAGTTCAGAAACCAGTACAGCTCGCTGCTTGCGTCAAAGTGTGAGGACTAACAAAATATAACGGCGGACGCTGTTTTCGGAAAATGCAAAGATATT
Source organism: uncultured Ruminococcus sp. (assembly GCA_900539095.1). Classification (GTDB taxonomy): domain Bacteria; phylum Bacillota; class Clostridia; order Oscillospirales; family Ruminococcaceae; genus Hominimerdicola. The sequence continues at coordinate 3,879 of UQAR01000089.1, forward strand.
TTTTTGTGTTTTTCGGGAACGGCGTTTTTTATTTGGCGGTGGCATTTTGTTTTATGAAAATATGGGTTTGCCTCTTCGATGGGCGAACGCTGTTCGCTCCTACCATAAAAGTGTGGCAGAAAACGTAAAAATTACATGGAGTTTTGAAAAAGTATTTGGGAAGTTATGAGCCGATGTGATATTAAGGACGATATACAATACGCTGTAAGGGGGATAATATGAGTATTTTTGAGCTGTTTTTAACTGCCTGCGGACTTTCTATGGACGCTTTTGCGGTATCTGTCACCAACGGGCTTTGCGTCAGGAAGGGGAGAGTCAGGGGAGCATTGATGTGCGGCATCATATTCGGGCTTTTTCAGGGGATAATGCCTGCTATCGGTTATGCGTTGGGTATGAATTTTGCGGTATACATCGAGAGGTTCGACCACTGGATAGCTTTGATACTGCTTGGATTCATAGGGTTGAACATGATATGCGGTTCGGGTGATGATGAGATCCAGACGGGGGGCAGGCTCACTTTCGGGGCGGTGCTGGTACAGGGATTTGCGACTTCGGTTGACGCTCTGGCGGTGGGGATAAGCTTTGCGGCCCTTGGTGTGGGCATTGTGCGTTCGGCGGCGTTTATATGCGTTGTTACGGCGGTTTTATCATTCTGTGGGTTCATGCTTGGGCACAGATTCAGCGGAAAACTCAAGAACAAGGCTAGGATTGTCGGAGGCGTTATATTGATATGTATAGGGCTGAAAATATTCGCTGAGCAGACTATATTTGCTTAAAATATTTTCTGCATTCATACAAAGATGTATCGTATAGATATCTTTGTGAAATTTAATTTAACAAATACAGGTGTGTATGTTCATAAACAAGCCATAATATGAGTGTATAATAAATCTCATGATTTTTAGACAAGTGTATAAATTTGCGATTGATGTACAAACTTGCGATAAGTGTACAAACTTATGATAAGTGTAAAAAATGAGTGCATGATGACAGACAAGTTTATGAAATGTCGGAGGGAGGAAAGGCTTATTTATAGCGTAGAGATATGAAAAAGCTTTTTGTTTTTGATCTTGACGGAACGCTGGTGAACTCCATTTACGATCTTGGGGACGCTATGAACGCTGTGCTGGAGAGATACGGGTTTCCTGTGTTTGGGTATGACACATACAAGCACTTGGTGGGAAACGGTACTTTAAAACTCGTTGAGCGGGCACTGCCTGAAGATATGAGGAGCGAGGAGAACATTAAAAAGTATCATGCTGAGTTCTCTGAGGAATACAACAAGAGATGTTTAAACAAGACAAGGCCGTATGAGCATATCTGTGAGGTGCTTGAAACGCTGCGTGGAGAGGGCATCATGACGGCGGTAGCGTCAAACAAGCCTGACGGTTTTGTAAACTACATTGTTAAAAACATTTTCGGCGAGAAGGATTTTGACCTTATCGTCGGCAAAAAGGACGGTGTTCCGACAAAGCCTGCACCTGACATAATCTATAATATACTTGATACGCTGGGTGTGAGTGCAAAGGACGCTGTACTTATCGGCGACTCTGACGTGGACGTTATAACGGCAAAAAATGCGGGTCTTGACTGCATTGGCTGCGTATGGGGGTTCAGAGGCAGAGAAGAGCTTGAAAACGCAGGTGCGAAGTATATTGCGGAAGTTCCGCAGGACATAGTGAGCATTTGTCACGAAATAAACAGGATATAATTTAGACGGAGGATCTATATATGGGTTTTGTAATGGCTGATTTTTATAAGAGATTTGTTGACGAAGAACTTGACAGCGAGGGCAGACTGAAAAGCTTTAAGCTTGACTTGCCTGAGAATTTCAACTTCTCATATGACGTTATAGACGAACTGGCAAAGAACGTGCCTGACAAGGTGGCTATGCAGTGGGTCAATGAAGATGGCGAGGAGCACATCTTCACTTACAAAGACCTTTCTGAGAAGAGCAGTCAGGTAGCGAACATGATGCAGGCTCACGGCGTTAAGAAGGGCGATTTTGTTATGGCTGTTCTCAAGCGTCACTATGAGTTCTGGTTCTTGGCTTACGGTCTTATGAAGATAGGTGCTGTTCTTGTGCCTGCTACTTGTCAGCTGAAAAAGAAGGATTATGTTTACCGTTTTGACGCTGCGTCTATATCTTACATCGTGGCAACTGCTGAGGACGATGTTCCTAATCAGGTGGATTCAGCTCTTGAGCAGTACAGCGGCATGAAGGAGAAGTTCATCACTCACGGTGCTAAAGAGGGTTGGATAGATTTCCTCAGCGAGATGGACAAGTATCCAAAGACTTTTGAGAGGATCGAAACACACGTTACTGAGTCAATGCTCATGTATTTCAGCTCCGGTACTACCGGTTATCCTAAAATGGTACTGCACAAGTATTCACTGGCTGCGGCACACATCATCACAGCTAAGCACTGGCATCACCTTGACGAGAACTCACTGCACCTGACTGTTTCTGAAACAGGCTGGGCTAAGTGTGCATGGGGCAAGATGTTCGGTCAGTTCATCTGCGGTGCGACAACATTCGTATATGACTTTGACAGATTTATCCCTGCAAACGTGCTGAAAGTCATTCAGGATTACAAGCTGACTTCATTCTGTGCACCTCCGACAATGTACAGATTCTTCATTAAGGAGGGTCTTGAGAACTATGACCTTTCTTCACTGAAATACAGCTGTATCGCAGGTGAGGCTCTTAACCCTGAGGTATTCAACAAGTGGTATGAATACACCGGTCTGAAACTTATGGAGGGCTTTGGTCAGACTGAGGGTGCTGTGCTTATCGGTAATCTTTATGGCATGGAGCCTAAGCCGGGTTCAATGGGCAAGCCTACACCGCTTTACAACATCGGTATCGTCGACAGCGAGGGCAAGCCTGTAAAAGTAGGCGAAACAGGCGAGATAGTTGTTTACGCTAAGAGAGGCGAGAACCCTGCACTGTTCAAGGAGTATTACAGAAATCCTGAGGCAACGGACAACGCTTGGAGATTTGGTATGTACCACACAGGCGACACGGCTTACATGGACGATGACGGTTACTACTGGTATGTTGGAAGAACTGACGACCTTATCAAGGCATCTGGCTATCGTATAGGACCTTTCGAGATAGAGAGTATCCTTATGGAACACCCTTCTGTACTGGAGTGTGCTATCACTGCGGCTGACGACGCTATCAGAGGCAAGGTAGTAAAGGCTACTATCGTTCTTGCAAAGGGCTACACTGCGTCACCTGAGCTTGCTAAGGAACTTCAGAACTATGTTAAGCAGTCAACTGCTCCTTACAAGTATCCTAGAATCGTTGAGTTCGTGGACGAGCTGCCTAAGACTATCAGCGGTAAGATTCGCCGTGTTGAGATAAGAGAGAATGACAGCAAGAAGAATAAGTAAGATATACAAGGCACGTTTCCGTGAGGGGACGTGTCTTTTTTTATGGAAAAAGAGTTGACAAATATTTGTTTTTATGGTATTATGTAATATCTGTCTCTTATA
>UQAR01000090.1 GCA_900539095.1 uncultured Ruminococcus sp.
AGATGTGTATAAGAGACAGGGATAATAGTATATATGAAATCGTATAAGTACAGAATTTGGAAAGGATGATAGATCATCAGTATCAAAAAGATAGCAGCAGTAATAATGTCCGCCGTGACAATGACAGGCTTTGCAGCTTTCATGCCTCAGGAAACAGGCATAGCCTGCGTGAACGTCATAACAGCCTCCGCAGAGCAGACCCTCACAACACCTGTCGCAGTAAAAAAACAAGCATATTCAAATAAAATAGAACTAGGCGTAAAAAACATAAACAGCTTTTCATCACAAACAACATTCGAGATCTATGTGAATGGCAACTATGTGAAAACCTATAATTGGCAGTCGCTTAAAAAGAAAAACCTCATAGAAATAACCGACGACGGAAACCTTTATCTCAACGCATCAAAAACCTATACCATTGTAGTAAGAGCAGTGAACGGCGACAGCATTTCCGATTCTTCACCTCTGAGCGTTAAGACCGCCGCAAAAACATACTATACCATAAATAAAAATGTCCAGCTCTATACCTTTAAAAACGGCAAGTTTGCAAAATCATCAAAAACTAAAAAGTCCGTCGCAGTTTCAGGCACTCTCACAACCGCAAAAAATAAGCGTGTGGCAGGGAAGAGCAAAACTGTGGGAGCAGCAAGCTATGTCTTCTTAAAAGAGGGAAACTATAAAGGCAAGTACGTCAAAGTAGGAAAAGGCGTCAGCCGTACACCTGAGAGAAAAGCGAAGATAAAAACCGCAGTTGACTATGCCGCAAGTATGAACGGCGGCAGATATGTCTGGGGCGGCACAAGATATAAAGCAACAGATTGCTGCGGTCTGACAATGCAGGCGTATAAAAAAGCCGGCGTCAATATGACTAATAGCGTCTATGCACAAGCAAAAATGGGAAAAGCAGTTTCCATGAAGAATATACAAGCAGGCGACCTTATAATATGTAATAATTATGGACACGTTGCAATGTATATAGGCGGCGGAAAAATAGTCCATGCCATGAATACATATTATGGAATCAGAATACAACCTATAAGTAGGATAAAGTATTGCGGAAAGATAAATACTATAAGGAGAATACTGTAGAAGAGAAATTTAAGTGAGGAGTGAGGAATGGCAAAGCCCTGAGCGGAGCTTGAGGCAGAGCCTCAATAGGCGTAAGCCTACCAAGCGGTGCAGAAAAAGTAAAAAAGAAATACAAAGTAGTGATTAAAACAAAGTGGTGTCGGAGCAAAAATCTCTGCACCGCTTTTTCTATCCCATAGCACAACGTAAAATCCGCAAAGAGCGTAGCGATTTTTCGGCAAGGCGAACTTTCCCGAACTACCGTAGGGGCGAACATCGTTCGCCCGTGCTCAGAATTTGCTGTGTTTTTAGAATTGTAGGGTCCGGCACCCTCGACGTCCCATTCGGAGAGGTAACGCAGTAATTGTTGTATCTTTGATGTGGGAACTTTTTCGATTGCCTGATTGAGGGGCAACGCCTTGATTACTACAACCCTCATGCCGAATTATTTTCGGTATATTATTGTGATGCTTTCCGATAATTCAACGTGCGAGGAATAGCGGGCTGTCGAGGACGACGCCCCTACAGGTGCGGTGGGTAGGTTCTTTTGGTTGTCGAACAAGGTGTAAATCCAATGTGGCGGTAGACGAAAAATTTGAGGGGAAAGATAAATGCGGGCGACCTCAGGTCGCCCCTACCGTGCATTGTGTGGGAAATGGGAATAAAACGCCTAACCACACAATTTCTCCTTGACAATCCCCATAACCAGTGCTATAATGAAAAAAGCAGAAAAACTGCGAAAAATCGAATATAGTTTGCAGGGGAACCCAAGCATGAACGCTGGGTTGAGAAGGTAAAACCTGACCCTTTGAACCTGTTGGTCAATACCAGTGTAGGAAGCAAGTTTTGTGTAAATTTACCTCCTGCATGGTCAGGAGGTTTTTTGTTGCCTGTTCCCCTGGAAAGGAACTTTTTTATGCTAAAATGTTTGTCAATAGCAGGCTCGGATTGCTCAGGCGGTGCAGGCATACAAGCCGACCTTAAAGCCTTTAGTGCTAATCAGACCTTCGGCATGAGCGTTATAACCTCTGTCGTGTCTGAAAATACCACAAGAGTGCTGTCTGTGTTCAATGTGCCTGTTGATGAGATCAAAAAACAGATAGACGCCGTTTTCGAGGATATCCACGTTGACGCCGTTAAACTCGGTATGCTCCCTACTGCTGAGATTATTTCAGCCGTTGCGGATAAGCTTGCCCGGTATAAACCAAGTATTATCGTCTGCGATCCCGTTATGGTCGCTACCAGCGGCGACGCTCTCTCTGAGGGCGGAACTGTCACCACTATGAGGGATAAGCTCTTTCCTATCGTTACGCTCCTTACACCGAATATTCCTGAGGCTGAGGCTATCTCAGGCTTGCGGATAAATAATGAAAACGATATGGAAAAAGCCGCTAAGATAATAATGAGTATGGGCGTCAAAAATGTTCTTGTAAAAGGCGGACATCTCACAGGCGACGCAGTTGATCTGCTCTGTACCCCTGAGGGTATACATAAGCTCTCCTGCAAGCGTGTCGATTCACCTAATACCCATGGCACTGGCTGTACTTTGTCCTCTGCCATAACCGCAAACCTTGCCCACGGTATGGATATGCTCACCGCCGTAACAAAGGCGAAAAACTATATCACCGAGGCAATAGAAAAATCATTCACAGTGGGAAAAGGGCATAGTCCCGTCAATCACTTCTATGACTATTATGACTTGAAAGGAAATCAGTTATGAGAAACTATAAGACCCAAATGGAGGCCGCTAAAAAGGGTATCGTTACCCCTGAAATGGAAACAGTGGCTAAGAAAGAAAATATAGACGTAAACGAGCTTATGGCTCTCGTTGCAGCCGGTCAGGTGGCTATCCCAGCTAACGTGAACCATACCGCACTCTCTGCCGAGGGTATCGGTAAAGGCCTTAAAACTAAGATAAATGTAAACCTCGGTATCTCAGGCGACGCTAAGAACTATGACGTCGAGATGCAGAAGGTGGATATGGCTATAAAGTTCGGTGCTGAGGCTATCATGGACTTGTCAAACTACGGCAAGACCAATACTTTCAGAAAAGAACTTATCGCAAAATCACCTGCCATGATCGGTACAGTTCCAATGTATGACGCTATCGGCTATCTTGATAAGGACCTCCTTGAGATATCTGCTCAGGACTTTCTCAAGGTAGTAAGAGCACATGCCGAAGAGGGCGTTGACTTCATGACTATCCACGCAGGTATCAACAGACGTGCAATCGAAGCTTTCAGACGTGAGGGAAGAAAAATGAATATCGTTTCCCGTGGAGGCTCATTGCTTTTTGCATGGATGATGATGACAGGCAACGAGAACCCATTCTTCGAGTATTATGACGAAGTTCTTGAAATACTCAGAGAGTATGACGTTACTATCTCACTTGGTGACGCACTCCGTCCGGGATGTCTTGCAGACGCCTCCGACGCCGCTCAGATATCCGAGCTTATCGAGCTTGGCAACCTCACAAAGAGAGCGTGGGAAAAGGACGTTCAGGTAATGGTAGAAGGCCCTGGCCATATGGCAATGAACGAGATAGCCGCTAATATGATAATGGAAAAGAAGATCTGCCACGGTGCACCATTCTATGTCCTTGGACCTCTGGTAACAGATATCGCACCTGGCTATGACCATATCACATCAGCTATCGGCGGAGCAATAGCCGCAGCAAGCGGTGCAGACTTCCTCTGCTATGTAACACCTGCCGAGCACCTCAGACTTCCGGACGTTGACGACGTTAAGGAAGGCATAATCGCCAGCAAGATAGCAGCCCATGCCGCAGATATCGCAAAGGGCGTAAAGGGTGCAAGAGATATAGACGATAAAATGGCAGCAGCCCGTCACAAAATGGATTGGGACGAAATGTTTGAAATAGCTATCGACGGCGAAAAAGCAAGAAGATTTTTCGAGCAGACCCCACCAGCCGACAGACATACTTGTTCAATGTGCGGCAAAATGTGTGCCGTAAGAACAACGAATATGATACTTGAGGGCAAAGAAGTAAAATTCTGCTCTGAGAAATAAGCAGGGCTTTCGCCTACATCAAATTCATATGAACACTGTTATCTGTATGGGCGAACAGCGTTCGCCCATATGATACAGAACAACGTGTAATTGTACAATCAAAAGTAGGGGCTGGCGTCCCCGACAGTTCACTTTAGCGTAGACTGTCAAAACAAACGATATTCAGCTCAGCGTCGCAGCTGAGATGATATAAAAAAGAATGTAATGTGCAAGAGGAGCGTCTTGCGAACTTTTTCAAGAAGTATTCAGCGAGGGAACCCGTGTTTCGGGGTGAGAGGGTGCAAACGAGCACCGACCGAAAATAATTTTACATCAGACTGTGAGCGAAAGCCACGGTCTGCGTGCCGCTGGATAATTCTGCTCTTTTTCGTTCGGCGGTGCGGACGATATGGAGGAATAAACATGAAAAAGACAAACATTCACAAATTGGTATTCGCAGCTGTATTGGTAGCATTGGCAGTAGCAGGCTCGCTTGTTTCGTTCCCTATCGGTGCGTCAAAGTGTGCCCCTGTTCAGCACCTTGTAAACATTATCGGTGCAGTTTTCCTTGGACCTGCATGGGCAGTAGGAGTTGGCTTTACAGCAGCACTTCTGAGAAACCTTCTCGGACTTGGCTCATTGCTTGCATTCCCTGGCTCAATGGTAGGAGCTTTCGTTGCAGGTATGCTCTATAAGTACATCAAAAAACTCCCTGCCGCATATGTTGGCGAACTTTTCGGCACATCAGTCCTCGGCGGACTTCTTGCATACCCTGTTGCAAGATTTCTCGTAGGCTCACCTGCCGCAGCTATCACAATGTATATCTTCCCATTCTTTGTAAGCTGTGCAGGCGGTACAGTGCTTGCAATAGTTATCGTTACAGCACTGAAAAAAGCCAAAGTATTTGACGGTTTCCTCGGCTTTTCAAAGGAGGTAAAAGCATAATGGATACCATAATTGAAAGCTGTGCAAAAGCAGCTGATAAGGTAAGAGATATATGCCCTCTGGTGCATTGTATCACAAATTACGTTACTGTAAATGACGTTGCAAACTGTATCCTCGCCATTGGTGCGTCACCTATCATGGCGGACGATATAGCAGAGGCAGCCGATATAACTTCTATCTCAAAGGCTCTTGTTATAAACATGGGCACGCTCAATGCAAGAACTGTGGAATCAATGGTAGCAGCAGGAAAGAAAGCCAACGAGCTTGGCGTTCCTGTGGTTTTCGACCCGGTTGGAGCAGGTGCGTCAAATTTCAGAAATGAAACTGCAAAGCGTATACTTGAAAATGTGAAGATAAGCATACTCAGAGGAAATCTTTCTGAAATGTCATATCTTGCAGGACTTGAAGTGTCCACAAAGGGCGTTGATACTTCTGAGGCTGACGAGAAAAACGACCCTGTTTCCGTTGCGAAAAAAACAGTCGCAAAGTATAACTGCGTTGCAGCTATAACAGGTGCGGTGGATACTATAACAGACGGAAAAAGAGTTGCAAGGATATCAAACGGTCACCCTTATCTTTCAAAGGTAACAGGTACAGGCTGCATGACAACCGGACTTGTAGGTTCTTTCGCAGGTTCATCTGATGATATGTACATTGCCGCCGTAACAGGCATCGCAAGCATGGGTATCGCAGGCGAGTTCGCATACGAAAAAGCAGGCGACATAGGTTCAGGCAGCTTTCATATCTCCATAATCGACGCTATAAGCAAAATGAACAGTCAGGTTTTTGCAGCTAAGGCGAAGATAGAAGAAGTTTAGTATTGCAATATTTTAAATTTAGTGGTATCATATTATTATGGTATCACTAAATTTTATGCGGGCAGTGTTGTTTGTAGGGGTGACCTGAGGTCGCCCGTATGCTGAACGATTTGCTTATTATCTGGTAAATAACCAATGCTATAACACAAAGGGGAATGAAAAATGACTGTAAGATTTGCTTGTGAAAAAGACATACCTCAAATGGACGAACTGCTTTATCAGGTAGAAAGAGTTCATCAGCAGGGCAGACCTGACCTCTTTAAAGAGGGTGCTAAAAAGTATACTGATGACGAGCTTAAAGTTATGCTCAAGGATAAAACAAAGCCTATCTTTGCCGCTGTTGATGAAAATGATGTCATGAGGGGCTACGCTTTCTGCATTTTTGAGGAGTTCAAAAATGATAATTCACGCACAGATATGAAAACTTTATATATTGACGACCTGTGCGTTGATGAAAATTGCAGAGGTCAGCATATAGGCTCGGTGCTCTATGAGGCAGTGAAGAAATTCGCTAAGGAGCAGGGCTGTTATAATGTTACGCTCAACGTGTGGGAGTGCAATCCGTCGGCAAGAAAATTTTACGAAAAAGCAGGTCTGAAACCATTCAAGACCGGTATGGAAGTCATTCTCTGATAAGAAATAAGAGGGCAAAAAAATGGACAAATCAAAAATAGACTATACGCTTTATCTTTGCACAGACCGTGGACTTATGTCCTGCGAAACTATCGAGCAGTCGGTGGAAGAGGGCGTAAAAGGCGGCTGTACGGTGATACAGCTGAGAGAAAAGGACTGCACCTCAAGAGAGTTCTATGAGCTTGCAGTGAGAGTAAAAAAGATAACTGATAAATATAATGTGCCGCTTATAATAAATGACCGACTTGATATCGCACAGGCTGTTGACTGTGCAGGAGTTCATCTTGGTCAGAGCGATATGCCATGTGCAGTGGCAAGAAAAATCCTCGGCGAGGACAAGCTTATCGGAATTTCTGCGGCAACACTCGATGAGGCAAAAAAAGCTCAGGCAGACGGTGCAGATTATCTCGGCGTGGGTGCAATGTATGCCACTAACACAAAAACTGACGCAAGGGCAGTCACAAAGGAACAGCTTGCGGAGATAAGAGCCGCTGTGGATATCCCTATAGTGATAATCGGCGGCGTGAACATGAAAACTGTGCCGAACTTCAAGGGCATGGGCATTGACGGTGCAGCGGTAGTTTCTGCGGTGGTTTCTCAGCCTGATATCGAAAAGGCTGCAAAGGAACTTCGTGGGGTCTGCGAGGATTGCTGTCTCTT
>UQAR01000091.1 GCA_900539095.1 uncultured Ruminococcus sp.
GATGGAACTCTTCGGTTCTGTTGGCAAGGCTTAATTTCAGCTAAATTAACGTAAACAAACGGGCTGTCGTTTCGGCGGCAGCCTTTTTATGTTATTTATTTTCCAATAAAATAGAGTGTAACCTAGATCAACCACTCACAAATAAAAACAAGGAGATTTTTTTATGGAAATTTTCAGTGCACGTCGTTTAACGAACATGGGACTTATTGCAGCGATATACGTTGTGGCTACGATGCTTTGCAGCTCGCTTGCATACGGACAGGTACAGTTCCGCATATCTGAGGTTTTGATGCTGCTTTGTTATTTCAACAAGGATTACATCATTTCGCTGTCTATAGGTTGCCTGATAGTCAATCTTTTCAGCACGCTTGGCATGGTGGACGTAGTATTTGGAACGCTGGCGACAGTAGTTGCAGCAGTGCTCATATACCTGCTGAGGAACAAGGTGAACCTTGTAGTTGCATCGCTTTTCCCAGTGATATCCAATGCAGTGATAGTTGGCTTTGAGTTGACGTATGTATTCAAGACGCCGCTTTTGGCAAACATGGGCTGGGTAGCATTAGGCGAATTTGTATGTGTTACCGTAGTAGGCGTAATACTAATCAAGGCACTCATGAAGAACAAGTATTTTAGCAAGCTTGTGACATTCGGTATGAGCGATCAGGCTCTTCGTGAGCAATTCAAAAACGGGTGACGATTCCGATATAAAAATCAGCCTGACTGAGAAGTCGGGCTTTATTTTTTGCTGTTTTATCGAAAAAACTGCGAAAAGGTATTGACAAAGTGGGCGTAATATGATATAATATATACGTTGCGTTGAGCAACACTAAATATGCGGATGTGGCGGAATTGGCAGACGCGCTAGCTTCAGGTGCTAGTGATCGCAAGGTCATGTGGGTTCAAGTCCCGTCATCCGCACCATACTTGTGCAATAAAATAGATGCACACCTTGAAAAGCTCGTATTTACGAGCTTTTTTTGCGTTTTGAGGGTAAAAATTTCAGGTGTAAAACCGTGGATGCTTTTTCGTAAAAAAAGGATTTGAACCCTCAACAATTAAACATCGTCAAACAAAACGGCAGACTTTGAGCAGATTTTGCTCTGAGCCTGCCGTTTTGTTATGAAAAAAATTCACAAAGTTTTAAAGGCTGTTTTGTCTATTGTCACGAATTTAAGTGACGATGATAGAACAGCCTTTTTTTCATTTGTAGAAAAAGGAGGAATATATAATGTATTACGATCACAAGAAAGTAGAATGGCTGAAAGAACGGTATCCCGAAGGGACTCGCATCTGCCTTAACAGAATGAATGATGATCCATTCCCTGTTGAGTCTGGTACTCTTGGCAGGGTCGATCACGTTGATGACATCGGCACTTTGCATTGTATCTTTGACAACGGGAGAACGCTCGGAGTGATCCCAGGCGTGGACGATTTTCATGTTATCAGAGAAGGATCGGAACAAACCGAGGAAGAAGAAATGAATATGTCAATGTAACGGTCAAGTTAAGAAAGCTTGGCCGTTTTTTTATTGAGGAAAGGAACGTGGTAAATGATAAAATATTTCGATATCTTTGCAGGTATCGGCGGATTTCGCTCAGGACTTGAAAAAGCGGGCGGCTTTGAGTGCGTCGGATATTGCGAGATAGATAAGTATGCAAAGAAAGCTTATGAAACTTTGTATGATACAGAAGGTGAGGTGTTTTATGATGACGCAAGAAAAATCGACCCCAATGAGCTGCCTGATCTCGACCTTATATGTGGAGGATTCCCTTGCCAAAGCTTTTCGATCGCTGGAAAACGAAAAGGATTCAGCGATACCCGAGGAACTCTCTTCTTTGAGATCGCCAGGATTGCCGCCATTAAAAAACCTAAGTATCTGCTCCTTGAAAACGTACCCGGTCTCCTATCGCATAACGGGGGCAGGACGTTTGCGACCATCCTCGGTACGTTGGATGAATTGGGGTACGATGTCGTATGGGAAGTGCTTAACAGCGCAAATTTTGGAGTTGCCCAGTCAAGAAAAAGAGTGTTCATTGTCGGATTTCATAGAGAAAAGTGTTCCGGAAAAGTATTGTTTTTCACAGATGCAAATCCAAAAACTCTTGTCAAAAGAATTTCAGGCAGAGAGGGAAACAGGGTATATTCAGCCGACGGACTGAGCATAACGCTGACAAGCCAGGCAGGAGGCTTCGGCGGAAAGACGGGACTGTATGAGATAATGGGACTGCCAATAAAATCAAAAACAAAGTCGGGATATCAGATAGCATTGCCCGGCGACAGTATTGATCTTGCATATCCAAATATGAATTCAAGGCGTGGGAGAGTTGGCAAGGAGATAGCTCATACCCTTACAACAAGCTGTAATCAGGGATATTACGCATTGGGGATAGATATGAATCCCGACCCGAAGGTCACAGAGCTTGCAAGGTGCATAACCGCAAGGCAGGACAGCGGTATCGGTCATCACAAAGGCGAAAAATCCGGAGTAGTCCTCATAACAGACCCGATAGCCGTGCTTGATCCTGCAAAAGCAGAAACAAGACAGCAAGGCCGAAGATTTAAACTTCCAAACGAGCCTATGTTTACTTTGACCGTTACTGACAGACACGGCGTCGTGTACTGCGGATATATCAGAAAGCTTATGCCGTTGGAGTGCTGGCGGCTGCAGGGCTTTACCGATGAGCAGTTCAACAAGGTCAAAGCCACAGGAATGTCCGACGCACAGCTTTACAAACAGGCAGGAAATGCGGTGACAACTAATGTTATCGAGGCTATTGGAAAGTATATTTCAGAGATCGACAAGGAGAATGGAAATGGAACAGAAGATAAAAATATTTGAGAATGAAGAGTTCGGCTCGGTGAGAACTATCGAGGAAAACGGAAGGGTGATGTTTTGCGGAAAAGACGTGGCTCTCGCATTGGGGTATAGCGATACGAACAATGCGATAAAAACTCATTGCAAAAAAGATGGGGTGGTGATTCACCACCTCATAGATTCAATGGGCAGAAAGCAAGGTGCTAAGTTTATTTCTGAAGGTAATCTTTACAGACTTATATCCCACTCCAGACTTCCCTCTGCTGAAAAATTTGAAAGTTGGATATTTGATGATGTCCTCCCAACTATCCGCAGAACAGGCGGTTATGTTACAAACGAAGAAATGTTTATCGAAAACTACCTGCCCTTCCTCGACGAACCGTACAAAAATCTTTTCCGTCTGCAAATGACGTTTATCAGCAAATTGAATGAACGGATCAGAACTGATAAGCCTCTCGTGGATTTTGCTCTGCACGTTGCCGACAGCGAGGATCTCATAGATATGAATGCTATGGCAAAGCTTGCGGCTGATAAAAATTTCAATATCGGCAGAACAAGACTGTTTCGCTGGCTGAAAGAAATGGGAGTGCTTATGTCAAACAATCTGCCGTATCAGAGATATATTGACCGCAGATATTTTGTTGTAAAAGAGTCGGTGTTCGAGGTCGAGGGTATGAAAAAGACTTATCGGCAGACGTTTGTGACGGGAAAAGGTCAGCTTTTTATCATAGGTCTGCTGAGAAAATATTACGGAAAGGAGATGTCGTGATGTCCAAAAAGCCAAAATGTCCGCTGATAGGTCAGGTCGGAAATATATTCAATCTTATGGGCATAGCCTCAAAAACGCTGAAAAGGAACGGAATGTATGATGAGGCAAAGGAAATGTGCAGCAGAATAACATCTTCGGGCAGTTACTATGAGGCCTTGAATGTTATCGGCGAGTATGTTGAGATCACTTCTATCGATGATGAACAGACAGAAGATGAGGATATGGAAATGGAGATGATGTGAATGACGTATTTGTTTATGGGAATGCTTATCGGAGCTATCGCAGGGCTTGTCATCGGTGTTGACTGTGCAATGCTCTATGCTGCAAAGCAGGAGGTCGGAAGACTGAATAAAGAGCTGAGGGAGGCATATGTTCGTGGAGAAAAGAATTAAACCAAAAGCTGATTTCAGTTTGACGCTTGGGTGTATTCCTGCAATGCTGAGAGCAACAAAGCCTGTGCTTTCGGAAAAGCAATACAAGGAGCTGTGTAATGAGGTAAACAAAGCCGACGGCTACCTTGAACAGAAACGCATAATATTCAGCTATGTTGACCCAATTATTAAGGGCTGAGATACAACAAATGAAAATCAGCGGGCAGGCAGTATAGCTCATATTAAATTCGAGCGTGAAATGCGCCGTCCGCGCTAGGACAGGTCGTTTTGCCAACAGCAGATCAAAAATCTGGTGCTTGCAAAGCGACTTTTCTGCTGTTGGTTCTAACGGCAGAATAGGAGTAAATTGAAAGCAAAGCTTTCAATTACGAGTTTTGTGCTTTGCACAAAACATCGGAAGGAGGTGTGCCTCCTTTCGGAGGCAAATTATATATGAACAGTTTTATGTCTTGGGTAGGCGGGAAGAAAAATCTTCGTGATGAAGTGCTTGCAAGGTTTCCAACCTACTATGAAAGATATATCGAGGTGTTCGGCGGTGCAGGCTGGGTGCTGTTTCATAAACCGCCGGGTATGGATTTTGAGGTCTGGAATGACTACAACGGAAACCTTACAAATCTCTATAGATGTGTGCGGGATAAACCGAATAAGCTGAAATACAAGTTGCGGTATGTCCTCAATTCCCGTGAGGATTTTGACTGGATCGCAAGTCTGCACAAGCGAGGTCTGTTCAGCAGATTTCGTGATGTTGACAGAGCGGCTAAGTTTTATCAGCTTATACGTTACAGCTATGCAAGCGGTCTTGACAGCTTTGGAAGTCAGCCGCATTCGATGTGGTCGGACTTCCCTATGATCGACCTTGCCGCAAGAAGATTACAGAAAGTAGTTGTTGAGAACAAGGATTTTGAAAAGCTGATTAAGCAGTACGATAGACCCGTGAGCTTTTTCTACTGTGATCCGCCGTATTTTGCTACAGAGAATTACTACAAGGACGTAGGGTTTACTGCAAAAGATCATATCAGACTGCGTGACGCTCTGCTTGACATCAAAGGCAGATTTTTGGTTTCGTATAATGATTGTCCTGAGATCCGTGAGATATGGCATAAACCAAACATTCACATTGAAGAGATAAGCAGACTTAACAACTTAGCACAGCGTTATGACGCAGGCTGTCAGTATGCAGAGTTGCTCATATCAAATTATGACACAAGCGAACGTGCGAAAGCTATCAAACAGCTTTCGCTTTTTGATTAGGAGGTTTTTATGAAGAAGATAATATTGGCACAGGTTTTAACAGCAAAAGGCAAAACAGAATTTTCAGGGCTTTATGACAGGCACGGAAATGCTGTAACGGTAGAGGTCGAAAGTGACAGCAGCGGTGTTTCACTTATCGTATGGCAAGACGAACAGAAAAAGCAGCATTTTGACTGTGGGATATCCGAGGAAGAGATACAGCGTACCTGTGCAATGTTTGATGACTGCGGCGATTGTCCGCTGAAAGAGTATTGTGAAAGTGAGACAAAAGAATGAGGATACTTGTGTTTGAACCTCTGAAAGAACCATATGTAAAGGATATTGAAGATGATATCCATGCCATGCAGGAAGTTGTGGGCGGCAGCATCGAGTCAATATATTTTGAACCAAAGCAGGATGCTATTTGCTGGTGCAATGATGAGTTTCTGCTGAACGGTTCAAAGCCTAACAGGATAGTTGGAAATACTCTTGTTCACGGCACTTTCTATATTTCGGGCAATTATCGTAACGAATACGGTGAGTGGGATTCCTGTTCACTTACCGATGAACAGATAGAAAAGTACAAGCAGCAGTTTGATCATATCATAGTTGATCTGCACGGTATCGGGCTGGTTGCTGTGAGAGAAACAAAGCCGGAAGTGATCCAACCGCTTGAAGAATATGAAGAAGAACCGGAAATCGAACAGACAATGTAAAGGAGAATGAAACTATGAGAATACACGCATCTATCAACAGAATGGTAAACAAAGAGGATTCAGCAATCAAGGCATATGCCAGCGTAACAATGGACGGTATGTTCGCCGTTCACGGACTTAGGGTCATTGAGACCGAAAAGGGCAGATTTGTCAATATGCCCTCCACCTCATACACCGATAAGGACGGCAACAAGCAGTACAGCGACACCTTCCACGCCATAACCAAGTCGGCGAGAACTGCCGTAAATCAGGCTGTGCTCAATGCTTATGATCTCAAGCTGCAGCAGGTTCAGCAGACGGATATCGAGGTGGAGAACACTCCCGATGAGGAAATGTCGGAGCCTGAAGATGAACCTGAACCGGAGATAAGTATGTAGTTTGCTAAAGCTTATGCTGTGTATCTTGTAACAAAGGTAGAACTTTTGCAAAAAGTATAGATTTGTGGGCGGATATATGATATATTGCTTGACAAGGAGCGTGATGATATGAAAAGAGCGATATTAATTTTGATACTCTGTGCGGTGTTTTTATCAGCCTGCGGAAATGCAGCGGAAACTGCCGAAAGATCAGTAAGCGTCGACACTTCGGCAGTGAGCCAAACTACGACTGCGGTCACAGTTTCCGCAGTAACATCTGCAAAGGAAGAAAAGGATACAAGCGAAGCCACAACTACTACTTTTAAAACAAGTTCGCAGACGGTATCCGAGACTTCAAAACCGACAAATATCACAGTAACTACGACCAAGAAATCAGATCCGTCAGGTTATTCGGGAAATTCCAGTCAGGGACAGAACAATTCTGCACAGAATAATAACGGTCAGGAAAATAACCATCAGCCTGTGCAAAATGATCCGCAACCAGATAACTCGCCGTCCGATAATAACCGGAGCAATAACGGAGCGGAACAGAATAACGATCCGACGCCTCCGACTACAACTGCAAAGCCTGCGGTAACAAATCCGCCTGTCACAACGACAAATCCGCAGACTACAACAGTGCC
>UQAR01000092.1 GCA_900539095.1 uncultured Ruminococcus sp.
GAGATTCGCCTTAGTCTCGTGGGCTCGGAGATGTGTATAAGAGACAGCATATAGGCACACCACGCTCCGACAAAAACTTTGCAAACGCAAGAATGTTGTCATTGTAGTGTCCCGTAAGCTTTTTGTGCTCCTCACGGTCAATGTGCTTGATGTCCAGCATAACAAGGTCAGTGCACTTGCATAACCTCTCGAACTTCTCCGTGTTGTCAGGCGTAAAAGTGATGCCCGAACTGTCAAGACAGGTGTGTATCCCCTTTTCCTTAGCCTTTTCAAAAAGCTCCGTTACAAAGTCTATCTGCACCAAAGGCTCGCCGCCCGTGCAGGTTATGCCGCCGTTTTTCATGAACTCTTTTACCGAGTCATATTCCGCCAGCAGACTTTCAACCGTCCTCTTTGTACCTGTGCCTATCTTCCAAGTATCAGGATTGTGGCAGTAAAGACACCGCATAGGACAACCCTGAAAGAAAACAACAAACCTTATCCCCGGTCCGTCCACCGTACCAAAGCTTTCCGTAGAATGTATAAATCCCTCCATGGGATATCCCTCCTTTTTTATTTCGCATGAACGCACGCCCGCTCAGCCTGCACAAACCATTCTGTATGGGACGGCACCCTCGACGTCCCGTTTCTGCTCGCTCACAAATTTATATCACCGCATACCTATCCGCAAAAAGCAACAAACGAGCGGCAGCTCCCCTCCACATAAAACAAGAAGTTCTATGTAAGACGACGCCGACCGCCCGTGTGCATATTATCCGCAAAGAAACTCGCTCTATGCGGCAAAGCTCAAATTAAAGGCTCTTGTGGAACGTTCTTGAAATAACGTCGTCCTGCTGCTCCTTAGTAAGCTTTACGAAGTTTACAGCGTAGCCTGAAACTCTTATTGTGAGCTGTGGATACTTCTCAGGGTGAGCCTGAGCGTCCAGCAATGTTTCTCTGTTAAGTACATTTACGTTAAGGTGATGACCGCCTTTTTCTGCATAACCGTCAAGCAGTCCGATAAGGTTGTCTACCTGTGCATCTGTTGGTTCAAAATTTGCCATAGTATTACATTCCTTTCTTAGTATTTATGGAAAACAAGCGGAGCATTTATCTCCGCCGTTTTCTAAAATAGGGAGTTAATCTTCATCTCTGTCAATAGCGTCCTCTTCCGTTGGCTGGCAGCAAGCAGTCTTGCCGTCACCGCCGCAGTCAGAAGTGCTGTAAGTTTTAACGTTCAGACCCTCTTCAGTTTCGTCAACGTCTATCGTTAGATGACCTTGACCGCCCATCATAAGTCTGTCAATGACGTCAACAAGCTCGTTTACCTGAGCCTCGTCCTCGTCCTTTTTAACATTAAACCCCATCTTCGTTAAGCTCCTTAGCTATGCTTTCGATATCAAGGTCGCCCATGAATACCTTGTCGTCCTTGCCAAGAGCGTCAGGAATGATCGAGAATGTGTTAGAGATACCGTCCTGAGCGTGTCTGAATGGCAGCTTAGCAACAGAAGAAAGTGATGCAGATGCACCGTGAGTATCTCTGCCGTGCATTGGGTTAGCACCAGGAGCAAGAGGCACACCGATCTTTCTTCCGTCAGGTGTAGAACCGGTCTTCTTACCATAAACAACGTTAGATGTGATAGTAAGGATAGACATTGTAGGAACACCATCTCTGTATGTGTGATGCTTTCTGATCTTGTCCATGAATGTTCTAACGAGGTCAACTGCGATCTTGTCAACTCTCTCGTCGTTGTTACCATACTTAGGGAAATCGCCCTCAACTTCGTAGTCAGTTACGATTCCGTCCTCATCTCTGATGCACTTTACCTTAGCATACTTGATAGCAGAAAGTGAGTCAGCAACAACTGACAGACCGGCGATACCAGTAGCGAAGTATCTCTTGACATCTCTGTCATGAAGAGCCATCTGAACTCTCTCATAAGAATACTTGTCGTGCATATAGTGGATAACGTTCAGTGTATTTACATACAGACCAGCGAGCCATTCCATCATGTCGTCATATTTAGCCATTACATCATCATAATCGAGGTAATCACCAGTAACCGGACGATACTTAGGACCGACCTGTATCTTGAGTCTTTCATCTACACCGCCGTTGATAGCGTAAAGCAAGCACTTAGCAAGGTTAGCTCTTGCACCGAAGAACTGCATCTCCTTACCGATTCTCATTGAAGATACGCAGCAAGCGATAGCGTAGTCATCGCCGTGTGTAACTCTCATAAGGTCATCGTTCTCATACTGGATAGCTGAAGTCTTGATAGAAGTCTTAGCACAGAACTTCTTGAAGTTTACAGGCAGCTTTGTGCTCCACAGAACTGTCATGTTTGGCTCTGGTGCAGGACCAAGGTTCTCAAGAGTATGGAGATATCTGAATGAAGTCTTTGTTACCATTGGAACGCCGTCGATAGAAACGCCGCCGATAGACTCAGTTACCCAAGTTGGGTCGCCGGAGAACAGTGAGTTGTACTCAGGTGTTCTAGCGAACTTAACAAGTCTGAGCTTCATGATAAAGTGGTCGATAAGCTCCTGAGCCTCCTGCTCTGTGAGGATACCTCTGTCCATATCTCTCTTGATGTAGATATCGATAAATGTAGAAGTTCTGCCAAGTGACATAGCAGCACCGTTCTGCTCCTTAACAGCAGCAAGGTAGCCAAAGTACAGCCACTGGATAGCCTCCTTAGCGTTCTTAGCAGGACGTGAGATATCATAACCGTAGATCTCACCCAACTTCTTGAGTTCGCCAAGAGCTCTGATCTGCTCAGAAAGTTCCTCTCTGAGTCTGATGTTCTTAGAAGTCATTCTTACCAGTGAAGTAGCAAGCTGATCCTTCTTGTCCTCAACGAGGTAGTCGATACCGTAAAGAGCAACTCTTCTGTAGTCGCCTATGATTCTTCCTCTGCCGTAAGCGTCTGGCAGACCTGTGATGATAGCAGCGTGTCTGGCGAGTTTCATCTCAGGTGTGTAAGCGTCAAAAACGCCCTGATTGTGTGTTTTTCTATATTCAGTAAAGATTTTTACAACTTCTGGGTCAACTGTGTAGCCGTTCTGCTCGCAAGCATTGATAGCCATTCTGATACCGCCGAAAGGCTGAAGTGAACGCTTGAAAGGCTTGTCAGTCTGGAAACCAACGATCTTTTCAAGATCCTTGTTGAGGTATCCAGGGCCATGAGAAGTGATAGTAGAAACGATCTTGGTGTCCATATCGAGGACGCCGCCTGCCTCTCTCTCCTTCTTTGAAAGCTCCATTACCTGTTCCCAAAGCTTAGTAGTAGCCTCTGTAGGGCCTGCAAGAAAGCTATCATCGCCGTCATATGGTGTGAAGTTCTTCTGGATAAAATCACGAAGATTTATAGAAGTGTTTGACCATCTGCCGGGCTTAAAGCCTTCCCACTCGTCATAAAACTGTCTTTCCATTTTACACTCTCCTGACATAAGATTTCGGGCAGCAAATATTACCGCAACATTTAGCGTAACTTACCTCTTTATAATACTACCGCTCGTATGTTAAAATAATAACATATTTAAATTTTAAAGTCAAGCAACAATCAGAAATATTACTCTTACGCCACACTTCTTTCATATGTTAGAATTGGTTACCAAATCGACATAAAAAACCTTGAATAAAAGCGTCATTACCTCCAAAACACATGAACATTTTTATGCAGACATACCCAGCCTATTTGCCAAAATATTCTTGCCATTATCATGAAATTTTCATGGTACATCTATACAAATTTTCCAACATATTTTTATGCAAACAAATGATTTTTGATTTAATTTGGCAACATTCCATTAATTGTTGCATTTTTAATGCAACAAACAGCACGATTTTCGGGATAAGTATAAGGGTATACTGCACCATAAAAAAGCAGCCGTACCCAAGGATATTATCCCAAATCGAATATCCTGCGAGGTAGCAGTGCATGAGGAAACATTCTGAGGGCGTGAATAGGTGAGGCCGAGGTGAAGTCTCTGATCGCACAGAAAAGCACTTCCTGCACCTCGTTCGCAGCTTGAAAATTGAATAAAAAAATATGACAATACGTTTTGATAACCACGCACCCCACGGTAGGGGCGAACACCGTTCGCCCGTCGAAGAAACAAGCCACGATAACAACATGGTTCGATAACCGCAAAACCTTGCCCACCACACCTGTAGGGGACGACCTCAGGTCGCCCCTACATCTTATTCAGGCAACTTCCTACCGCCGCAAAATCGCTCCGCTCTTTGCGAATATACATTTGTATAAGGGATAGAAAAAGCGGTGCAGAGTTTTCGCTCCGACACCGCTTTGTTACTGATTTTACTTTTGTATGCTTTTTATCATTTGTCTGCACCGCTTGGTAGGCTTACGCCTATTGAGGCTCTGCCTCAAGCTCCGACAGGGCTTTGCCCTGTACCCACAAGGGGTTTCACCCCTTGACCCTGCCCAGGGACGTGTCCCTGGACCTTTTGCTCGCTACGCTCGGTGCCGACTTTTACTTTGCAGTGGTGATTTGCTCGGTGTGGCTTTGCCAATTCCTCACTCCTCACTCAAAAAGCTCTACGCTCTCTCAACTTTAAGCAGATTTGTCGTTCCGCTCATTCCCAGCGGCACGCCTGCTGTGATTACAACAAGGTCGCCTTTTTTAAGGTATCCAAGCTCTACTGAACGTTCAAGTGCGTGTCTGATAAGTTCGTCCGTGCTTGTCTTTTCTTCGATTATTCCGGCCTGTATGCCCCATGAAAGGTTCAACTGGGGGCAAGTCGTTTCGTCTGTTGTGAGTGCGATTATAGGACAGTTAGGACGGAATTTTGAAAGCGTTCTCGCTGTTGTTCCTCCCTTTGTTACTGTCAGGATAGCTGCTGCGTTAAGGTCATGTGCAGTTGTTACAGTAGCGTGTGAGATAGCGTCAGTAATAGTTGAATTTCTCTCGTCTGCTCTCTTCTTGAAACGTGAGATATAGTCGATATCCTTTTCAGTGGTTTCCGCAATAAGGCTCATGGTCTTTACAGCCTCGACCGGATACTTGCCGGCAGCCGTTTCGCCTGAAAGCATTATTGCTGATGAACCGTCATAAATAGCGTTTGCAACGTCAGTTATCTCGGCTCTTGTAGGACGAGCGTTCGTTATCATAGACTCCAGCATCTGTGTAGCTGTGATAACGTTCTTGCCTGCGTTGTAAGCCTTTCTGATGAGTTCCTTCTGGATAGCAGGAATCTGTTCAAAAGGTATCTCAACGCCCATGTCGCCTCTTGCTACCATTATTCCGTCAGCGGCCTCAAGTATCTCGTCAATATTTGCAACGCCCTGAGCATTTTCTATCTTAGCGATAATCCTAGGATTGAACCAGCCAAGGCTCTGAGTAAATTTTCTCAGATAGATAACGTCAGCACCAGTTCTTACAAATGATGCTGCGATATAGTCAAAGCCCATTTTTGCACCGAATTCAAGGTCAGCCATATCAGCGTCAGAAATGTAAGGCATAGAAAGGTTCACGTCAGGTACGTTTATACCCTTGTGGTCAGAAACAACGCCGCCGTGAATTACTTCGCAAACGATGTCAGTGTTGTCAACTTTCAGTGCTTTAAGTTCGATATTTCCGTCATTGATGAGTATTCTTGTGCCAACAGAAACGTCCTTAGGCAGCTGTGGGAATGTGATAGAGCAGATAGTTTCGTCGCCCTCCACATCTCTTATAGTGAGTGTGAATTTCTCACCGTCCTTTATTGTAACAGGCTTGTGGTCCTTAAAGTTTTTCAGTCTTACCTCAGGGCCTTTTGTATCCAGAAGAGTAGCGACATTAACGCCAAGTTCTTTTCTCAGTCTGCTGACTGTTTCAAAACGAGCCTTATGAACGCTGTGGTCAGAATGTGAGAAGTTGAATCTCGCCACGTCCATACCATTTTTCATAAGCTCACGCATAATGTTTTCGTCATCTGTGGAAGGTCCGATTGTGCATACGATCTTAGTCTTTTTCATTTTTACTCTCCTAACATATGTTACTGTTTTACAGTATTATTGCTTTAATTCAAAAAATAAACCTTTTTAAATCATTATAACCGATTTCACATCAAACGTCAATAGCCTATTGTATAATCTATGTAAAATCTCTTTTTTGATTCGCATAAATTATGTTTTATAAACAATGTATGTTGACCTACCAACTGTAGGGGCGAACATCATTCGCTCGCAGTTTGTCACAAAAGCATGAAATTAACGGGCGACCTCAGGTCGCCTCTACACACTGTTAAAGTATTTACGCAAATTGCAGAGAACATCCCGTAAAATAGTTATGCTCCCCACAAAATAATATTCCCAATGCAGTACAAAAAAACGGACGGTATTCCTACCGCCCGTAGAGAGTGTTGAAAAAAGCCCGAACAAGTGTGACGTCACATTTCTGTGAAACAGAAATTGAGCCGCTCCCCTACAATTTGCGTAAATACGCTGTTCGTATGTAGGGGCGAACAGCGTTCGCCCGTTGATTTGACACTTTTTCGACAGACTG
>UQAR01000093.1 GCA_900539095.1 uncultured Ruminococcus sp.
CTACACCGTCTAATTCGTCGGCAGCGTCAGATGTGTATAAGAGACAGTTTTTATGCAATTCGACGTAGACACAACTAACTTGACACAACCGTATTGAAAAAAGCGAAAAGCTGTGCTATACTGGTCTTGACAATACAAATAAAAGGAGTTTTAAAAATGGATAAGGAAAAAGCAGCGGCAGCAAAGGAACTTTTCATGGAGGGCTATAACTGTTCACAGGCGGTAGTAGGTGCATGGGCTGAGGATATCGGTCTTGACAGTGAAACTGCTTATAAGATAGCCTCAGGCTTTGGCGGAGGAATAGGCAGAATGAGAGAGGTCTGCGGAGCGTTCACAGGTGCAGTAATGGTTCTCGGACTGAAATTCGGCAATTCTATAGGCAGCGACAGAGCTGCAAAGGGCAAGGATTATGAGCGTGTGCAGCTTTTTGCAAAGCGTTTCAAAGAAGAACTTGGCTCTGATACCATAATATGCCGTGAACTGCTTGGTCTGAGCGGCCCTAGTAACCCCGACCCTGCAAAACGCACAAAAGAATATTATCAGAAACGTCCATGTCTTGAAACCGTCGCAATAGCAAGCGGTCTGCTGGGCGAATTTATGGAGTAGTAGTTTTGCAAAAAAACATGAAACTTCGGGCGAACGCTGTTCGCCCCTACAAAATAACGCAAAAAAGAGCAGAGATTCGTTTCTCTGCTCTTTTTGTATATAAATTTCAATTAGATACCTGCGGAATAGTTTGGAGCTTCCTTTGTGATGTAGATATCGTGTGGGTGTGACTCCTTCAGACCTGCACCTGTGATCCTGATGAACTTAGCCTTTTCACCAAGCTCGCCGATAGTGTGACAGCCGCAGTAGCCCATACCTGAACGGATACCGCCAACAAGCTGGAAGATAGTGTCTGAAACAGGACCCTTGTATGCTACACGGCCCTCAACGCCCTCTGGTACGAGTTTCTTTGAGTTTGTCTGGAAATATCTATCCTTTGAGCCTTTGTTCATTGCAGCCAGAGAACCCATTCCTCTGTATACCTTGAACTGTCTGCCCTGATAGATCTCAGTTTCGCCCGGAGCCTCGTCGCAGCCTGCGAGAAGTGAACCAAGCATTACAACGTTCGCACCGGCAGCAAGTGCCTTTACGATATCGCCTGAATACTTGATACCGCCGTCAGCGATAACAGGAACGCCATACTCAGCAGCAGCACAAGCAGCGTCATAAATGGCAGTGATCTGTGGAACACCGATACCTGCAACTACACGGGTAGTACAGATAGAGCCAGGACCTATGCCGACCTTGATAGCGTCTGCACCTGCCTCGCAAAGAGCTTTTGCAGCCTCTGCTGTGGCAATGTTTCCTGCGATAACAGGAGTGTTAGGAAATGCAGCTTTTACCTTTTTCAGGCAGTTTATAACGTTCATTGAGTGACCGTGTGCAGAGTCAAGTACCAGTACATCGACCTGAGCGTCAACAAGAGCACCGGCTCTTTCGAGAATGTCGTTTGTCATACCGATAGTTGCACCGCAAAGCAGTCTGCCCTTTTTATCTCTTGCGGAATTTGGATACTGAACAGCCTTTTCGATATCCTTGATAGTGATAAGACCCTTGAGAACGCCGTTTGCGTCAACAAGCGGGAGCTTTTCGATCTTGTGTTTCATGAGTATCTTCTGAGCACCTTCAAGGTCAGTGTCAACAGGAGCTGTAACAAGGTTTTCCTTTGTCATTACGTCGCCGATCTTGATGTTTTCAAAATCAGTGATAAATCTCAGATCTCTGTTAGTGAGGATACCCTCAAGCTTGCCATCCTCATCAACTATAGGCACGCCTGATATCTTATATTTACCCATAAGCTTGTCAGCCTCAGCTACAGTCTTGTCAGCTGTAAGTGAGAAAGGATTAACGATAACGCCGTTTTCAGAACGCTTTACCTTATCCACCTCTTCTGCCTGCTGTGCGATAGTCATATTCTTATGGATTATACCAATACCGCCTTCTCTTGCGATAGCGATAGCCATTTTTGACTCTGTGACTGTGTCCATAGCAGATGTCATGATAGGGGTATTGAGCACGATATCCTTAGTAAGGTGAGTGTGGATATCCACCATATCAGGTGTACAATCTGACTCGCCAGGGATAAGGAGAACGTCATCAAAGGTAAGACCCTCTTTACCAAACTTGTTGTTTACATTAGTATCCAGCATAAATTAACCTCCCGCAAACATGAATTAACTATATTATTCTTATAATGATACACCATTTAATTAAACTTGTCAACATTATTATTGAGAACTTTTTTTTAATTTAGTCTGTGCTAATCAGAAAATGAATGAGCCGCTCACCTACAATTTGCGTAAATACATTATTCGTATGTATGGGCGACCTTTGGCCGCCCGTTGATTTAATACTTTTGCGGGATTTACTTGCTGTCTTTCATTTTCACCGCCGCAAACACTACAGAAAGCACTGTTGATACCAGCCAGCCTATAGGCCACGAGAGCCATATTCCCGTTGAGCCGTAAGGCCCTGAGAGAATGAACGCAAGCACTACCCTGAGGATAAGGTCTGTAAATGTGGATATCATAAAATATTGCATTGCACCCTTTCCTCTGAGTGCACCGTCTGACATTATCTTTATTCCAACGAAAATGTAAAACGGTGAGATTATCCTAAGCAATGTCACGCCTATCTCAACAGCCTTTGTGCCGCCGTCATCGAGAAACAGATTTATCATCGTTTTAGGCATACAGAAAAAGCAGAGAATAAAAGGTATCGCCACGATAGAAGAGATAACAAGCCCCGCCTTGTAACCGCTTTTTATCCTGTCGTTTCTGCCTGCACCGTAATTTTGTGCAACAAAACTGGAAAGACCGTTTGAAAGGGTGGTAAAGCTCGTTATAGCAAAGGTGTTGAGCTTTATAGCCGAGGAATATCCTGCGATACATGATGAACCAAATCCGTTCACAAGATACTGCACGAAGATATTTCCCACAGAAATAAAGCTTTGCTGTAAAATACTTGGTATAGAGTAAAGTGTTATCTTTTTAAGTATCTTTCCAAAAAAAAGCGGAGGCTTGTCTTCCGTCTTTATCTCTGCGGTCTTTTTCACCAGTATGAGAAGTGAACAAACACAGGCTACGCCCTGAGCGATAAAAGTCGCCCATGCAACGCCTGCAACGCCCCATTTGAAAAATCTCACGAATATATAATCAAGAACCACATTTCCAACTGATGAACCAATGAGAAGATACAATGGAGTCTTTGAGTCGCCCATAGCGTTGTAAATTCCCGTGCCAACGTTGTAAAGAAACAGAAAAAGAAGTCCTGCGATGTATATTTTTAGATAAAGTTCACCGTCATGAAAAATATTTTGCGGCGTGTTTATCATTTTCATAAGAGGCGTTGAGAACACAAGTCCGAAAACTGTCAGCACCGCCGCAAGTACCGTGCAGGATATTATAGTGGTGGTGGAGGCAGTTTTGACCTTTGAAAACTCCTTTGCACCGAAAAACTGTGATATCACCACACAGCAGCCTACGTTGCTGCCCACGGCAAAAGCCATGAATATCATCGTTATAGGATAAGACGCACCGACTGCCGCAAGAGCGTCCTCTCCTGCGAACTTTCCTGCTATTATGCTGTCAAATATAGAATACATCTGCTGAAAAATAACGCTTACAAACATAGGCAGCGAAAATTTCCACAGCACTGTCCACGGCTTTCCTACTGTAAGGTCTGTCATAAAAACATCTCCGTATAAAATTAGTTACAATAATTATATCATACAAAAACCGCTTTTTTCAACGGCATTTCGCACAGACACTATAAGCTTTTTAGTTAAATTTTTAGCGTTTTATCCTATCTATCCTAACTGCATAAAATCAGCTTTTTGTCTGCGATCCAATTTGTGCTTTCATACAAAGTTGAGATAAAAGTGTACATTTTTCGCTTTTTTTCAGTGTTTTATATAGTAAAGAACAAAAGAATAAGACGGCACAGGCAAACAAGGCTATCCCCTTTACCTTGATGCCGGTGCTATATAAAAAAGGAAAGTCCCATGGGCTTTTCTTTTTTTTATTGACAAGAGTGGGTATTTATTTTATACTAATGATAAGAGCAAAAAAACAGCGTTCAGAGGTGATAAAATGAGCAGTCAGGCAGATCATGGCGGTCACAGGGAAAGAATGAGAAAGCGTTTCAAAGAGTCGGGGAGCTTTAAGGGCTTTTCGGAGCATGAGATACTTGAAATGCTTTTGTTTTATATCGTTCCGAGAAAAAACACAAATGATATCGCCCACGCACTGATAAAAAAGTTCGGCAGCCTCAACGGCGTTCTTAACGCCTCTCCGGAGGAGATATCCTCAGTTAAGGATATGGGCGAAAGCTCGGCAAATTCTATCGTGTTTTTCAAAGAGCTTATAAACTACTGCTCAACAGTCACAGACAGCAGGATAGACGTTCGCAATATATCCGCAACGTTGGATTTTGTAAAAAGCTGTTTCAGAAATGAAAAGCAGGAGAAGTTCAAGGTCATTTGTATCGATACGGGCTTTCATATAAAGAGCGTCACGGATATTTCTTCCGGCGGTGCAAGATTCACGGCGGTGGATTTTCGTGAGCTTACAAAAGCCGTTCTTAACAGCGGCACTGATATCGTTATCCTTGCCCACAACCACCCTGACGCTCCAAACACCCCTTCTCAGGAGGACGTTACCTTGACCCGTGAGGTAATGAGATATATGAGATGTCTGGGAGTGACAGTACTTGACCATTATATAGCAGGCAACAACGGAGCTATCTCCATGCGTAACTGCGGACTTATACATGATATGGAATGTTAGCAAAAAGAAAACCGACCCGTACTTTGTGTACAGGTCGGTTTTTGTATGTTGTTATCAGTGTTTTCTGTACCAGTCACGGATAAACTTGCCGCTTGCTGTAAGCTGTGAAGTTCCGCTCTTGATAGCTTTAAGGTTCGTGCCCTGGTTGAATGCTGAGGCTGTTTCTGACTTTCCGCAGGCTGACCAGTTTATGTAGCCGACGTTGAGAGAATCAAGAAGTTTCAGCCACTTTGTGCTCTCTGTTGAGTTGTATCCGCCGTTTCCGCTTGCGTCGCAAGTGCCGAACTCAGATACGAGAACAGGAAGTCCTTGATTATAGCAGTTCTGAAGTCTGTTTCTAAGCCAATCAGTATGTGTGTTTGCGTAGAAATGCAGTGCGTATACGCAGTTTGCGTCAGAAAGTCTGTTGCCGAGGACCTGATCTATATCCTGGCTCCATGAGCCTGTGCCGCAGATTATGATAGCATCGCTGTCATATTTTCTGATAGTGCTTACAATGCTCTGGCAGTAGCTCTTTATTCCGCCTGTCCATGTGATTCCGCCGTTAGGCTCGTTGCAGATCTCGTAAATAACGTTGTCGTAATCCTTATAAGTCTGAGCCATTTCAGTGAAGAACTTTATAGCGTCAGCTTTGTAGGTGTTTGGGTTTCTGTCATTGAGAACGTGCCAGTCGATTATAGCATACATACCGAGAGATTTTGCGTTCTCAACGCCTGTCTTGACCTTCTGCTTTGCCTGAGCCTGATATTTGCCGTTCTCAGTGCAGTAGCCGCCCCATTCATAAGTGTACATTGCCATTCTTATGGTGTTGACCTTCCAGTCATCTCTGAGAACTTTAAGTGAATCCTTTGTAAGGATATCAGAGAAGTCCTCCCACATGATGCCGTGAGTTGACATACCCTTTATCTTGAATACCTTGCCGTTTTTGTCAACGATGTTCGCACCCTTTACAGAGAGCTTTCCATGCTGAGAAACAGGAGTTACAACGGCGGGAGCTTTCGTTGTTGTTGCAGTCACAGCGGAAGAATACTTTCCGAAGTGATTAACATTGCGGTAGTCTACCTTGCAGGCCCTTATCCTGAACTTATAGTCAGTTGTCTGACTGAGGTTCGTGACGGTGTAGGAGTTAGAAGTTGTCTTTCCTATCGCTTTCCAGCTGCCATTCACCATTTGGAATACACGATAGTTTGTGCAGCCTATCTTCGACCATTTGAGCTTTACGCTGTCGTAAGAAACGCTGCTGACTTTCAGACCCTTTGCAGCCTGAGGGTTTGTTGCTGTGTTCCAACTTGCGGAATATGCACCGTATACCTTTTTGCCCTTTACGGTCTTGTATGCCCTTACCTTGAAATATTTTCTTGAGGCATTTGGCAGCTTTTTCACCGTGTAGGTGTTGCTCTTGCAGTTTGCTACCTTTTTGTATT
>UQAR01000094.1 GCA_900539095.1 uncultured Ruminococcus sp.
CGAGATTCGCCTTAGTCTCGTGGGCTCGGAGATGTGTATAAGAGACAGATGTAGGAAGGGGCAGAGATAAAGCAACATATTCCTATGATGCAGACGAGCTGATAGATGCGATAAACAAGCGTATCTTTGCATATAAAGCTGAAGAAGTATTTTATATCGTCAGCTACAAAAAAGGACTTCTGGGCGGAGGAATGCCCAAAGAAGGAACACCTGCGGCAAGCTTTCCGGCGAAACTGAAAGTCGTTTCCAAGAATATATATTCAAAAAGCAAGCCTGACGCTTTCACTAACGTTGCTCTGGAAGATTTTATGAGGGCGAGAAACGTTAAAGAGATAGAGATCGTCGGCGTGGACGGCGGAGTTTCGGTTATCAACACAGCCATTGGTGCTATAGAATGTGGAATGAAAGTTGTTTTCAATGAGGACTGTATCGGTACAGTTTTCAAGGACAAAGCAATGAAATGCCGTGAAAAGTTGAAGAAAAACAAGGTATCTTATATACACAGCTAAAGGAGAAAACATGAAACTTGTTATTGCAAGCAACAATAAAGGTAAAATAAGAGAATATAAACAGCTGCTTGAACCGCTTGGCTATGAAGTTTTTTCACAGTCTGAGGCTGGTCTGACGCTTGATGTGGAGGAAACGGGAACTACGTTTGCGGAGAACTCTGCCCTTAAAGCTCGGGCAGCATTCAAGCTTTGCGGCTGTGCAGTGCTGGCAGACGACAGCGGTCTTGAAATAGACGCTCTTGGCGGCGAACCTGGAGTATACTCTGCAAGATATGGCGGACTTGACACTGACGCTGAGCGTACTGCACTTGTGCTTGAAAAGATGAAAAATGTGCCTGACGATAAAAGAGATGCACACTTTACCTGCACAATACACTTTATCAAAGCCGACGGCGAAGAGATAGCCGTTGAGGGAAAAGTGTTCGGCAAGATAGCTCATTCACCTGTCGGCGAAAACGGCTTTGGCTATGACCCTATATTTATGTATGGCGACAAAAGTTTCGCACAGGTAGACGCTGAAACCAAGAATGCAGTTTCACACAGAGCAAATGCACTGAAAGCTTTGCTTGAACAGCTTACCAAGCAGTAAATTTGAAAGGAATTAAATTATGATAACAACTAAACAAAGAGCAGAACTCAAAGGCATGGCGTCACTTATCCAGCCTGCATTCCAGATAGGCAAGGGCGGCGTTAATGACGCTCAGGTTGCACAGATCGACGATTATCTGAGAGTTCATGAGCTTGTTAAGATAAAGGTTCTTGATAACTCAATGTACACCGCAAGAGAGGCTGCCGAGGAGATAGCTGAAAAGATATCCGCAGAGGTAGTTCAGGTAATAGGCTCAAAGGCTGTACTTTATAAACGCAACGAAAAACAGCCTGTTATCAAGCTGAAATCAAAGTAATGAACATTGGCATTTTCGGCGGAACTTTCAATCCAGTCCACCTTGGACACATGAATTGTCTGAAAAGTGTGGCTGACCAAGCAGGGCTTGATAAGATCATCGTCATTCCCGACAGAATACCGCCGCACAAGCAAGCAGAGGATCTTGCCTCGGCTGAGGACAGACTGAATATGTGCAGACTGGCGTTTGAAGGTCTAAAGTGCGTTGAGATATCTGACTGGGAGCTGAAACAGGAAGGCAAAAGCTATTCTGTTATAACTCTCAGACACTTGAAAGAGGTCTATCCTCATGATAAGCTGTTTTTTATAATGGGCAGTGATATGCTGCTTTCATTTGAAAAGTGGTATCAGTACAAAGAGATATTATCCCTTGCGGCACTTATCTGCGTGGCACGTTCACAGGAAGATGTTGATCACATAGAGATAAAAGCCGACCAGCTGAGAGCAGAAGGCGGAGAAATAATCATTGTCAGAACAGCTCCATTTGAGGTATCATCAACACAGATAAGGGAAATGCTCAAAAAAAATCTTGATTGCTCTTGCTATTTGAGCGAAAATGTTGTACAATATATAGTGGACAAAAATTTGTATAACAGAGGTTTTCCAAGTGGCAGATAAAAAAACGATAGGTATTTATAAAGAATACCTGAAAGAGCATTTATCAAAAAAAAGATATACACACTCAGTAAACGTGGCAAATTCCGCAGTGGAGCTTGCAAAAAGATATGGTGCTGACACCGACAAGGCTTATGTTGCCGGCCTTTTGCATGACGTTGCAAAGGAGATACCGCCTTTGGAGCTTGCGGCGATAGTTTCAAAGTCCACACTTGATGTGTGCGACATTGAGAAAAAGGCTGTTCCGCTTTTTCACGGCATTGCAGGAGCGGAGCTTGTTCAGACGCTATTTGATATCCACGACCCTGAGATAATCTCAGCCATACGCTATCATACAGTAGCCTGCGGCAATATGCCAAAGCTTAGCCAGATAGTTTATCTTGCAGACCTTATTTCTGCGGACAGGGATTATAAAGACGTGAAGAAAATGAGAAAATATGCCGAGCAGAGTTTGGAGAAAGCTATGTTCGAGGCATTGAGCTTTTCAATAAAAGATTCCGTGGAAAAGGGTAATACCATTCCTGTTTCCACACTTGAGGCATATAACGATTTTGCTGATATTTCAAAATAAAGGAGATTTTTATGGACAATATTTCACAGAATGAAAAGCTGTCAACTATCGTAAAAGCTCTTGACTCAAAAAGAGCTGAGGACATAAGAATTATCGAGATAGGCGACCTGACGATAGTTGCAGATTATTTTGTTATTGCAAACGGTACTTCAAGCACTCAGACAAAGGCACTTGCAGAAGAAGTTGAGTTCAAGATGAGCCAGCTGGGCGTTGAACCTAACAGAACAGAGGGCTATCAGGGTGCAACTTGGGTCGTGCTTGACTATGGCGATATCATAGTTCACGTTTTCTATAAGGAAACAAGAGATCATTATAACCTTGAAAGGCTATGGTCTGACGGCAAGGATATCGACGTAAAGCAGTTTCTTCCTAACGAGCCGCAGGACTGATTTTGACAATTATAATTTAACAAAGGATTGATAAAGATGAAAGAATACAATTTTTCAGCCATAGAAAGCAAATGGCAGAAATACTGGGACGAGCATAAGACCTTTGAGGCAAGCAATGACTTCTCAAAGAAGAAGTTCTACGGACTTGTAGAGTTCCCATATCCGTCAGGTCATGGTATGCACGTTGGACATATCAAGGCATATTCAGGTCTAGAGGTCGTTAGCCGTAAAAGACGTATGCAGGGTTATAATGTGCTTTTCCCTATAGGTTTTGACGCTTACGGTCTGCCGACAGAGAACACTGCTATCAAGACAGGCGTTCACCCAAGAAAGGTAACTGATGACAACATCAAGAAGTTCACAAATCAGCTCAAAAGAGTAGGTTTTTCATTTGACTGGTCAAGAGTTATCGATACCACTGATGAAAACTATTATAAGTGGACACAGTGGATATTCCTTAAAATGTTTGAGAACGGCCTTGTTTTCAGAGATAAAACACTCGTAAACTATTGCCCAAGCTGTAAGGTAGTTCTTTCAAACGAGGATTCACAGGGCGGTCATTGCGACGTTTGCCACAGCGAAATAGTTCAGAAAACAAAGGAAGTTTGGTATCTGAGAATCACTGAGTACGCTGACAAGCTCCTTCAGGGTCTTGAAGAGGTCAACTACCTGCCTAACATCAAACTCCAGCAGCAGAACTGGATAGGCAAGTCTACAGGTGCGTTCGTAAACTTTAAGATAAAAGAGCAGGACGAGCAGCTCAGAATTTATACCACACGTCCTGACACTCTCTATGGCGTAACATTCATGGTAATCGCTCCTGAGCACCCTATTATTCAGAAATACAGAGATAGCATCGCAAATATCGCTGACCTTGACGCATACAAGACAGAGTGTGCAAAGAAGAGCGAATTTGAGAGAACTCAGCTCGTTAAGGATAAGACAGGTGTTAAGATAGACGGTCTGACAGCTATCAATCCTATCACAGGCAAAGAGATACCAATATACATTTCAGACTATGTAATGATGGGCTACGGCACCGGTGCTATCATGGCTGTACCTGCTCATGATACAAGGGACTACGACTTCGCAAAGAAGTTCGGAATCGACATAATCGAAGTTATCAAGGGCGGTGACATTTCTAAGGAGGCTTACACAGGCGACGGCGAAATGGTCAACTCAGGCGAACTCAACGGTATCACAAACAAGAAAGACGCTATCGAAAAGATGCTCTCAGTTCTTGACAAGCTCGGCTGCGGTGAAAAGGGCGTTCAGTATAAGATGAAGGACTGGGCATTCAACCGTCAGAGATATTGGGGCGAGCCTATCCCTATAGTACATTGTCCTCACTGCGGTATGGTTGCTGTACCATATGATGAGCTGCCGCTCAAGCTGCCACCAGTTGAGAACTTTGAACCGGGCACAGATGGCGAAAGCCCACTTGCTAAGATAGATTCATTTGTACACTGCAAGTGCCCTAAGTGCGGCGGTGACGCTAAGAGAGAGACAGATACTATGCCACAGTGGGCAGGTTCTTCATGGTATTTCCTCCGCTACTGTGACCCTAATAATAACAATGAATTTGCATCTCAGGAGGCTCTGAAATATTGGATGCCAGTTGACTGGTATAACGGCGGTATGGAGCACGTTACACGTCATATGATCTACTCTCGTTTCTGGCATAAGTTCCTCTATGATCTCGGCCTTGTACCAACATCTGAGCCTTATGCAAAGAGAACAGCTCAGGGTCTTATCCTTGGACCTGACGGCGAAAAGATGAGTAAGTCAAGAGGCAATGTTGTTGACCCTAACGATGTTGTTGATGAGTACGGTGCTGACGTCCTCAGACTTTACGTTCTGTTCATGGGCGACTATGAAAAGGCTGCACCATGGAGCGAGAGCAGCGTTAAGGGCTGCAAGAGATTTGTAGATAGGATCTGGGCATTGCAAGATAAGGTAGTTGACAGCAATGAGTACAGCGACAAGCTGAGATCACTCATGCACAAGACTATCAAGAAGGTATCTGAGGATATCGAGTCAATGAAGTTCAACACTGCTATTGCCGCAATGATGACACTTCTTAACGAGGTATACAACGTAGGCTCTATCACCAGGAAAGAGTTCAGAGATTTTCTTATCATGCTCAATCCATTTGCACCTCACGTTACTGAGGAACTTTATCAGATAATCGGCTGCGAGGGCGTTCTTGACGAGCAGGAGTGGGTAACATATGATGAGGCACTCTGCAAGGACGATACTATCGAGATAGTTTGTCAGATAAACGGCAAGGTAAAATCTAAGCTCACGATACCTACAGACGCAGCTAAGGACGACGTTATCGCACTCGCAAAAGCTGACGAGGCTATCGTTAAGGCTACAGAGGGCAAGAACATAGTTAAAGAAATTTATGTTCCAAACAAGCTTGTCAACCTCGTTGTAAAATAGCCGAAAATTTTCCTCAGAAAAATCAAAAAAAGAGGCAAAAAGCTATTGACTTTTTGGTGAAAATATAGTATAATTAAATTTGTAATTATATCGGTTTTATAAATTCCGCAGATTAGAGACAGAGCGGTCCGAAATAGTAGGACTGGGGGAACGTAAAGCGTTTCAGGTTTGCTTTTGCAGACACCTTCACTATCACCGTTGATTTTCGGAAATACCGATAGAATTGCCTCTGTCACAGGTGGCAAAGGGAGGGAATAATTTTGGCAGAAATCCGTGTTGGTAAGAACGAAACTTTGGATACAGCTCTGAAGCGTTTCAAGAGATCTTGTGCAAGAGACGGCGTTATCGCAGAGGTTCGTAAAAGAGAACACTACGAAAAGCCTTCGGTAAAGCGTAAGAAGAAGTCCGAAGCTGCTCGTAAGCGTAAATACTAATATGTAATTAAAGGCGGGCATTTTTATGTCCGCTTTTTATTTTATACTACAGGAGTTTTTTATGTTCAAACCAACTTATGTTTTTGACAAGGTAGGAGAGATAACCCCTGATTTTCTTGCTAAAAAGCATATCAAGGGGCTGCTGCTCGATCTTGACAATACACTTACTACTCATAATAATCCAGTACCGCCGCAGTCAAGCCTTGATTGGCTTTCAAAAATGAAAGCGGCTGGTATCAAGCTTATGATAGTTTCAAATAATCATGCACCGAGAGTAAAACCATTTGCAGAGCAGCTTGGATTGGATTTTGTGCCCTGTCTCTTATACACATCTCCGAGCCCACGAGACTAAGGCGAATCTCG
>UQAR01000095.1 GCA_900539095.1 uncultured Ruminococcus sp.
CGAGATTCGCCTTAGTCTCGTGGGCTCGGAGATGTGTATAAGAGACAGGTTCTTATCCTTGGCTTGTCGTTAGGATTTTCCATGTGAGCAATGAGCGTCTTGACCGCAAGGTCAGCCATATACTCGGCGTCAACATTTATGGTGGTTATAGTCGGGTCTGAAACGTCAGAGATAAGATAATTATCATATCCAACGATAGAAATATCCTCCGGCACGCTGTAGCCCATTGTCCTGAGCTGCTTGATAGCAAGATAAGCCGCCTCATCGCAGTTGCAAACGAACGCCGTCGGCATATCGTCCTCAGGGAACGTCATGGTAATAAAATCACGCTTGTCACGGTCATCGATACGCCACTTTTCGTTCACCTCGTAGCCGTGCTCGATCATGGCTTTCACATATCCCATATATCTGTCGAAAATACTTGTGGTAGCAAATTTGTTGCCTATATAGCCTATCTTTTTGTGTCCCATGCTTATAAGATAGGACGCAAGTTTATAACCACCGCTGTAACCATTGGTAACAACAGCGTCAAGAGCAAGTGACGGCACATAGTAGTCAAGCAGTATAAGATTTTTCACATTTTCACTAAGCAGCTTTGCATACTCCTTAGAAAGCTGACCAAGGGAAATAAGAGCCGACACCTGCTTGTCCTCGATGCAGTGTGGCAGCATGAGCCTGTCCTCGTCCTCCTGATCGAGATTTTCCATTATGCAATACATATTCTCTTTTTTGAGCCTTGTGACAAGAGCGTTATACAATGCCCAGTAAAAAGAACCGTTAGGGTTGATGAATTTTGACGGTATGAGCACGCCTATAGTGTTTCCTGCCCTGTTCTGAGCACTTTTCACGCCAACATATCCCATTTCGTCAGCAACCTGCTTTATCTTCTCTCTGAGAGCGTCGCTCACTCCGCTTTTTCCTGCAAGAGCTTTCGATACGGTAACGTTGCTGGTGTCACAGGCTTTGGCTATATCTATAAGTGTAACTGCTTTCTTCAAAATCATCACCGCTTTTTCTACTTAATTAATGAGCACACAGAGTAAAATAAACATACTTTGCGTTCACTATTAATTATATCATTTTGTGTCACAAAGTCAATAGAATATTATAAAATCTCACATTTGAACAAAAAAGCAGCACAAAAATCAGTCAATAATACTCTCAACAGGTGCGTTATCCCTCTCACGCTGCAATCTTTTGCGTTCCATGAGCTTTCTTATGGCAGTGCAGATAAGCAGCACAGTGGATATCACCGCAACGCCAACGATAGGATAGAACCTCCACATATATTCCTTGTCCATATTCTGCAAAGACTGATCCACAGCCGTTGTGCTGAGTTTGTCCTGTATCCTCTTTATGAGATATCCTCCTGCTTTAAGAAAAGATACCGTTCCTCCCACGCTCAACACAAACGAAACGATATATTTTTTGAAAAATGCAAACAATATCCCTGCAAACATTGCCACAATGCCTGCTGCCATTGCCCACAGCACCCACTTTGGCGGAACAGGTTCGATATACTTGCCTATAATGCCCACAATGGTCACGCCGCCGTAGAAAAATCCCGAATAAGCAAACGGCACTATCATGATAAGCTTTAAAATAAGATAATAAACAAGCTCGCCGTTTGGCTTGACACGCTTAGCCTTTTTCATCATTTTTTTAGCTGAGCGGCTCTGTTTTTCCCTTGCCTCTTCACGTTCTCTCTGTTCTTCAAGCTCAGCCTCTTTTTTGAGCCTGTCCTGCTTTTCTTTTTGTGCTTTAAGTCTGTCCTTTTTTGACATAATGTACCTCTTTTATGTATTAAAATATTATTGGTCATTCATTAGAACTTTATTATATCATAGTATGCCACGGATTTCAACACATACAAATGAAAATTTCTTCCGCCACGCAGACAGGCTCTCAGAATAAAATTGAAAAAGGCTTTCCAAGACAAATAATACTTATGGATAAAGCTGAATTAAATTTCTAGACAGGTCAACAATAAAAGCGAAAAGAAAAACAGAAAGGAACGTGAAAAAATGTCATCATTTTTCAAAAAAACAGCCTGTACAGCAGGGATAATACTGCTGGGGCTTTTCGGTTTGATAGGGTTTTATTCCACCACTCTTCCCGACTTCTATCTTGTGTCAAAGGGCGACGACCTCAGTGTCAATTCATTTTTCACCATATCGGCAAAGCCCTGCGAAAGCAAGGTCACAGTGGCAGTATCTGACGGCACTTCAGGCTCGTCACGGTATACAAAAAATATGCTCATGCTGTTTGGAACAGTACCTGTCAAGGAGGTTGAATCAAAGACCGTGGAAAGACCAATGCTTTATCCCTGCGGACAGCCTTTCGGCATAAAGCTCGTCACAGAGGGCGTAATGGTAGTTGACCTGCAAAAAATAGACTCCTCCAGTCCTGCAAAAGACTGCGGTATCCGTGAGGGAGATGTGATAGTATCCATTGACGGCGAGAAGATCAAAAGCAATGCAGACGTTGCAAAAATAATCAGAGGCTCAAACGGCGAACCATGCTCAGTTCGTATAAAGCGTGGCAGCGACGACCTTACCTTCAAGCTCTGCCCTCGTCTTGAGGACGGCAGTTACAAAGCAGGAATGTGGGTGCGTGATTCCTCAGCTGGCATAGGCACGCTCACATTCTACAACGCAGAAAACGGCACTTTCGGCGGTCTTGGTCACCCGGTATGCGACGCCGACACAAAAGAACCCCTCCCCCTCTCCGCCGGCACAGTGGGCGAAATAAACCTCACCGGTTTCAACAAGTCACGCTCAGGCTGCCCGGGTCAGCTCCTCGGAGAGTTCGCAAATTCCGCCTCCACAGGGGATATCCTGAAAAACTGCGAAAGCGGCGTTTTCGGCACGCTGAATGCAAATCCATGTCAGAACACCAAAGAACTGCCCCTTGGTTTCCGTCAGGAGATACACACAGGCAAAGCGAAGATACTTTCCTCTATCGACAATGACGGACCAAAAGAGTACGAAGTTTCTATCGAGCAGATAAATCTCTCAGATTCCGCCGAACATGACCTTGTTATCAAAATAACCGACAAGGCTCTTCTTGAGAAAACAGGCGGTATTTTGCAGGGCATGAGCGGCTCTCCTATCATTCAGGACGGCAGACTTGTTGGTGCAGTGACTCACGTTTTCATTGAGGACACCGCAAAAGGCTATGGGATCTTTGCCGACGAAATGTATTCAAAAGCCTCAGAGATCTCCGACAACGCCGTTGAAAACGCAGGTTAGCGACCTTTGCCGACTGCTGTCGATTTATGAAAAAGTGCTGTTCCAAGAAAAATATCGTCCTCTGTCGATTGGTGTTTAAATATCTTGTATCAGAATATTCAGTACCGTATATTTGTACAATATGCATTAAATAGTCGATAATTTGTTGACGATTTTTCTAAAAAACTATTGCATTTGAAAAATAAATGTGCTATCATTTATCTTGTGAAAGGGAGTTAAAACAAAAGCTCTCAAACAAAAATGACAGAATATACGGAGGAAATGACAATGACAAACAAGATCAAAATTCTTATCGGCGATGATTCAGCACAGTACGGGGTAGCGTGTGCGTCCTCATTGAGAGCAATGGGATTTTTTGTGATAACACGCCCGAAAGACGGACTTACTATCTATGATGCAATAAAAAACGAGCAGCCTGACGTTGTCATCGCAGACGCAGTTATGCCGAGCCTTGACGCAATAGAGCTTATCAGGAAGATACAAAACTCATCTTATCAAAAACCGCTTTTTATAATCACAAGTGCCTATGAAAATTCCTTTATCGAAACTCAGGTCATGAACGCAGGAGCGTCATATTTCATGCTCAAGCCTTTTGACATCAAGATACTTGGCGAGAGGATAAAATCCATGCTTGATATCGACACCGATATATCCTCCGACTCAAATTATATGAAAAACAAGCAGAGCATAAACCTTGAGATAATCGTCACCGATATCATTCATCAGATAGGCGTGCCTGCACATATAAAGGGTTATCACTATCTGAGGGAGGCTATAATACAGTCTGTGAACGATAAAGAAATGCTGGAAAGCGTTACAAAGCTATTATATCCTGCGGTGGCAAAAAAATTCGCAACAACGCCCTCCAGAGTGGAAAGAGCCATACGCCACGCTATTGAGATAGCATGGGACAGAGGCGATATCGACACCCTCAACAGCTTTTTCGGCTACACCATAAACACAGGCAAGGGCAAACCAACAAACAGCGAATTTATCGCCCTTATCGCAGACAAAATCAGTCTTAAATTCAAGACCACAATGGCAGTCTAGAGGTCATAAGTCATATATACAAAAAGAGCAGAACGCATTTTTACGTTCTGCTCTTTTGTTACTTGTTGATAAATGTAGGGGCGAACAGTGTTCGTCCGTCTTTGTTCGCCTGCTAAATTTGCAATAAGACAAACTTTTTCGCTTTGGGTGTGACGTTGCATTTCCGAACACAGGCGACCTCAGGTCGCCCCTACACACAAAATACAAAAAAAGAGGGCGAAATGATCCGCCCTCTGCATTTTCATATTATCACAGCTTTATCTCTTCGCTGCTCTTTTCGTCCTTGCTGTTGTCATGCTCTATCCTGTCACGATGAGTTTCAAGAGGTGCTGAATCCTTAACGCCCTCTGTCGCCTCAGGGATAAAACAGATCTTAACAGTCATAAAGAATATTCTTATGTCAAGCATGAACGACTGATGTTCTATGTACATAAGGTCAAGTTTCAGCTTGTCATAAGGGGTCGTGTTGTATTTTCCCATTACCTGTGCATAGCCCGTAAGTCCGGCCTTGACCTTGAGCCTGTATTTGAACTCAGGCATAGTCTTTTCATACTTCTGAGCTATCTCAGGTCTTTCAGGTCTTGGGCCAACAAATGACATATCGCCCTTTAAGATGTTTATAAGCTGCGGCAGCTCATCTATCCTTACTTTTCTGATGAACTTTCCTATAGGCGTTATACGGCCGTCGTTCTTCTTCGCAAGTGTCGCACCGCTTTTCTTTTCGGCGTCAACGATCATGCTCCTGAACTTGTAGACCTTAAATACCCTTCCGCCTGTTGTCAGCCTTTTCTGAGAATAAAGCACCGGACCTCCGTCATACGCCTTTATAGCAATAGCCGTCACTATCATAAACGGTGACGCCACCACCAGTGCGGCAGCCGACAGCACAATGTCAAGTATCCTCTTTACCGCACGCTGTTCCCAACGCAAGCCATCATTTCTTGCAAGCAGCAGCGGCGTATCAAAAAGGTGAAAATCCTCCGCACCCCTGACGATAATGTCAGAAAGCTTAGGATTTATATACGTCCTGATAGAATTTTCAAATGTAAATTTCAGCAGCTTGTTTCTCAGATCATTCGGTATGTCTGAAATTATCACTGCCTCATATTTAAGTATCTCACGCTCGATATCCTCAAGGCTCTCGTCACAGCTTATAGAAGAGCATATCCTGTATTTGTCGTTTCTCACGCTCATTTTGGAAACAAGATATTTTGCGTTCTTGTTGCCATAAACGATTATCATTCGCCGTGGAGGGTATACCGCCTGATAGATCCATGTGAAAACATAGCTCCACACAAACGCTA
The DNA here is from genome assembly GCA_900539095.1 of uncultured Ruminococcus sp. Taxonomy (GTDB): domain Bacteria; phylum Bacillota; class Clostridia; order Oscillospirales; family Ruminococcaceae; genus Hominimerdicola. Next base: position 5,606 of record UQAR01000095.1, read on the forward strand.
TCACCGCCTGTATCACCGTCATGACCAGTATCGGTGCAATGTTCAGCCTGCCTCGTCCGATAAGAGAAACAAGTATGAATTCTATAAAATTCGCACCCAGAACGCCAAGCAGCTGCGAGCCGAAAAGTCCCGTGAATTTGGCATATCCAAGCCGAAAGCCGTTGAAAGTCTTTGCCATTGACAGATATAGCACCAAATAGATAGCCACCATAAGAATGTTACCATTGTGCCAGAAAGGGTCACGCATCGCCTTGTTGTAGTAATTGTTCCAAACGGTGCTGAAACATTTCATAAAGGCACATATGATAACAAGAGCACTGAGATAGTTTAGTATCTTTTTGAACTGATCTCTGTTATTCAATAATAAACCGCCTTTCCTTGCTTTATTTAGCTAAGGTCTGCAAAATCTATAACGAATAAAGTATAGCATACTTTTCTCCAATAATCAAGCATTACACACAAATTTCACCCTTTACCACCTTTTTCAGCGGCTTTTTTCATTTTTGTGCATAAAATTTTTCTATTATTATAGTTTTAAACTATATCAAGCTGTAGCTGTCTCTTATACACATCTCCGAGCCCACGAGACTAAGGCGAATCTCGT
>UQAR01000096.1 GCA_900539095.1 uncultured Ruminococcus sp.
TTATATCATATCAGCTAAGCTTTGTCAAGACTTTTCTTTGTGAATTCTTTATGAAGTATTTATTAACCTCATCGTCATTCATATTCATCGCTCTCTTCAAGCGACTTATTTAGTTTACCACCATAATGGCCATTTGTCAATAGCTTTTTCACTCATTCTCTTTTTTATACATTTTCTGCACTGATTTTTAGATATTTTTCACCATATTGCAGCCTTCGCCCATATATAAATGAAAAAGCAGGGCAAAAGCCCTGCTCATATCTACTTAATTGTTAGAAGAAGTATCAAAACCGCCCCTGTTAAAGAACAATTCTCTTATAGCCAGTGCACAGCCTGAAAGGAAACGATGCTTGTCCTCTATGATAGAAAGCTCTATCTTGCTTGAAACAAGTGCTCCGCCTATCTCTGTCACAGCGTCCTTTAATCTCTGGAACGCCTTTTCGCTCTGGAACTTGAACTGATGAAGAACTATCTTCTGCGGATTGGTAGAGAAATACAGATTGTTCAGCAGCACTGCCAAAAGCATAAGCTCATTGTCAAGTATCTCCCTAACAGCCTTGTCGTCTTTCTCATATGCCATAGTTATCATTTCATTGGTAACGCCCTCAAAGCTGCCTCTTGCAGCCTCATATAAGAAAGGTGTCTTTTCAGGTGAGAATACCTCCCTGAGTTTAGCCATAGTCGCCAAAGGTGTAAGCTCGCTTTCAACACAGCCCCTTCTGCCGCATGGACAAGTCCTGTCAGAGAACGGATTTATTATCATCTTGTCAACGAAATTCGTTCTGTTGTCATAAGAAACTATCGGATCGTTAAGATTTGTCACAACAAAGTGCATTGTGTTGCCGTACTGCAAGAATGCAATGTTGTGTCTGTTGATGTCCTTGGTCTTGAGAAAATCTATGTTCGCCATAGCAGTACCCTTTACAGAGTTGTCAAATACCAGCGGCAGTTCAGTTTTCTCTCTTATGGCAGCCTTGAGCTTTGTGTAGTCAGGTTCACCGTCATCAACATCTATGCCCAGTCTTGAATACATCGTCGGGAAAATTCCGAAACCTATTCCGAGTATAGAGTTCTTGTCAAGACAGTTGTCACCAAGCACTTCATTTATGGACTTCTCAGTGAAATCAAAAATAGTGCCGTAGTCAGTCTTGTCATTGATAGCAAGGTTTCTCTTATCCAGAACCGCACCTGCCAGTGTAGACAGACCCACGCTCACAATGTCCTCTTCTATAGTCACACCTATAACGAACTTATAGTGGTGATTGATGTCGATAAGTATCTTTTTTCTGCCTCTCGGAGCTTTCTCCGTAACGTGCTTGTATTCGCCTATCTCCTGTATGATGCCCTGCTCGATCATCTCGTTTGTAATGATCGTAACAGCTGCTCTTGTGAGTTCCAAAGTGCCCGCAATGTCTATACGGGAAGTAGGGCCTCTCTGCTTGAGTATCTTGAGGACCTGCATACGGTTACGCCTCTTGAGGTCAAGCTTGCTAATGCCATGCTGTTCCATAAAACTATAATTCCCTCCGGATAAAATTTTTTACTTGCCCTATACGCTCAAAGCGTCCCGTGACTGCATGGAAACCATGATACGAAACGCCTTTTATGTGCAAGTTACAGACAGCCGCCATATCTCCATATGACGCAATGCTGCCCTTTTAATTACTGTTCTCGGAAATTATAGCAAACAATTATAAACCTGTGATTAACATTCGATTATCATTTAACTGTTTACCGAACATTTACACTTTTTTAAAGAATATCAGTCTCGTCGATATCGTCCTCGATCTCTTCGCCGTTGAGTATAGCCTTGAGAGTTTCCACCTCTTCGTCAGTGAGTGTGATACCCTTGCCCATTCTGCTGTGGTCTGGGTTCCATTCTCTCAGATCATACTTTGGCTCTCTCTCGTTCCAAGAAACCTTGTTAAGTTCCTTTGTCCAGCCCTTTGCGTTTTCAGAAAGCACGCCAAGACGCTCTGTGATCTCAAATTTCAATTCTGCCATGATAAAAACCTCCATTGGTGTAATAGGGACAAATGCCCCTCTATCTATAAAATCGCAGTATTACTACTGCTTTTTATATGCCCATTTGACCATTTTATTCCACAGCTGTTTGCGGAATATAACAGCACATACAAGTATCTGTATTGCCGCCGCAAGCACGCAGAACCACAGTCCTGCCGCCGCACCAAGCAGTATGTCAAGTGCAGCAATGCCTAAGAAGATATCCCCTGCCCTGCGGTTTTTGATGATAACAACAGCCGCCAGTATCACAAGAGCCGCCGCAGTCCAAACCATGCCGTGCCTGAAAACAAGGCTCAACGGCATGAGCACCAGCATAAGATACATAAGCCTGCTCTTGTTCTTGTATACCGCAAAGCCAAAACCTGCAAGCAGTATCAAATATACAATGATACCCTTTGTGAGCCAGTCAACCAGTGCGAACACCGCCAGACCGACTATGAGAATGCAAAGCTTTGCCGTGCTCAGACTCACAAAATGCGACGCTATCTTTGCAGGGAGCACCTTGTAGAAAATGCTCTCCACAGCCTTTCTGTTTAGTATAAATACCGCAAAGAAAAGCAGTGCCACCACTCCGTAAAGCGGAATGTGATGCATAAGATCAGTTTCAAAAAGACAAATGAACATCATCACAAGGATAACGATATTGTTCACTATCATCTTTTTCATGTCTATCCTGAAAGGCACGAGCTTTCTTGAATCTATCGCCCTTATGATGAACACAGTCATATAAGCTGCCACCGTGGATATCGGCGGACCGTAAAGTCCTATCCTTGGTATGAGGATAACGTTCAGCCCCACGTTTATCACGCCTGAAACAAGGCTCGTGAAAAGCGACCTCTTCGTCTGCTTTGACGCAAGATATATCGACCCCATAAACGTGGTGAAACAAGAGTATATAGTCGCATATATGATGATAGGCGAGTATTTTACGCAGTCACGGAAATCCGCACCTATCCAGAAATTAGTCACAGGCTGAACGATAAGCAAACAGCCTGCCACAAGGATATACAAAAGGCTCTGATTGAAGTCAAAAACGTTCTCATAGAACGTATCCCTGTCATCGGAATCGTCCTCCGTTATCGCCGACATATTCCAAGCCTGACCGAACATAAGATACACCGTCGACACAAGATTAGGTATCTTGTAAGCCGCCGACAGCACACCGTTGTAGTCTGAACCAAGATAATGCGTGGTCATAAAAGAATCCGAGCTGTTGGTTATGAGCCACAAAAGCTGAGCAGGGATGAGGGGCACAGAATATTGCAGCATGACCTGCAAAAGCTCCCTGTCAATGTCCTTGAAGTTTATATACCTCCAAAGCTTTGACTTGAACGTGAGAAATACCACCGAGATAAGGTCAGAAAGAATGGTGGCGAGCAAATACTTTTCAATGCCCGTGCCGTGACCGAGAAATCCCTCAGGGAGCACCATGTAAAACATTGCCGTCCAAAACAGCGTAAAGAACGTTGTCAAAATGCCGTTGAACGCAAACAGCTTTACCTGCTCCATAGCCCTCACAAAGGTGGAGTAAAGTGACTTCATGCTGGAGGTGAATACATATATATATAGTATCAAGCTGTATCCGCCAATATACTTGTCAGCAATTCCCGTCAGCGACACAATAGGCAGCAAAATACCGAACACCGCCAGACCGAAAAAGCATATAAGATTGCCAAGAGTAAAGACCTTCACCTTGTCATAAGCCTTGTCAAGACCAAATCTTATGATAGCCTCCGTGATAGTCATTGTAACAAGAGGTATCATCCAGTTTGCTATCTGAGTAAGAACGTCCGTAACGCCCAGCTCAGCAGTAGTAAGATAATTGGTGTATATAGGCACAAGCAGCAGCACAAGAACCTTTGAGCTGAAAGAACCTATCGCAAACACCAGCGTATTTGAAAACAGCTTTTTATAGCTGCTTTGTTTGCCTGTTTCTGCCATTTACAATTTCCTCATTACATAATAAAAATAACACATAGAGATATTATAACACAATGCTTTGATTTTTGCAAATATTTTTATAAAAAGGCGTATTTTTTTACAAACCGCTTGCAATCAGGAAAAGATTATAGTATAATAGACCTAAAGAAAAACGGCTGCAAATGCAGCGTCAGAAAATTATCTGGAGGGCGATAACATGAGCAAAGCAACAAAAGTATTTCTCATACTTTTCGTATCAGTATTCACAGCAGGAGTAGCAGCGAATATCATCTGCGAGATATTCAAAACAAGACTTCAGAAATATTATTCTGTAGACTAAACACAGCGTTTTTATCAGGACGGCTTTTGCCGTCCTTTTTCTTTACGCAGTTTTTTCACCGCAAGTGAAACTTTTTCAGCATTTTTTCCGACTATTAGGGTGAAAGCTCACAGAGCAAAAGAAAGGAGGAAACAAAAATGGTATCTGACCCGAAAGACACCTTTATAAAAGCGTACAACGATACATACGACTACATAAGCCGATATCTCAATTCAAAGCTCAGTCCCGACCAGTCCGCCGAGGACGCCCTGCAAAGCGTCTACCTTGACTTTTACCGCTCCCTTATCAATACCGACGGAGCGATAAAAAACGTCAGGCATTATATTCTCAGGATAGCCAAACGCTATGTCGCCGACCAATATAAAGAGCACTCAAAGAACACCTTTGAGGATATCGACGACCTGAACATCGCAGACGAAAAAGCCCTTTCCACCCTTGAGAACGCCGACTTTTTCGACTATGAGCAGGTGATGAGTTATCTCAAAAGCTCCGACGATACCACCTACCGTATCTTCGTCCTGCATTATCAGTACGGCTATACTATCAAAAAAACGGCCTCATGCCTCGGTTTGTCACAGTCCACCGTAAAATCAAGATTGTACCGCACCTTAGAAAAGCTGAAAAAAACATACTGCGAAAAGGAGGAACAAAACTATGAAAATGACAGATATAATGAAAAAGCACCACAGCGAAAGCAAGTCTGAAAACCTCGATATCCTTTTAAAAAGGATAGACACCAAGGATTTCATCACCAGTACCGCCGCCAATGATGCACCGGCTGACAGCCGCCCACAGTCTGTAAAAATAAAAAATAAGACCACAGGCGTCATAGCTGTGGCTGCCTGTGCCGCAGTGGCAGTGGGAGCATTCGCATTCAGCGGACTGCTCAAGTCAGATGTAGACAGCACCCCAAGCACCGCATCTTCAACATCTGCACCCGATACCGCCCCACAGACTGTCACCGTCCCTGACGTGACAAACAAGACCTATGCCGAGGCAGAAATGCTCATCGCACAAGCAGGCGGCACGCCCATAAGACGGGATATGTACAGCGACACTATCTCCGAAGAGAACGTCATTGAAACCGAACCTTCCGCAGGTTCACCACTAAAAGCAAATGAAGAAGTCACAATTTTTGTGAGCAAAGGTATCCCGGTGAACCCAAATACCGACAGCACCGCAGATTCCACCGTGGCAGACCTCACCGATATCCTCGAAAGGCTCACCGACCTTAAAAACACAAATGACCTTGAAACTATACTCGCCGCACTTAACGCCAAAGCCGATGACTTTGGTATAATCTACGCTGAAAACTGCGGTTCATACCTTGACGTAGTAGTGTCCGAGAACAGTGCCTCCACCCGTATAAAAGCCTACCTTGAATCATACGGCGTTGACCCCGACCTTGTGGCCGTCTATACCCCAGAGTCCTGCCTGTAAGCGATACCGCCATAACAAACGCCTATGCAGTGTCAAACCTTGTGAAAGAGCTTTCAGATATGGGCTATGAACCGCAGTTCACTTCCGCCGTTGACGTTTACCGCATAGACCTTTCCGACACCGAAAAGCTTACCGACCTTGCAGACTATATCTCCGCAAATTATTCCGATGAGCTTTTCAATTCCGTGGTAGTATCCGTAAACGGCAGCGATTACTTTTTCTTACATAAATAATAATTTACACTGTACGTTTGCACACATAATCCAATTCCTGTCTCTTATACACATCTCCGAGCCC
>UQAR01000097.1 GCA_900539095.1 uncultured Ruminococcus sp.
GAGATTCGCCTTAGTCTCGTGGGCTCGGAGATGTGTATAAGAGACAGGTTAAGGACGCTATCGAGATTTACACAGATGATGACAAGATTATTCTGAAGAAGTTCCAGAGAACTTGCATTTTCTGCGGCAGCGGTGAAGAGTGTGTTGAATACAAGGGCAAGACAATTTGTGCAGCTTGTATGGCAGAGCTCAAGGGCGAGAACAAGTAATTACATATCGGTAGTAATATTATGAAACAGACAGGACGGACATGAAAGTGTTTGTCCTGTTTTTATTTTATGTGATAGAAAAAGCGTGTATGCCAATGACATACACGCTTTTTTTACAATATTAGTTTTTTGAAATCATCTTCGCTGCCGTTGAACACAGCCATGTGAAGATATTCGCCGCTTTCATAGTATGAGAATTTCACACGGTTGGTATAGGTCCAGAAAGTCCATTTCATATCCTCATCTGGCTTTGAAAACAGGCTTTCATACCATATCTTGTCCTTGTCAAATCTGCTGTCAGCGGCAACGATGTTCTTATACGTCCGCTCTGTGCAGTAAATAATAGGTCTTACGCCGTATTGCTCTTCTATCTTGTCGCAGAAATCGGCGAGATTGTCTGCAGCGTCATAATAATCAGGCGGCAGCAGTCTGTATAATCCTCTCAGCCGCACTTCCACCGCAGGGATAAGCCTGCCGCTGAGATCTTCGCCCACAGCTTTTATAAAGTGCTCAGCCTGCTTTGTGCCGTCAGTGTCAAGCTCCAGCACATGGTATGCACCCACCGTTATATCAGTATCCTTTGAGCCGTTCCAGTTGTCACGGAAAGCACCGTCCTCAAAGGTCGTGCCCTTGGTGGCTCTGATATACGCAGTCTGTATATTTTGCTTGGCAAAATTCTTCCAGCGTATCTCTCCCATTGAATCGGTCACAACAGGACCCCTCACAGGGTAGTCACGCTTTTTAGGTTCGTTGAACCAAAGTTTGCCCGTATAAAGCAGCACCGCAAGATTTATCACAAGCAGTATCCCGCACAGTATGAGCAGACGTATTATAAGCTTTTTCAAAAATCGGTGACGTGGCTTTTCTTCCTCGTACACTTCATAGTTAGTATAGTCGGACAAGTCACGGTCGTCAAACTCGCTGTCTATCCTCTCGACAGCCTCTTTGTCAAGCTTGAATTTCTTGCTGCATTTCATTAGCAGTATCCTCTCGGTTAAATTCCTCAGAATTTGCGATAAGCTCCGCAAAGGTATATGTGTCAAGCTTGTCACGCACCATTTCGGATATCTCGTTGAAAGCCTTCTGATAACAGCAGATACCGTCTGCACCTCTGTTGCAGATACCCTCAGGGGATAGACATCTTGAAAAATAATATGTACCCTCTATAGCCTCAAGGACATTTTTCAGGGTCAGCTGTGCAGGGTCTTTGTTGATGATATATCCGCCCTGAGTGCCCTTATATGACTTCACTATATCAGCTGCAACAAGCTTTCTCAGTATCTTCAGTGCGAACCGCAGAGTAACGCAGGCGTCATTGGAAATGGTCTTGGCGTCCATTTTCTCCTTTTTGCGGCATAGTACGGATACTATCCTTACTGCGTAATCCGCCTCAAGTGTAATAAACATTTATTTCCTCCGAAAATCAATCCAGGTAATCTCTTACCTTGTTGCTCCTGTTAGGGTGACGGAGCTTTCTGAGGGCTTTAGCCTCTATCTGACGTATTCTCTCACGAGTTACGTTGAACTGCTGACCGACCTCTTCAAGAGTTCTTGAACGTCCGTCCTCAAGACCAAAACGCAGTCTGAGTACCTTTTCTTCTCTCTCTGTAAGAGTGGAGAGCACCTGATTTATCTGCTCTTTAAGAAGAACCAGTGACGCAGCCTCAGCCGGTGCCGGAGCGTCATCATCAGGGATAAAGTCGCCCAGATGTGAGTCCTCCTCTTCGCCGATAGGTGTTTCAAGAGAAACAGGGTCCTGTGCGATACGCATTATCTCTCTTACTCTCTCAACGCTCATGTCAAGCTCCTTAGCTATCTCCTCTGGTGAAGGATCGTGACCGTTTTTGTGGAGCAGCTGTGAAGAAACTTTCTTTACCTTTGTGATAGTTTCAACCATATGAACTGGTATTCTGATAGTTCTTGCCTGATCTGCGATAGCTCTTGTGATAGCCTGTCTTATCCACCATGTTGCATAAGTGGAGAACTTAAAGCCCTTCTTATAGTCGAACTTTTCAACGGCTTTGATAAGACCCATGTTGCCTTCCTGGATAAGGTCAAGGAAACTCATGCCTCTGCCAACATATTTCTTTGCAATGGAAACAACAAGTCTGAGGTTAGCCTCAGCAAGTCTCTTTCTTGCTTTTTTAGCGTCCTTTTCGTTGCCGCTGGACATTTTTTCTGCAAGCTGTATCTCTTCCTCAGAAGTAAGCAGAGGCACTCTGCCTATCTCTTTGAGGTATATCTTTACAGGGTCGTCGATAGCGATGCCGTCCGTTGAAAGGGATATGTCAACGCCCTCCTGATCCAGCTCGTCCTCAGGATTTTCGATATCGAGGCTGTCATCAGGAATGATATCGTCGATTATCTCGATATTGTTTGCGGCACAGCTGTCATAAAAGCTGTCCATTTGCTCAACGTCATAGTCGAGCTTTTCAAGGGCGTCAGTTATCTCCTTTGTGGTAAGCTTTCCGGCTGCCTTGCCGTGTTCCATAAGGTTATCAAGTATCTGTTTCTTGTCTGTCATTTCAAGCACTCCATTCTCAATTTTTACATCGGGTCGTTACTGTTTCTCATTTGCTCCAAAGCCTTGAAGAAATCATCGTCGGACATCTCCTCCTGGTTTTCCTTTGGCTTGTAGCTAAGCAGTACATTTATGTAATCCTCAGCGACCTTTGCGTCAACGCCAAGTTCGCTGTAATTTTCCAGTATCTCCGTTATCTTACCCACTTCCTCAGGGGAAAATTCACCGTTGAAAGAGGACACAGAACAATCCTGAAGATCGGTTATCTTGTTTGTCAGGCTCTCGTAAACACGTCGGTTGAAAGAGGTGACGAATTTATCAGGCGGCAGCCGTTTTAGGATATCCTCGCAGGCGTCATGATTTTTATAAAGATAGTATATAATGCCAGCCTCGGCGGCAGATTCACGCCTGTGGTTATTTGCCTCAGGGTTTATGGTATCACGTTTGTCGGCAAATGTGATAGTTCGTGTCCAGTCACGTTTGCTGTATTGGCGGCGTTCTTTGCTGATGATCTTTTCCATGTCAGCTTTGATACTGTTTTTGCTTACGCCTTGTTCGGCAGCTATTTTATTTATATATATTTCCTGCTTTACAGACGAGCCTATATTAATAAGCACCCGACAGACCTTTTGCATATATTCAGATCTGCCCACGTCTGTATCCATATCGACGCCCTCTTTGCATTTTTCAAGCTCAAAGTCTATTGCACCGTCGGATTTTTTAAGCAGGTGGCGGAAATGGTCCGCACCGAATTTGTTTATATATTCGTCAGGGTCTTTTGCACCATTCATTTTTATGATAGTGGTTTTAAGCCCCGTTTCGTCAAGTATCTTTATAGCCCTTGCAGTAGCTGTCTGTCCTGCACCGTCGGCGTCATAGCATATAACAACGTTGTCGGCGTAGTTTGAGATAAGCTTTGCCTGCTCAGGTGTTAGAGCCGTTCCGCAGGAGGCGACGGCGTTTTGGAAACCTGCCTGATTAAGGGATATAACGTCCAGATTTCCCTCGCAAAGAAGTATGGTCTTATCTTTCACAGCAGCATTTTTAGCAAAGTTCATAGAGAAAAGAAATCTGTTCTTTGAATACACCAAGGTATCCTTTGAGTTAAGATATTTTCTCTTATCGTCAGCAGTCAACGCTCTTCCGCCAAATCCCACGATATGACCTGCAAGATCTATGAAAGGGAACATTGCACGGTTGACAAAAAAGTCAAAGGTGTTTTTTGTGTTTCGCTGAGAACGTGAGATAAGCGAACCTTGCTCCAGTTCTTCTTCTGTAAAGCCCTCAGAAAGCATATAGCTTTTCAAGGCAGACCAACTGTTTGGTGCAAAGCCCATGCCGTATTTCTTTATGGTATCTATCGTCAGCTTACGTTTGTTCATAAGATAATCAAGGCACTCTTTGCCTTGCGGTGTTTTAAGCTGATGATAGAAAAACCTTGCGGCGGTCTTGTTCATTTCGTAGAAACGTTTTCTGGTATCGGTACGTCTGCTGTCATATCCGCTGTCCTCAGGCAGGGGAACTCCGCCTCTTTCGGCAAGGAGTTTTACAGCCTCCCAATAGTCCAGATTATTGTACTTCATTGTAAAAGTGATAACATCTCCGCCGGCACCGCAGCCAAAGCAGTGAAAATACTCTTTGTCAGGGTGAACGTGGCAGGACGGTGTTTTTTCGTTGTGAAAAGGGCAGAGGCAGACAAAATCTCTGCCTGTTCTTTTGAGGGTGACATAACTGCCCATGACCTCTGCGATAGGGTTGGCAGCTTTAAGTCTTTCTATAAAATCTATAGGCAGCGGCAATTTTCTCCCTCCTTGGGTCTATGCTAATACTTTGTCCACCCCAGCGGGATAAACAGATTTTTAAAGGTCTCAATGGCAAAGCCGTCTGTCATGCCTGAAATGTAATCGCAGATAGCACGGTCGATACCGAACTGATATGCGAGATTCATATAAAATGCAGGCAGCTTTTCTATATGGTGAACATAATAGTCGTAGAGTTTCGCTATCATGTCCTTAGCCTTGACTTCCTCAGATTTACACTTTGGATTGGTATAAACAAATTCAAACATAAATCTGTGCAGGGCAATGTAAGCCTCGGCGACTTCATCGTCCATATGAAGTTGTGCTGCACCGCCGTTCACAAGGGAGGTGACAAGGGTGGTTATTCTTTCGGATTTTGAGCAGCCAAGCACTTTTGTGATGCTTTTCGGGATATCATCTTCCGCCATTATCCCTGCACGGACAGAGTCGTCGATATCGTGGTTTATGTATGCGATAACGTCTGCAAAGCGTACCACATAGCCCTCTTTCGTGTCGGCTATCATGTTTGTGTGCTTTAATATACCGTCACGGACTTCGGCGGTAAGGTCAAGCCCTTTGCCGTCTTTTTCAAGCAGATCCACCACACGCAGGCTTTGCTCATAGTGGTGAAAGCCCTCGGGACTAAGCTCGTTAAGTGCTCGTTCTCCTGCATGGCCGAAAGGCGTATGTCCAAGATCGTGACCAAGTGCGATAGCCTCGGTGAGATCTTCGTTGAGCCGCAATGCTCTTGAGATAGTCCGTGCTATCTGGCTGACCTCAAGAGTATGGGTAAGTCTTGTACGGTAATGGTCGCCGGCAGGGGACAGATACACCTGAGTTTTATGTTTCAGACGTCTGAAAGAGTTACAGTGCAGAATCTTGTCACGGTCACGCTGGAAATCCGTTCTCAGCGGACAAGGCTCGACAGGCACTGCACGTCCTTTGGAATTTACCGACAGGCAGGCATACTCGCTCAGGCATTGTTTTTCAAACAGTTCAGTTTGTTCTCTAGGCAACACTAAAATTCCCCCTTACAGCATACGATAAGGCATTTCAACACCCTAATTAATATATACTATAACTGTCTCTTATACACATCTCCGAGCCCACGAGACTAAGGCGAATCTCGT
>UQAR01000098.1 GCA_900539095.1 uncultured Ruminococcus sp.
ATAAGACCCTGTTCAAGCTCTTCAAGGTTGTGACCGTTGATAGGTCCTATGTAATGAAAGCCAAGGTCCTCAAACATGGTGCTGTGCAATATCATGTTCTTCACTGCATTCTTTGAATTTCGCACTGCATTTTTAACAGGCTTTCCTACAACAGGCGTTTTATCAAGTATTCTCTCGATCTTTCCCTTTGTTCGCTGATAGCTTTCTTTGGTTCGCATGGTCGAAAGATACTTTGCCATTCCTCCTACATTTTTGGAAATGGACATTTCGTTGTAGTTTAGTATAACGATTATATTTGTGTCGCTTTTACCCGCATTGTTAAGTCCCTCGTAAAGTTCTCCGCCTGTTGACGCACCGTCACCAACCACAGCTATTGCATGATGCGTTTTATCTCCGCTGAGTTTCATGGCTGTGGCTATGCCAAGTGCCGCAGATACAGAAGTAGAGCTGTGACCGCTTATAAAAGCGTCATGCACCGACTCGTCAGGTCTGCAAAAACCTGAAATGCCGTTCTCCTGTCTGAGGGTATAAAATTCTTTAAGTCTGCCTGTGAGTATTTTATGTGTATATGCCTGATGACCAACGTCCCAGACTATTTTATCTTTAGGTGATTCAAAAACCCTGTGTATAGCCATAGTAAGCTCCACAGTACCAAGATTTGACGCAAGATGACCGCCGTTTTTTGAAACCGTATCTATGAGAATTTTCCGAATATCACCGCAAAGCCCCTCGCATTGTTCAATGGAAAGCTTTTTGAGATCTGTTGGCAAATTCATTTTATAAAGGTCCGGCTTTTTTATTTCCGACATTATATCAAGATCTCCAATCTTAAATCAACTTCTTCTTGTGAGCATATCAGATGTAAGCTCTGTGAGGAAAACACTGTCCTCAAAATATTTCAGATGTCCCAGAGCCTGAACAGTGAGCTGCTTTGCTATCTGTTCTGACTTATCAAGTCCCAGAAGTGACACATAAGTATTTTTATGCTGCTCCTCGTCACTGCCGATAGGTTTGCCAAGCTCTTCAAAAGTACCTGTTACATCAAGTATATCGTCAACTATTTGAAAAGCCCTGCCCATTGCCTGAGCATAGTCAGCCGCAAAAGGGATAGCCTCAAGCTTGTCCCCAAGTATAACTCCCATTACGCAGGCAGCCTCTATAAGTGCCCCCGTCTTGCAGGTCTGCAAGATATTAAGAGTATCCACATCTATTTCTTTGTTTTCGTATTTAAGGTCTATGACCTGACCGCCTATCATGCCGTCAGTGCCAACTGCCCTTGCAAGAACAGAAATGAGCATGACTGCCTTATCAGCAGATATAACACCATTCATTGCACTGTTGGCAATTACTTCAAAAGCAAGAGTGTTCAGTGCGTCGCCTGCAAGCAGTGCGATATTTTCCGGGAATGCCTTGTGACAGGAAGGTTTTCCACGTCTGTAGTCATCATCATCCATACAAGGCAGGTCGTCATGTATAAGCGAAAAAGTATGGATAAGCTCTATTGAACAAGCTATCTCGGCATACTTTTCAGGCTGACGCTCTCCGCACATACGGCAAAATTCAAGCATAAGCACAGGTCTGAGCCTTTTGCCTCCTGCCTGCAATGAATATTCCATTGCCTCGACCACCTGACCCTGAAGTTCAGGCTTTGAGTGCGTCAATTCAAGCAGTTTGTTATCTATAAGCTCCACATAATAATCAAGTGTAGCTTTATTCATGTCATTCATTGCCATTATCTCCGTTCATAGCCTTTACGGAAAGTTTTGCACTTTCAAGGCTTTTTTTGCAGTCAACCGACAGATCTATACCCTCTTTGTAAAGCTCCAAAGCCTTTTCAAGAGGCAGCTTGTCATTTTCGAGCTGACCAACTATATCATTAAGTCTTGTAAGATTTTCTTCAAAAGTCATTTCAAACAGCCTTTCATTTCACAGACATTATCTTTGCAGCAACGCTGCCGTCTGACAGTCTGATATTTACCTCGTCACCTTCAGCGAGCATTGACACGCTGTCTGCAACGCTGTCGCCTTTTTGCACTATAGCATAGCCTCTGCCCAAAACATTGAATGGGCTGAGCATATTAAGCGAATTAACGTAACCGTCAAGCTGAGCCGACAGTTTTTCAAGTCTGCGTTCAATAATGGCATTAAGCCTTTTTTCCAGATCGCAGACATTTTTTTCACTTTGCTCCAGTCTTTTTGTCGGTGAATAAAGTCTTATCAGCTTTTCACAGTTTTCCACCTGTGACTGTGCTTTATCTATTTTCAGTTCCATAGCCCTGTCAAGCTTTTGTTTCAAAAGACTGACAGCATTAAGTATATCAGCTTTATCAGGCGTTGCTATCTCCGCAGCCGCTGACGGCGTTGGTGCACGCATATCCGCTGCATAATCCGCAAGCGTGGTATCAGTTTCATGACCTACCGCTGATATCACAGGCGTATTGCAAGCATGAACTGCCAATGCGACTGACTCATCGTTAAATACCATAAGATCTTCATTTGAACCGCCGCCACGGGCGAGTATTATGGTATCCGCACCGCTTTTATCAGCCGTAGACAAAGCCTTGCATATAGTCTGTGCCGCTGCCGCACCTTGTACCTGTGCTGGGTAGACCTCAATGCTGCAAACAGGATAACGCCGTTCTGTAACGTGTATTATATCCTGCAATGCCGCCGCAGTAAGTGACGTAACAACAGCTATTTTTTTAGGCACAAGTGGTATTTTCTTCTTAGTGGCTAAGTCGAACACACCCATTTTCTCAAGCCTTTTCTTTGTCTGTTCAAGCTGAACGTGCATATCGCCGACTCCAAGAGGTGCGATTTCTGTGGCAATTATCTGATAAACGCCGTCACGTTCATAGACCTCTATATTGCCCATAACAAGCACGCTCATGCCGTCCTCAGGAACAAATTTCAGCCTTGAGACACAGCTTGAGAACATCACTGCTTTAAGTGCCGAAGTACTGTCCTTTACAGTAAAATAAGCATGACCCGATTTATAATGTATATTGAAATTAGATATCTCGCCCTTAACTGCAACGCCTTTGAGTTTAAGGTCAGACCTTATTTTTGACGCAATATATCTGTTTAGCTGTGAAACAGTAATAACAGAACTCATATCACGATCTTCCCTTCTCTGACAGCTGCATAAACTGCAACGCCCACAGCATTGTCGCTTGAAAACTCAGGTTCAGCAAAGCTGCCATACTTTTCAAGTCTGCTCTTTATCAATTTATTTGACATTACTCCGCCTGCATAAATAATAGGAATATCCTTATACTCATGGCGAAGGTTTTTCGTCATTTTCTCAACAGCAAGGCTTACACAGTCGATACAATATGCCGCAATATCGGCCTTTGCACAGCCCTCTTCCATAAGCTTTCCACATTGGTTCTCTATCCCTGAAAGCGAACAATAAAGTCCGTCAACAGACGCCTTAGGCTTTATCTTATGCTCACTTTGCTCTGCAAGCTTTTCAAGTTCTTTACCGCATGGAAAAGACAGCCCAAGCCTTACGCCTGTTCTGTCTATGGCTTGTCCGCCTTTAAGGTCACGGCTGCCGCCGATCTGAGTTATTTTGATGATCTCGTCATGGTCAGGTTCACACAGCAAAAGATCCGTAGTGCCGCCGCTAACATGAAAGGCCGCAAATGGTCTGTCTGATCTAAGCATGTCAAGCTTTCCACAAGAATAAAGTGCCGCAAGAATATGCCCTGCCTGATGTGAAGTTCTTTCGATTCCAACACCGCAGGCAAGCGACACCACCTTTGCAACATTTTCACCCACAAGAAAGCAAGGCATATAAGAACCTTCCACACATCTTGGTGCATAGGAATAACCCACTGCACTTATATCATACTTTTCGTCAAACAGTTGCCCCATAAGCTCAGGCAGCTGTTTTGTATGATGAAACACAGCGTCAGACTGCCTTAATCCACGCTCACCTTGTTTAACGGGCAGCAGTTTTTTACACGACCTGACGGTCATATTATCTGTGTTGAGCAGTGCACATGACGTTGTGTAGTTGCTTGTGTCTATTCCAAGAACAAAACTCACTGTTTTGCCTCTTGTTCCTTTGCGAATGAGCCGAGCACGCCGTTTACGAATGAAACGTCAGGCTCAAGTGCATACTTGCCAGCAAGAGCCACTGCCTCGCTTATAGCAACGTTCACAGGAACGCTTTCTTCATATATCGCCTCATAAATAGCAAGTCTGAGGATAGCAAGGTTTATTTTCGGTATTCTTTCAACAGTTCTTTTGTTACTGAATTTTCCGATGATACCATCTATCTCTTCCTGCTTGTCGCAAACGCCCTCGACGAGCTTTTTTACGTCATCATTAATAGTGATCTCGTTCACTTCCATGGCTGACATAAAAATATCGTCAAGCTCCTCGTCCTGTCTGAACAGTTTTTCAAATATCAGCAAAAATGCTGATTCTCTTATTTCACGCCTTTTTATTGGCACAAAAACACTTCCTTCATTTTATATTTGTCTGAGTTTATTCCTTTTCTGAAAGGTCAACCCCGCATATAGTCACATTTACCTTTGCGACTGTAAGTCCAAGCATATTCTGGACTGCACTTTTTACTTTATCCTGTATCTCTTCGGCAACGGAAACTGCCTTAGCTCCACGGCAAAGTATTATCCCTATCGACACTGAAAGCACGTCATCAACAAGACCGATCCTGATATTGCCGAAATTCTCCTGCCTGAACCACAGCTGACGTGGTGTTTTCATAACAGGTGCGATACCATAAACGCCCTCTATCTCATTCACTGAGTTTGTAACGATCTGTGCTATTACGTCCTGACTTATGTGCAGGCTTTTTTCTACTTTCTTTGAAACTTCGTTCATATTTATCCGAGCCTCCCTTTTTAGATATAAAAAAGAAATCCTTCAATCTATACTTACAACCATTATAGCATAAATCTCAATAAGTTACAAGTATTTTGAAGGATTTTTTTATTTGCTGACAAATTTTATTCTACATCATAAATTCTGATGTTTTCATTTGCAACTGAAACTTCGCTGAGCAGGATATCTTTTATCTGTGCCGCCTCACTAGCTACAAGTCCGTCGCTGTCGGTCTTGACAACTATATTTGCGTTATCGCCGTCAAGATAGACCACGCAGTCCTCAAAGCCTGCTGCTTTAACAAGGGTCTCTATCTTGCTTTCTGACTCCATAAGACCCGTCATGGCTGACGCCTCTTCTTCGGCGACTTTCTTCTCTTCTTCTGTCGAATCGCCGCCGTTCATTATATTCTTTAAAGTTTCTACCGCCTCGTCCCTTGAATTCATTCTGTCTATTCTTGCCTGTGCGAAATAATCTGAGGCACTGTCAGTGCTCACAAGCTGTGCGTCGCCATAATTAACGCTCTGACTTTTCACAACGTCAGTTGCCTTTATCTTTCCGTCTGACGATGATACCGCATAGTTTATGTACACTGCTAGACCGAGTATCAGCGTCATTCCTGCAAGAATGATCTGCTTTTTGCCTATTATCATGGTTGGTTTTTTCATCCTGTCTCTTATACACATCTGACGC
>UQAR01000099.1 GCA_900539095.1 uncultured Ruminococcus sp.
ATACGAGATTCGCCTTAGTCTCGTGGGCTCGGAGATGTGTATAAGAGACAGTGACCGCACCGTTCACACCATGCTGTCCTAAGTATCTCACGCAGGCGTAAGCAAGACCCGCTCCCATTCCGCCGAGAAAACCGATAAGTGCAGGGAAGAAGTCAACGTTCTGAAAACTCGGCTTGATAATAAACAAGCTGCCTATGAACGCACAAACCACCGTGAATCCCTGAAAAAACGTGAGCCGCTCTTTGAGAAAAATAAACGAGAAAATAATAACAAAAAACGGCGACATCTTGTTGAGCATAGATGCGTCCGATAGCACAAGATGATCTATAGCGTAAAAGTTTCCAAGCATACCGAGCGTGCCTGCAAACGCCCTCACAAAGATAACAGCATTGTTCTTTTTGCCCTCAATGCGAAACCGTATGTGGTTCTTTTTCAAAACTCCGATAGCGAATAACAACGCCACAAAGTTTCTGAAAAACGTCTTTTGAACCGTCGGCAGATCACCCGAAAGCCGCACAAAAGCGAACATGAATGCAAATGAAAAAGCCGATAAAATAATGTAAATTATAGCCTTGTATTTACTTTTCACCGCTGTCGCCCCCATTCATGTGAAGGTGTTCACGCCGCAGCTCTTTTATAAGCTCGCCAACGTTCCAGCTTTGATTGTGTGCCGTGACAATGGCTTTCAGCTCCACTGCTGCACCTTTCTCCCTGAGCTTTTTCAGTATCGGGTCAAGCGACCTGCTGTCAATGCCTGAAAAAATAAGACATTCGTCAGCAATATCCTCTCCCACTTTCTCAGACCTTTCAAAGCCCTTGAAACCGCAAAGATATCCAACCTGCTGAGCCGATACCTCGCTGCCGAAAAACTCAGCCTCAGCGTTTTCGCTTTTGGCAATTTCTGAAATTACGTCACGCTTTTGCGGACTGATATTTATGCCAACAATCTTTTTCGGTATAACACTTCTTATTCTTGACTTCATAAAATTACTCCTCAAATCGTACTATCTATATTATACCCCAATATCGACCATTCTTCAAGAGCAAATATACAGAATTTTTACGCTCATTTGCCTTGATTCTATGTGTGAACGCAAAAAAAATCGCCCCGATCTCTCGGAGCGATGATTTTATTTAGCGATTAAAGTTCAATAATTACCTTGCCGCTGAAGTTAGGAGCGATCTCAACAGACTTGTCTGTGTTAGCCACAGCGATCTTGAAACTTGCCTTTGTGTCTGTGTATTCACATTCGATCTTGTTGCCGTGTCTTGTAGCAGTCAGCTCGAATACCTTGTTTGCCTCAGTGTCATAAATAGGGCAAACAGCAGACTTGCCGTCCTCAAGCTCGTAGATAGTGAATGTTGTGCCCTCAAGATAATCATACTCGATCTGCCTTTCAAAGTTGCCATATGCAATAATGCTGTTTGGCTTAGCAAGAGCAGGTATCTCAAAGTATGAGCACTTGTGCTTGTACCACTTGCCGCCCTCAAGTACCTTGCCGGTGATAATGTCAGTCCACTTGCCTTCTGGTACATAGTATTCAGCGATACCCTCGTCATTAAGGATAGGAGCGACCAGAATGTTGTCGCCGAACATATACTGTCTGTCAAGTGTCAGGCAAGTTGGGTCGTCAGCATAGTCGATGACCATTGCTCTCATTACAGGCACGCCGACTTCATGTGTCTTGATAGCCTGAGCCCACAGATAAGGCATGAGCTTGCCCTTGAGCTTTGTGAAGAAACGCAGAACATCGCAGGATTCCTCATCAAAGAGCCATGGCACTCTGTATGACTGGTTGCCATGCAGTCTTGAATGTGATGAGAACATACCGAATGCAGCCCATCTCTTGTAAATGTCAGGTGTAGCAGTAGCCTCAAAGCCTGCCATGTCATGTGAAGTGTAACCAAAGCCTGAGATACAAAGTGACAGACAGCCTCTTACTACCTCAGCCATTGAGTTGTAGTTTCCTGAGCAGTCGCCGCCCCAGTGAACAGGGAACTTCTGACCGCCTGCTGTAGCAGAACGAGCGAACAAGCAAGCCTTGTTCTCGCCGTAGTATTCTTTCAGAACGTTGAATACGCACTCGTTGTAAAGATATGTGTAGAAGTTGTGCATCTTGATAGGGTCAGAACCGTCATAGTAAACAACATCTCTTGTAGGTATTCTCTCGCCGAAGTCAGTCTTGAATGTGTCAACACCCATTTCGCAGAGCTTTCTCAGATATCCTGCATACCACTTGCAAGCCTCAGGATTAGTGAAGTCAACGATAGCCATACCAGGCTGCCACTCGTCGCACTGGAATACAGAACCGTCAGTTTTCTTGATGAAGTAACCGTTCTTCATACCCTCGTCGAAAAGTCTTGAACGCTGGCCAACATATGGGTTTATCCATACGCAAGTTTTCAGACCCTTGTTTTCATGCAATCTCTTGAGCATTGCAGGTGGGTCAGGGAACTGTGACTTGTCCCACTCAAAGTTACACCACTCAAAGCCCTTCATCCAGAAACAGTCAAAGTGGAATACCTGAAGAGGGATATCT
Source organism: uncultured Ruminococcus sp. (assembly GCA_900539095.1). GTDB lineage: Bacteria > Bacillota > Clostridia > Oscillospirales > Ruminococcaceae > Hominimerdicola. The sequence continues at coordinate 2,541 of UQAR01000099.1, forward strand.
CTCTCAGCCATGCCGTCGATAAATGAAGTGATAGTTTCCTCATCATAAGTTGTTGTGAATGAAGTTGTGAGCCACAGACCAAATGAGAATGCAGGCGGCAGTGAAGGCTTGCCGGTGAGGTCAGTGTATCCCTTGAGTACGTCAGTGAGGTTAGCACCGCCGAATACATAGTATTCAAGGCTCTCGCCAGGAACAGTCATTGATACCTTGGAAACAGTATCAGAGCATACCTCATATGAAACCTTGTCAGTGCTGTTTACAAATACGCCATAGCCCTTTGAAGAAAGATAGAATGGGATAGACTTGTAAGACTGATCTGAGCAAGTACCGCCGTCAGCGTTCCATATCTCAACGTTCTGACCGTTCTTTGTGAATGTTGTGAACTTTTCGCCGAAACCGTAGAAATATTCGCCAACAGAAGTGTCGAACTGCTCTCTGATGTATGTTCTTGTAGGGTCAGCAGGGTAGCTCCAGAATGTGTCGTCAAGCTGTGTCTGAAGTCTTGCCTGCTGCTTGTAAGCATTCTCGAAAATAACACCGGTCGATCTCCAACCGCCGCTTGTGAGTTTCTTGTCCTTGTAGTAGTAAGTAAAGCTCCAGTTCTCCTTAGAAACAACGAGCTTTGTGTCGCCGGTAACGAGCACAGCCTCTTTGTCTGTAACAGTTACCTGTGGCTTGAAACCCTTGTCCTCAAGTACAAAGTGCGGACCATTGTCAACATGACCCTTGTGGTGAGTGATGCTGACCTTAACGCAGTTCTCCTGAGTTGAGGTGTAAGCGATCTCAAGGTTAGCACTTCCGAGCATCATAGCTCTGTTGTATACAACGAAAGGTGTTGCCACAACAAGGAATCCGTTTTCGATCTCTTCGATCTCGAAAGCCTGATTTGCATAGTTTACTTCGTAGCCTCTCTGGTTGAGCCAGAAACCGTCGGCAAATTTCATGTAATAAACCCTCCTGTAAATTAAAATAGTTTTCAGAATATAAAAAAATGAAAATTTTATCGGGAAGTCCGTTCCTCCCCCTATATGTATATTTTATAGCATATTTGCCTAAATTGCAATAGTAAAAAAGTAATCTCTGTAAGTATTTTAATGGATTGAGCATATTTTGATGTAAATAATTCATGAATTAATATTATCACTATATAAATTTATTAAGATATATGTAAACCTTTACATAAAATCATCAAACAGTCATACGAACATAAAAAAGCGGACGGCTAAAAAGTCGTCCGCAGAAATAATTAAATAGGATAAATCAAAGATGTAGGGGCTGGCGTACTCGACAGCCCATTTCTCAAATAGCGTTTGTCCGTCATTAGCTATTCAATGCTGAGAAATTCATCAGGTATGTAAGACAAACATTCCTCCACGCTCTCACGGGTAAAGCCCTCAACGTAGTTTTTGGCAAACAGCTCATCAGTGTATTCCGCATAAGGATAGACCGTGCAGTTGTACCAGTCACCATAGTAAGAGTCACCCTCAAAGTGTGATATGATCGGGATAGCCTTAACATTTTCAAAAGTTATCTCATTAGTGTCAGGATTCTTTATAACGTTGAGCTTTCCGATAAGTCCCACTAACGACTTTGTGTCATACATGGTGGAAATAAAGTTGCCCAAACCGTAGTATACGAAAGCCTGTCCGCCGTCCGGCTTGTCAAGATATCCGCAGGTGCTAATGGTGTGAGCCTGCGTACCAATAATAAGGTCAGCACCCCACTCCACAAGCTTAGGCGTTATCTCTGTCTGCTGCTCGTTCAGTTCGTTTTGTATCTCCGTGCCGTAATGACAGGAAACTACAACAACGTCCGCCATTTTGTCAGCCTCTTCTATCTGGGCCTTTATCTTGTCCTCGTCATCAAGATATATCACCTGAGCACCGTCACCGCTGAGATAATTGCCGTTTGTGTGCTCCATGTATCCCAGAAAAGCGAACTTTATTCCGTTGACCTCCATGGTCTTGATAGTGTCAGCGTCCTCCTGCGAACGGTAAGCACCATAGTGTACAACGTCCTTAGTGTCCCAGTAGTCAAGAGAGCTTATCAGTCCAGACTCACCCTGATCGAGAACATGATTGTTTGACATAGATATCACATTAAACCCCATGTCAACTATCTTGTCCCCCACAGCCGTCGGCGAGGCGAACATAGGATAGCTCTGCGGCTCAACGCTGTCCGTCACCAACGTTTCCTGATTTATGATAGCCACGTCAGTGCCCTCTATGTATTTTGTAACGTGCTCATAAGCCTGCGTGAAATCATATTTGTCACCGCCGCCCAGCTTTAGAGCCTCATTATAAATGTTGTCATGTATCAGATTGTCGCCCACACATACCAGCGAGCAAGTGTAGCTCGGCTGTTCTTTTTCCTCTGTCCTGACCTCAGCAGCCTTTTTGCTTGAATTGTCCTCGACTTTCTTGTTATCCGCCTTGCTCTCAGTTTCCTCCACGATCAAAGCGTCCCCGTCAAGCTTGCTAGTGTCAAGCTTACCGCAAGAGACCGCACTCAGCGACAGCACCGCCGAAAGAGCCACCACAGTGATCTTGTTATATAAATGTCCGTATCTCATATAAGTTCCTTTCATAACATCTATGTAAAATACAAATTTACCTACAGTTTAATTTTATCACATTTTCCCCTAATAATCAAGTCAAACCACAAAAATGTCGAAAGCTTTTTTGACTAGTTCGTTTCAATATATCACAATACAACAACCTATAAAAATTTTTGCTGAAATTTTTACCTTCAGATAGAATGGCCGGTGTTAAATTTCCCCGTCAATCTCCCCAATTCCCGCACCAAAAATTTGTGCAAACAAATGATTTATAATTTAATTTGGCAACATTTCATTAATTGTTGCATTTTTTATGCAACAAACCACCCGCTTTTCGTGTATAAGTAGAAAGGGTCTCATCTCAAATCGGAGACCCTGCGAGGTAACAGTGTATGAGGAAACATTCTGAGGGCGTGAGTTAGGTGAACAC
>UQAR01000100.1 GCA_900539095.1 uncultured Ruminococcus sp.
CCACCCTATGACGATTTTCCAGCTGCTTTGTCTGCTGGGTGCAGGTGCCGGTGCGGCAGGAGGTCAGTTTGCCATAACTGCGGCTTACACTCACGCCCCTGCTAGGGAGATATCGGTTTATGACTACTCACAGCTGATATTCACAACTATCCTTGGATATTTCCTATTTGGCGACATTCCAGACGGCTGGAGTTTTCTTGGATATTTCATTATCATTGCAATGGCTGTGCTTGTTTTTCTTTACAACAATGTTTGGCACAATGACAGCGAGGTCAAGAGCTGACAAAAAGGTAAACAAAAAGAGCGTTTTTACTTTCTTGGTAAAAACGCTCTTTATTATTTATATTGCGGTTTATGCTCCGCCTGCGATAAATCTCTTGAGATCCTGTGGGTTTACGCACTTCTCAAGAGCAACGTCCATAGAAATAGTTCTTGAACGAACAAGCTTTGCAAGCTCCTGGTCCATGGTCTGCATTCCTGTTGCTTTACCGGTCTGCATTGCTGAACCGATAAGGTGCACCTTATCGTCACGGATCATAGCCTTGATGGAGTCTGTTGCGTTGAGTATTTCACAGCAAGCTACACGGCTAGTTCCGTCAAATGTACGGCAAAGTGTCTGAGTACAGATACCAACGAGAACGGAGGCAAGCTGAGTTCTGATCTGATGCTGCTGGTGTGCAGGGAAAACGTCGATGATACGGTCGATAGTTGACGGTGCGGACGTTGTATGAAGTGTACTCATAACAAGGTGTCCTGTTTCAGCGGCGGTTACTGCGGCCTCGATAGTTTCAAAGTCACGCATTTCTCCTACGAGGATAATGTCCGGGTCCTCACGGAGGGCTGCACGGAGGGCAAGTGAAAAGCTCGGTACGTCAGGGCCGATCTCTCTCTGGTTTACCATACATCTCTTATGAGCGTGCATATACTCGATAGGGTCTTCGATAGTGATTATATGTGCTGATTTATGGATATTTACATGGTCGATCATTGCGGCAAGAGTTGTTGACTTACCGGAACCTGTAGGGCCTGTTACGAGAACAAGTCCACGAGGACGCATTGAGAATTCTGCAAGGATCGGAGGAAGGTCAAGGTCTGTGAGGGTCGGGATATCGTTTCTCAAAAGACGGAGAGCGATAGCTGTGTTGCCTCTCTGACGATACACGTTTACACGGTGACGGAAACCTCTTGATGATACATATGTAAAGTCTGTATCAATGTGGTCCTTGATAGACTGACGCTGCTTATCTGTACACATATCCTCGCATATTTTGAGAATTTCTATCTCAGTCATATCAGGATAGGAAGAAAGCTTTCTCAGGTTACCACCCTGTCTTACTATCGGTGGGATACCTACGGTGAAGTGCAAGTCGGAGCAGCCCAGTGCTCTTGCCTCATCAAGAATTTTGTTAATGTCGATTGCCATTAGTATTTACCTCCATATATATCTTTTTTATACAGCATATGTTACACGGATAAGTTCGTCCATAGATGTTTTTCCTGCCTGAACAAGCTCAGTAACGTTATCTCTAAGCAGGTGGCAGCCCTCTTTCTTTGCAAGCTCCTGAATTTCATCAGCTTTTGCTCCCCTTGTGATAAGAGCCTGCATGGACGGTGTTGCGAGAAGTATTTCGTGGATAGCGGTTCTTCCCTTATAACCTGTATTGTTACACTTTGGACAGCCGCATGGGTCATAGACCTGAACTGAATGGTCGATGCCCATAAGCTCATTTTCTTCCTCAGTTGACATTCTCGGCTTTTTACAATCAGGGCAAAGCACCTTTGTAAGACGCTGAGCGACGATACCGATAAGAGAGGTTGCGACCATGTAAGCCTCAACGCCCATATCCACAAGTCTTGTTACAGTAGATGCGGCGTCGTTTGTATGAAGTGTTGAAAGCACAAGGTGTCCTGTGATAGCGGCACGGATAGCGATCTCAGCAGTTTCCGAGTCACGCATTTCTCCGACCATTATGATGTCAGGGTCCTGACGGAGGATAGAACGAAGTGCTGCACCAAATGTCATACCAGCTTTTTCGTTGATCTGGCACTGGTTTACGCCCTCTATCTTCTTCTCGACTGGGTCTTCGACGGTGATAACGTTGTTGCTTGGTTTAGATATTTCGCCAAGTGCGGCGTAAAGTGTGGTAGATTTACCTGAACCTGTAGGGCCTGTTACAAGGACAACTCCCTGCGGTACTTTCAGGCACGCCTCAAATCTCTTATAGTTATAATCTGTCATACCGAGGTCGGTAATTTTTCTCAGTGACATATCGCCTGTTGCAAGGATACGGAGAACGACTTTTTCGCCGTATACCATCGGAAGGTTAGATACACGGAGGTCAAGAGTTGTGCCGTCAACGACCTGTGACATACGGCCGTCCTGCGGGATACGCTTTTCGGCGATATTCATGCCGCTCAAGATCTTGAAACGGGTAACAAGCGAAGTATGAAGTGCGGCGGAAAGAGTCATAAGCTCGATAAGGTCGCCGTTTACACGGATACGGATAACGGTCTTGTCCTTAAAAGGCTCGATATGGATATCCGTTGCGTCCTGACGCTGTGCGTTCTCGACGATAGCGGTAGCAAGCTTAACGATAGGAGCGTTCTCGATTCTCTCCTCGGAGATATCCTTGAGTTCTTCGAGGTTGAGCTCTTCCTCTTTCTGCTTTGTAGCCTCGTCAACAACGGAGCTAACCTGACCTTCGGAGTACATCTTACCGATTGCACGGTTGATAGATGACTTTGTGGCAAGGACAGGTGTTATGCTACAGCCTGTGATAACACGGAGATCCTCGAAAATATAGAAGTTGATAGGGTCATTAGTTGCAACGGTCATACGCTTGCCTATTTTGCTGACTGCGATGACGTTATACTTTCTTGCTGTCGCCTCAGGTATCTTCTTGACGATATCAGGCATAAGCTCAGTATTATCAAGGTCGATATAGGACACATTCAGTCGCTCGGCAAGGACCTGACAGAACTGGACATCGGTAACGAGTTTCATATCAATGATAACGTCACCGAAAAGTCTACCCTTTTGTTCCTTCTGTTTAGCAAGGACTTCTTGTAGCTGATCTTCAGTTATAAGACCTTTCTGAACCAGATACTGACCGATAGGGCCGTTTCTCATATATATTACTCCAATCCTCCGCATAAATTTAGGGGTATGACGCTGCGGAAACGTCTGCTGCGGTTCAAAAGCCGCAAAAAAATCATATTATCTATTGTAATCTTCATGAAAGTATGATAAAATTAATATATTAACTTATGTATCCAAAGGAGGATCACTGTGGACAATTTAACCTTATCATACATAATCATTTATGTATTTGTGTTCATTTTCGGAGCGTGCATAGGCAGTTTTCTTAATGTCTGCATATACCGTTTGCCGAACAATGAAAGCCTTATCAAACGCAATTCTCACTGCATGACCTGTGGAGAACCTATCAAACGGCGTGATCTTATACCGATAATAAGCTGGTGCATACTGCGTGGAAAATGCAGAAATTGCGGAGCAAAGATATCGCCGAGATACACAGTAGTTGAGCTGCTCAACGCACTGCTCTACTTATGGGTATTCTATCACTTCAATGGTATCTTCAATCCTCTGCGTGCGGCACTTGTCTGTCTTTTGTTCTCTGCCCTTATCGTTGTATTCTTCATGGACTGGGACACGCAGCTCATCAACACATATGTGGTGATATTCATAGGTCTGCTTGGCGTTGCAGAATACATATTCTGCAAAGATCAGACAGGACTGACGCTGAGATCGCACATTATCGGATTTTTCATTGTGAGCGTGCCGCTGCTTATTATCTGTCTTATCACACACGAGAAAGCCATGGGCATGGGAGATGTATATCTCATGGCAGCCGCAGGGTTGTTCCTCGGAATGCAGGGTGCGTTGGTAGCACTGCTTATTGGTTTGATAACCGGTTCGATCGGTGGACTTATCCAAAAGCACCGCAACGGTGAATCTGTATTTGCATTTGGTCCATACCTCTCTATCGGAATAGCTGTAGCGGCATTATACTCAGAGCAGATCGGCTCATGGTACATGGACTTTACAGGTATAAACGAGATGATGAACGAGGCAATGCTGATAATAAGATAGTTGCATATTCCGCAGTTTGATACTGCGGAATTTTTTTGCTCAAAAAATCCTCTTAATAGAAGTTTTTCTGTTAAGGGGATTTTTTCAGCAATCAGACCCGTGGAGGGGTCTGATTGTGAAAAGAAAATTATACTTTGACATAATAAACCTGACCAAGGCACGAGGAATCGATTGCCTTTAACAGTCCTGTTTTTACCCAAGTCCAAGAACCTATAGTATCACAAAACTGAATTTGATATTCAGCATAATTTTGTATATTGCTATAACAGAAACTTGACTTAATAATGAATCGTGTATCTGTACCAACATAAGCACTTATGTCAATCCATTCTTGAAAGTTTTCCTTTGTAAAAATTGGGGTGTCGTTACCCTCAACATATACTGATGTTGTAGTATTATAACCTTTTATGAACATAGCTTTACAAGTATTTGACTTGTCATAATCAATAACAGTAATAATTGCATTTGGATCAGCTGTAATAGATGGTCTAGTTACAAATTCAGCCTCAAATACCGTATCACCAGTGATCTGAACAGTTGAAATGTCATCAGATGTACCCTTCTTCACCCATCTACTGAATGACTTGTTGGAATCCGAAGATGTTGGAGGTGTTGAAGATGGATAAGATGCTGTGCCACCGTCTGAAACATAAGTTGTATTGGCGGTGTCAATAGTACCCTCTACCTCAAACTCTACTTTATGCTTGTTTTTAACTATTGGATAGAACACAAGCTTATCATCAGTTACTGTTACCTTATCAGGTGTATCACCTGTGCCGTCTGACTTAGTATTCCAGCCGATCCAATCCTGCTTTTTAGTGTCAAAATCTTTAGGTGTTCCCGGAGCTGTAGCTGGACCGCCCTCAGAGCAAGCATTTTCTTTGAATACAGTACCGTCAAGATTCTTAAATGTTACTATATGAGTTGGTACAGGAGATACTGGCGGATAAACCGCAGTAAATACCTGTGAGCGGTTGATAACTACGCCTGCCGTAAAGTCAACTGTTTTTCCGTCCTCATCGAGCCAATATGGGTTTGCATAGCCATTTCTTGGTGCAAGTGTTGGGGCATTCTTGAGAAGTGCACCCTTCTTGACATTTACCGGAGAACCTACGCTCTTGCCTGCATAGTTCGGATCAGGGTCAGATGCAGCATATACATACTGAACCTCATACTGTGTGCCGCTGCCTGTGGAATTCTTATTATAGAAAATATAGGTATAAGTATTATTAGCATTTGTTGTATCATAGTAAACCTGTCTCTTATACACATCTGACGCTGCCGACGAATTAGACGGTGTAGAT
>UQAR01000101.1 GCA_900539095.1 uncultured Ruminococcus sp.
ACGAGATTCGCCTTAGTCTCGTGGGCTCGGAGATGTGTATAAGAGACAGTAGCAAGAAAGTGATAAAGTGAATATAAATTACGAATATTATAAGATATTTTATTATGCCGCAAAGAACCGCAGCTTTTCAAGAACGGCAAAAGTGCTGCTCACAAATCAGCCTAATATCACAAGGGTGATAAAAATACTCGAAGGAGAACTTGGCTGCACGCTTTTCAATCGAATGAAAAACGGCGTCACGCTTACCCCTGAAGGAGAGATACTTTACGAGCACATCTCAAAGGCGGTGGAACTTATTACAGAGGGCGAAGATGAGATCTCAAAAGCCAACGACCTGCAAAGCGGAACTGTCACCATAAGTGTGACGGAGACCGCACTTCACGGCGTTATGCTGCCACTTCTCAATGAGTTCCATGAAAGATATCCGGGAATAAAAATAAAGCTGCTGAACCATTCAACCCCTCAGGCACTGACTGCTCTCAAAAGCGGCATTGCAAACCTTGCTGTGGTAACAACGCCGATAAGCACAGAGGGCTCGCTGAATTTTCATAAGCTCAGAGAGTTCCGTGAACTTATCATATGCAGCACAAAGCTAAAGGATCTTGCAAAGCGAACGCTCACTCTTGAGGAACTTTGCAGCCACCCTATAATATCACTTAACCGAAACACAAGGACATATGATTTCTATTCCGATTTCTTTTTCCAGCATGGAATAGATTTTCAGCCGGATATAGAGGTCGCAACTGCCGATCAGATAATGCCGCTTGTGAAAAGCAACCTTGGCATAGGTCTTATACCTGAACCAATGGCACAAAGCGGCGATGTTTATATTCTGAAAACTGATGAAGAGTTTCCAAAGAGGAGCATCGTTCTTGCAGAAAATGCAGACAAAAAACTCAATGCCGCCGCTACAGAGATACAAAAAATGATACTGAAAAAGTGTAATATGTTTGCAAATGCTGAGATATGACATACATGAAAGGAGATAATAATATGCCTACAGTTTTGCCAAAAGAAAATGAAGTCGAACAGTTTTTTTCAAGGATAATGGCATCGGAAGGAGCTTGCGAAAGGCTCAGCAGCGTGCTTTACGATCACCTTAACGACGACGATATGCAGACCGATCCTGACCCAAAACATCTTGTGCAGGTGCTTTTGACCGCATATACGAACGGTGATATAAGTGCACTTCTGCTGGAGCTTTGTGGAAGAAGTCTTTTCGATCTGCTGAGAGAGGCATACCTTATACCAAAGCGTTTTCACGGAAAAGCCGGAAAAAATCCTGAACTCCTTACGACCCCTGAAGGCGATGTCATTGAAGAAAAGAAAAAGCTTGTCACAAAGCATGAGTTCGAGAAATTTCGTGATGTGTACAAAAACCACAGCTGTGCACCACGTTCAAAGCTTTATCTTGCAGACGGATATGACCTTATGAGGGTCTATACCGACGGAATGAACATTAAGGAAAAGCGTGTTGACAAAAGACGTGGCGTGATTATACTTTACGCCCTGCCTGACACTGTAAAGCTTGGACTTTCCGAGGCTCAGACCTATGATGTTATATGGAATACTTTCCACAAGATACAGCAGACTGCCCCAACTGCAATGGTCTATTACGGACAAGAAACAGGCGAAAAGGCTGGAAAATCATTTGATGAGATTGGCGTTTTACTGCCTGTTCATCAGTTTGAAAAGAAAATGCTCATGCACCTCAGCGAGATAGACGGCATTGTGCTTGCCTGCCGTGAGGAAATGATGAAAAAAGCAGGCTCAGACAGCCTTGACCTTTAAAAACGGAAGTGATACTGAATGTCACAAACTATAGTTAAGAAAAATCACATGGATATCCCATGGCACGATTTCACAGACGCCGAAAAGGACGAGCCAGTATCAAAGGCGAGCCTAAAAGAAAAAGCCTCTGTTATAGGCAGGGTGGGAATGATGTTTCTCTCCTGCGGAACGGGAGCGTGGCGTGTGAGAAGTTCCATGAACACCATGTCGGAATGTATGGGACTGACCTGCACAGCAGATATCGGGCTTATGTCCATAAACTATACCTGTTTTGACGGAGAGGCTTGCTTTTCGCAGTCTCTTTGCCTTACTAACACGGGAGTAAACAATTCAAAGCTAACACGTCTTGAAATTTTCATCAACGATTTTGTCAGCCGCTGCGATAGTTTGACTTGCGAACAGGTCCACAATGAACTTGACGATATCGAAAAGATACACGGACTTTACTCGCCGCCTGTTTTGGGTCTTGCGGCGGCACTTGCCTGCGGAGCGTTCACATTCCTGCTTGGCGGTGGACTGACCGAGATGATATGTGCATTTTTCGGTGCAGGCATTGGCAATTATGTGCGGAGCAAATTCACAAAGCACCACCTTACCCTTGTGCTTGGAATAGTTGCCTCAGTATCGGCGGCGTGCCTTTCATATGCAGGGCTGTTTGAACTTGCGAAAATACTTTTCAATATAAAAATGCAGCATGAGGCAGGCTACATATGTGCAATGCTTTTTATTATACCTGGTTTTCCGTTCATCACAAGCGGCATAGACCTTTCAAAGCTCGATATGCGTTCGGGCATCGAGCGGCTGACCTACGCCCTCATCATTATAATTGTAGCCACAATGACGGCGTGGTTAATGGCACTTATCCTGCACCTTACGCCAATGGACTTTTTGCCTCTGCACCTTACCTTATGGCAGTTCATACTGTTCAGACTTGCAGCAAGTTTCTGCGGGGTTTTCGGATTTTCCGTTATGTTCAACAGCCCTGTCAAGCTTGCAGCCTCTGCGGCAGTTATAGGTGCACTTGCAAACACTCTGAGATTGGAACTTGTTGACCTTGTTTCATTTCCTCCGGCAGCTGCTGCGTTTGTGGGGGCATTCACCGCAGGCATACTCGCCTCACTGCTGAAAAAGTATGTGGGCTATCCGAGAATATCCATAACCGTTCCGTCCATAGTCATAATGGTTCCGGGATTATATCTTTACAAGGCTTTCTATAATTTGGGCGTCATGTCCCTTGAAACATCTGCGTCATGGCTTGCGTCTGCTCTGCTGATAATACTAGCTCTGCCTTTGGGGCTTATCTTCGCTAGGATAATTACGGACAGGTCATTTAGGTGTTGTACCTAAAATCTTAGTCATAGCCTAAAGCTATACCGAACCCACATAAAAAACTATTTTACTATTACATCTTTTTATGCTATACTAATTACTAGTAAACCGATAGGAATTAGACTATGAAAAAGAGGTAATAAAAATGAGCAATAATATCAAAGCACCATGCCGCTACGATTTTGTGGGCAGCTTTCTCAGACCTGACTATCTGAAAAAGGCAAGAGCAGATTTTGAAAACGGCACTATCACAGCCGAGCAGCTTAAAGAGGTAGAGGATAAGGCTATCCTTGATCTCGTTGCAAAGCAGAAAAAGGCTGGTTATCATATCATCACTGACGGAGAGTTTCGCAGAGCAACATGGCATCTTGACTTTATGTGGGGCTTTAACGGCGTTGGTCACAGCAAGACACAGACTGGTCTGCCATTCCATGGCGAGGCCGCAATGATAGACGATACATACCTCACAGGCAAGGTATCAGTTGGCGACCACCCATTTGTTGAGCACTTCAAGTTCGTTAAGACTCTCGAGGACGAGAACACAGCTGCAAAGCAGACTATCCCTGCACCTGCACAGTTTCTTGAGCAGATGATAATGCCTTTCGCACTGGAGAACACAAAGAAGTATTATGACGATACAGAAGAGCTTGTTCAGGATATCGCAAAGGGCTACAGAAAAGTCATCGCTGACCTTTATGCAGCAGGCTGCCGCAACATTCAGTTCGACGACTGCTCATGGGGCATGATAGTTGACCCTAATGCAAAGGCTATTTTTGAAGTTGACGACGCAGGTCTTGAGGATATAAAAAGACTTCTGTTGAGAATAAACAACCTTGCTATCGAGGGCAAGCCTGAGGATCTTGTTATCACAACACACGTTTGCCGTGGTAACTTCCACTCAACATATGCAAGCAGCGGTGCTTATGACAGCGTTGCAGAAACACTTTTCGCAGGCGAAAATGTAAGTGCATATTATCTTGAATTTGACGACGAGCGTTCAGGCGGTTTCGAGCCTTTGAAGGCAGTAAGCGGCGACAAAAAGGTCGTTCTCGGACTTATCACATCAAAGAAACCTGAACTTGAGGACAAGCAGGCTGTTATCGACCGTATCCACGAGGCTGCAAAGTACATCTCACTTGACAGACTTTGCCTTAGCCCACAGTGTGGTTTTGCGTCCTGCGAGATAGGCAACAAGCTCACAGAGGAGGAACAGTGGGCAAAGCTTGCTCTTGTTAAGGAGATCGCCGAAGAAGTTTGGGGATAATAAACAAACGGATATATACGAAAAAAGAGCTGAGGGTCACTCGGCTCTTTTTTGTTCATAACATTTGATAAACTGTTTTTTATCCATTTAGTCCGAAAAATGTACAATAAATATATCATACCTTATTGATATACACTTTCCTATTAAGACTATTCTCCATTACCTATTATTGGGGTCATAGGCATATGCACTTATGGCAGAAAAAATCGCCAGTGCCATAGTAGCACCAGCGACTATACTTCGTTTTAAAACATTTTTAAGCACCATAAGCTTTATTTATTCATATGTATCTCGCCTTTGACCTAGCAAGCGTCTGCATCTATATGACGGATAACACTTCTTTTGTTCAGGGCAGCCAAGAAAGCCTGCCTCCTAGTATCGTTGAATGGTATGATAGCAAGGTCTGCTCCAGAATATGTAGTATCGTACTTTGGATAGTCGCAGCTTTGTAAGTAAGGTTTCTCCTTCATAATAGTCTGCGTTTCTAGCAATTTTCTCTTCTCATAGTCCTCTTCTTTACCCACAAGTTCAAGCTTGAATTTCACAATATTGTTTATAAGTTCGAACTCAGTGATACCAGTCCAGTATTTGGTATACCTTCCCAACCAACGTTTGCAATGCTCCTTCAGTCTCGACTGCACATCAATGGACTCTCCCACATACATAGGGATTTTAAATCTCTCTCCATATCTGTTCCACGAAATGCTTGCCATATAGCAACCACTGACGTGTCCTGCGTCAGTAGTTAAAAGACCCTGCGGGTCTTCCACAAAATTGAGTACCCCTGTAGAATTTTCATCGAACCACTTATTTGCTATGTTTGACATATTTTACACCTCCTGATCTGACTTTTCCCTAGTTCTGCACAGCCACTGTACCATGATCTGATTTATCTCTTTAAGAGCAGGACTGTCTTTGTCAGTCAACAGCATCTCGATGAGAATAGCCCCCATCTGAGCCTGTCTCTTATACACATCTCCGAGCCCACGAGACTAAGGCGAATCTCGT
>UQAR01000102.1 GCA_900539095.1 uncultured Ruminococcus sp.
ATTCGTCGGCAGCGTCAGATGTGTATAAGAGACAGATATTTCACGGGATATACACAATCGTGTTTTATAATGTATATTAACGAAAACCTAAGGAGTGCCTATGTTCGGATATGTCCGCCCCTTCAAACCTTATATGAGAATGTTTGAATATGATATATATAAAGCTGTCTATTGCGGACTTTGCAAGGATATGGGCAGACGCTATGGATTTGTCACACGCTTTACCCTGAGCTACGATTTCGCATTTCTCTCCCTTATGGATCTCTCCGTGAGAGGCGTAAAGCTTGATGCCGAAAAACAGCGTTGCATTGCACACCCTTTCAAAAAAACAATGTGTGCAAAATGTACCTGCGACTTGAAATATACGTCCTCTGCCGCCGTGATACTCACCTATCATAAGCTCCGTGACGATATAGCCGATAAGGGCATAAAAGGCAAACTTGCCGCAGCAGCACTTCTGCCGTTTTTCAAAAAGCCCTATAAAAAAGCGGCTCACCTCTATCCTGAACTTGCACCTGTCGTTGAAAATGCAATGACGCTGCAAAATAAAATAGAGCGTGAAAAAACAGCAGGCATAGACCTTGCCTGCGAACCTACCGCACTTATGATGCAAGCCGTCGCAGGCGGACTTACAAGCAAACATGACCAACGCCGACCTCTCCTTGAACGTTTCGGCTATCTGCTTGGCAGATTTATCTATATCTGCGACGCTCTGGACGACCTGCCCGACGATAACGAAAGCGGCAGCTATAATCCGCTCCTCACCAAATTTCCAACTGCCGAGGGCGTAAATGCGGACTATCTGAAACAAGTCCATGCCTTTTGTGATGACAGCATAAATTTCACACTGGGCGAAATGGCAGATATCTACGTCAAGCTCGACCTTGAGCGATATCGTGATATACTTGATAATATCGTGTATCTTGGACTGAAAAATGTCTATACTCAAATAAAGAGCGGAAAATTCCGCAATAACAGGAAAGGAAATAAAGATCAATGATCTCAAAAGACCCATACAAAATATTAGGCGTTTCACCAACAGCCTCAGACGCCGAGATAAAAGCAGCCTATAAAGAGCTTGTGAAAAAATATCACCCCGACCAGTATCAGGATAACCCCCTCGCAGATGTAGCCGAGGAGAAAATGACCGAGATAAACGCCGCCTATGACCAGATAATGACCTCAAGACGTGGCGGAGGATACCAGTCCGCAGGCAGCGGCTATGACGGCTATGCTTCCTCACAGGGCTTTGACTCGGGCTATTTGAGAAGTCTTATACAAAGCGGCAGCTATACTCAGGCAGATCAGATACTTGATAACGTGTCCGCCTCCGAAAGAAATGCCGAGTGGTATTTTCTCAAAGGCACTATCTGCCACCGCAGAGGTTGGCTCAATGAGGCTTATAACAACTTCACAAGAGCCGTCCAGCTCGACCCTGATAATATGGAGTATCAAAGCGTGCTGGCACAAATGAACAGACAACGCAGCGGCTATATGAGCGGCAACCCAACTCAAGGCTACCGAGCAGGCGGCATGAGCGGCCCTGACTGCTGTTCCTCCCTTTGCTGTGCAGACTGCTGCTGTGAAATGATGGGCGGCGACCTTATACCGTGCTGCTAAAGACCCATGAGAAATAAAATAGCCTTCCGTGTAGCATTAGGCGGCATATGCTCCGCCGTGTGCCTGCTCATGATGTTTTGCAGCGGATTTCTCCCCATGCTCGATTATACCATACCTACCTTCGCAGGCTTTATGATGGTGGTGATGATAGTCGAAGTCAATAAAAACTGGGCGATAGCCACCTATTGTGCAGTGAGCCTCCTGAGCATCTTTGTCACCCCGAATTACGAGGCAACACTGCTTTTCATACTGTTCATGGGGTATTATCCTATACTTAAATATTATCTCGACCAAAAGAAAAACCACCTGTTGGTGTGGGCAATAAAACTTGCAGTGTTCAATGTGGCGATAGTCATATTCTTTTTGGCTTTTCAGTATATCTTCACCTCAGTGGATATGCTGGAGGGCATGGAGATGTTCGGAAAATACGCCGTCTTGGTATTGTGGCTGGCGGCGAACCTGTTTTTCTTTATCTATGACTACGCACTTACACAGCTGACGGATATGTACATAAATTGGTTCAGGAAAAAAATACTCAGAAGAAAATGACGGTGACATTTTATGAACGAAGAACAAGAGAAAGAAATTTTAGACGAGGCAAAAATACAGACCGCAAGGCATAAGAAAAAAATACAGATAATAAGCCTTGTGGCAATAATAGCGGTCATAGCAGTGGCTACCGTGGCGTGTATCCCACTTGTGAAAGCACTCTACAGTAAAGACGGCATGGCAGAATTGGAGCAGAAACTGGATAACTACAGCGGCTTTGTGGGCGTGCTCATCTTCACATTCATTCAAGCCCTGCAAGTTGTCATAGCAGTCATACCGCCTATACAGGTGGTGGGCGGAGTGCTCTTCGGCTGGTTCTGGGGAGGACTGTTGTCATTCTTGGGCACGCTCCTAGGCACAATGGCAATATTTGTGCTTGTGAAAAAATTCGGCAGACCGATAGTAGAGGCGTTCGTGGATGAAAAGCAGCTTAAAAAGTTCAAGTTCCTGCAAAACGAAAAAAAGCTCACCATGATACTCATAATCCTCTACCTTATACCGGGCATACCAAAGGACGTTATCTCCTATATCGTCCCACTTACCCCAATAAGCAAAAAGGACTTTTTCTACTATGTGATGCCGTGCAGACTTCCCGCAATAATGATGTCCACCGTCCTTGGCAGCAACGTAAAGCACGGTAACTTCACCGCAGCACTCGTGGTGCTTGGTATCGCATTTGTGGCAGCAATAATAGGCTTTTTGTTCAAAGATGTTATAGTGAATAAAATGAAACAACATAAGAAGTCGAAATAAGGAAAAATGCACAAAGTTAGATTTGTGCGAAAAAAATATAAAAAAGTGCTTGACAAAGGGCACTTGCTGTGGTATAATAAATATCGTTGATTGAGCGGTAAGCTTGAAAGACCACACGAAACGCCATGTCAGGCAGTATGCGGGTGTAGTTCAGTGGTAGAACTCCAGCCTTCCAAGCTGGTCATGTGGGTTCGATTCCCATCACCCGCTCCAATATACTTACAGACTTTTATCCTAAGTCTGCGTGTATAGTACATGAGTACAATATGCGTCATTAGCTCAGTTGGATAGAGCAACCGCCTTCTAAGCGGTAGGTCACTGGTTCGAATCCAGTATGGCGTACCATTCAACTCGTTCCAGACGAAAGTCTGCTGCGAGTATTTTCTTCTAATATGTATGGTGGGTATAGCGTAGCTGGCCTAACGCGTCAGTTTGTGGCACTGAAGACCGTGAGTTCGAATCTCACTACCCACCCCACTGAATACGTTCTGCATTTCGCAGAGCGTATTTTTTTGTATATAGACATTGTAGGGGCGACTTTAGGTCGCCCGCTTTTTTATCACCAATTTTCTCGTATACGCCGCCACGCACCTAAATGCACCGCTTATCTTACTGAAAAGAAAAAGGGCGGCAGCCGTTAAGCTACCGCCCAGATCCAGAGGTTATATATTTTTATAAAGCGAAATTTTTGTTGTCAGCTGCAAAAACAGCACCGGCGATCTGGAATTGACCGTCATCAAGAGTCGAAACAGCGTCAGCCGTTACCAAAGCCGCACTTTTCTCAAATGCACTCTCAGCAATGCCCTCAGCACCGCTCTGAATAACTACGCTCCTAAGCTCAGAGCAGCCCGTGAAAGCCTCTCTGCCGAGCCTCTTCACAGATGAAGGGATAACGACCTCTCTCAAAGCCTCACAGTTGTGGAAAGATTCGCTGCCGATGTATGCAGCCTTGCCCGATATCCTGACTGTCTTTACCTCAGTGCACTGAGCGAAAGCCCTCTCGCCTATCCTGCTTACTGAGTCAGGAAGATAAACGCTCTCAAGTCTTTCGCAAAGAGCAAATGCACATTCGCCGATCTTTCTTACAGAACCTGCGATATCCACCTTTTTCAGCGATGAGCAGCCAAAAAATGCGTTGTCGCCAATAGCCTCGATGCCGAATGGTATAGCTACCGCCTCAAGACCTGAGCAGAACGTGAAGGCATTTTCAGCTATCTCAGTCATTGCACTTGGTATCTCGAGCTTGTTCAAAGAAATGCAGTTCTGGAAAGCTGCATCGCCTATAGAAACTATATTTTCATTAAGATTTATCTCTTTCATTGAAGAACAGAATCCGAAAGCAGACTCGCCAATGACCCTTATGGACTCAGGCAGATCAGCCCTCTCAAGACTGTCACAGTTGTAGAAAGTGAAAGGCAGAACAGCCTCAACACCCTCAGGGATCACCGCAAATCTCAACGATTCGCAGCCGCAAAATGCCATTTCGCCAATGAATCTTACGCTCTCAGGAATAGTCACGTTCACAAGTGAGCAGCACTTGTAGAAAGCCTTTCTTCCGATAGCCGCAACATTCTTTGAAATGACAGCACATTTCAGGTCGTAAAGATGAGCAAAAGCACCGCCTGCAACCGCAACGACTTCCTTGCCACGAAGTTCAAAAGGCAGCTCCAGCACCTCAATGTGACTGTCACCGCAGTAGCCCGTGATAATGCACATATCGTCAGCCGTAACATACTTGAAACAGCCCGTGATCTTCTCGCTGCTTATACTGCTCTGAGCAGTAACGCCAACAGATTCGAGTGCCTTCATAAAACCGTTATCACCCATAAAATTGATGCTCATCATCAGCGTGACCTCCATAATATTCATTATAATCTATACAACCTTCTGATCTGTGATCTTCTATCATTCATAACGCAAACGTTTTCTGTACTTTCTACAGAAATTATACTACAGTAAAGTTAGTTTGTCAATGGTATTCGCCATATTTTATTTATAAAAAATTAATTTTCAGAACTTTTTCACTGTTTGTGAACAGGACTTTTTGTCACATTGCACAATTAATTTCAGCAAAATAATTTAAGTTTTCACAACCTATTTTCAAAATCTGTGCACAATGGTATAATATAACATAAAACGTTTTCGTAATAACAAACATCTTTGCATAACAAATAATAACAATTTTCTCACTATATCACCCAAACCGCACCCCGGTATTTAGTTTTAATTTGTAAGATTGTCATAAATCACATAGATATTTTGTGAATATAAATTTTTATATGGTTCATAAT
>UQAR01000103.1 GCA_900539095.1 uncultured Ruminococcus sp.
GAGATCTCCACCGTCTAATTCGTCGGCAGCGTCAGATGTGTATAAGAGACAGATGATAGACGGTCTGCCCTTTGCTTTCGGCGTTGAGAGTGCAGGAAAGGCATCAAACAAGGGACTTTGCGTTTCGATATCAGGCGAGGCGGTCAATGACGGACGTGTGAAATTCTCAGACCTTGAATACTATGAGAACCACGGCGGCAACATAACCGTTGTAAAACACGGCTTTGCCCTTGTCACCAAAAAGGACGGCAAGAAGATATATCAGGCAAAGTTCACTAAAATACCTATCACCGAAAAGGACAGCTCTGTGCTTTTCAGAAAGCTCACAGAGGAAGAGGTCATTCAGCGGCTCAACTGCGAGATAGCTTTCAAGGTTACGCCTCATTTCAGCGGCGAGGACTGCCCTGAGGTCATGCTGACGGTGTATCCATACGAAAATATGCTCACAGGCTCAGCCGTTCAGTGGCTGAAAGTGACGTCTGACAAGGATTACTTTATACACAAATATACCAACAAATAGGAGAGTTTATCCCATATGAGAATGAGAAGAAAGAAAAATCTTGAGGCACGTCTTGAGGCCTGCGGAGATGAAATTTTATATCTTGACCGTGACGAAAAGAATTTTCAGGACAAGTCAAACAAACAGCTTATTGACTTCGAGAAGGTTTTCGGCAACAGCAATCCCCTTGTGCTGGAGATAGGCTGCGGAAAGGGTCAGTTTGCAAGAGAGATAGCAAAAAGATATCCTGACAAGAATTTCCTTGCAGTGGAGAAAAGCAGCAACGTTATAGTTGACGCCGCACAAATGGCTATAGACGAGGGCATACCGAATCTGAGATTTGCAAGAGGCGAGGCTGAATATCTGGATTGCTTTATCCCTGAAAAGTCAGTGGAGTGCATTTATCTTAATTTCAGCTGTCCTTATCCAAAAAATACATACGCACGCCACAGGCTCACATACAGAGCGTTCCTTGAAATATACAGACGTATCCTTGTTGAGGGCGGCGAAATATATCAGAAAACTGATAATATGCACTTCTTTGAGTTCTCACTGGAGGAATTTTCTGCGGCGGATTATGGGCTTAAAAACATTTCTCTTGACCTGCACAACAGCGGCTTTGAGGGCAATATCGTGACGGAGTATGAAAAGAAATTCTCCGACATGGGTATGCCTATTTACAGACTGGAGGCGTTCCTGAAAAAATGAACGAACAGATAAACCCCGTTATAAACGAAGAGGACATCGGCACTGACGGCAAACTTCGCAAATGGTCAACGGGACGAAAAGTCAAATGGATAATATGGATAGTCATTATTATCGCAGTGGGGCTTGGTTTCTGGCATCAGTATTATATGAGGAGCGAAAGCACCATAAGGTCTGTTTTCAACGACAACAAGACCACATTTCAGACGACTGCGGAATTTATGATAGAAAGCATTTCATGTGAAAAGCCGACACTACCAAAGGGCAAATGCTCCATTAAATCGCTCACTGAAAACAATGCCTGCAAGTCTGTGAAGAAAGAACTTGAAGAGCTTGAACGCAGAAACATCACATATATCGACTGCGATGGATTGACAGTGAAGTTCTATACCATTTATGACTATTACTACGTTTACTATTCACCGCTCAGCTCGGCAGCTGTAGAAAATAACCTCGGCAATGGCTGGTCATACGTTAAAACAAGCAAGAGCTGATTTTTTTATGGACGAAAAAAATTTTTTTCGTCCATTTTTTCTTTAGGCAAAAAAAGAACGACCTGCATTTGCAAGTCGTTCTCTTTTTATGCAATAATATTTGTTTGCAAATTAGTTGTTGATGAGCTTTTCGTCATCGTTGTTCCAGCTGTAGAGCTTTCTGATCTCCTTACCAACCTTCTCAGAAGGATGCTCAGCGTGGAGCTTTCTCATAGCCTTGAAGTGTACCTGTGAACCTGCGTCAGACATATCAAGGAGGAAGTCCTTAGCGAATGTACCGTCCTGAATGTCAGACAGAACCTTCTTCATAGCCTTCTTAGTGTCCTCAGTAACGATCTTTGGACCTGTGATGTAGTCGCCGTACTCAGCTGTGTTAGAGATAGAATATCTCATGCCCTCGAAACCTGACTGGTAGATAAGGTCAACGATGAGTTTCATCTCGTGGATACACTCAAAGTATGCGTTTCTTGGGTCATAACCAGCCTCGCAAAGTGTTTCAAAACCAGCCTGCATCAGTGCACAAACACCGCCGCAGAGAACAGCCTGCTCACCGAAGAGGTCTGTTTCTGTCTCTGTTCTGAAAGTTGTTTCAAGAACACCGGCTCTTGCTCCGCCGATACCAAGTGCATATGCAAGACCGATATCCTGTGCGTTGCCTGTAGCGTCCTGCTCAACTGCGATAAGGCAAGGTGTACCCTTACCAGCCTGATACTCAGAACGTACTGTATGACCAGGAGCCTTAGGAGCGATCATGATAACGTTAACGTTCTTTGGTGGTACGATGCAGCCAAAGTGAATGTTAAAGCCGTGTGCGAATGCAAGAGTCTTACCCTCTGTGAGGTATGGCTCGATAGATTTCTTGTAAAGTGCAGCCTGCTTTTCATCAGGAATAAGGATCATGATGATATCAGATGTCTTTGCAGCCTCTTCAGTTGTCATAACTGTAAGACCCTGCTGCTCAGCCTTTGCCCAGCTCTTAGAGCCCTCGTAAAGACCTACTACTACGTCAACGCCGCTCTCTTTAAGGTTGAGTGCATGAGCGTGGCCCTGTGAACCGTAACCGATAATGGCAACTCTCTTACCCTTGAGTACGTTAATGTCGCAATCCTGCTGATAGAATATTCTTGCCTGTGCCATTGTTAATTCCTCCAAATTCAGAAATTTTAGATTTATTTTATGTAGCCTTGCAGCTATATAATCAAAGTTTATTTGCTTGCGTTGAATGTGTCAGAGCCTTTCTCTATAGCGATAGTGCCCGTTCTTACCATTTCGATTATTCCGTAAGGTGCGATGACCTCTTCAAATCTGCAAAGGTGAGCGTATGTATCGCAAAGCTCCAATGTCATTGTCGTAAGAGTTATATCCATGACTTTAGCTCCTGTGATATCCGCAATAGTCATTATCTCGCTGCGTCTGTTTGCAGCTGCCGACACCTTGACTATCATAAGCTCTCTTGCGAGATACTCATTAGCCTCGAATGTCTTTACCTTGATGACCTCGATAAGCTTGTTGAGCTGCTTTTCTATCTGCTCAACTGTATGCTCGTCGCCGTCAGCAACTATCGTTATCCTTGAAACAGCAGGGTCATGTGTTGGACCTACCGCAAGGCTCTCGATATTAAAACCACGTCTTGAAAACAGTCCAGAAATTCTTGAAAGAACACCACTGTGGTTTTCCACAAGAACTGAGATCGTATGTTTCATAAATTAACCTCCAAAGGAAACCTTTCCTTAGTTTTTTATTATATCAGCTTATTATTAAGATTTCTTGAACGCAAAAGCTATATACTGTAAACGCTACAGATAGTTAAAATATTGACCCTATAGCGTTGGCATATCCTTATCCACAATGACTTCCACAAGGCATATACCCTTATGCTCGGCGAGCATCTCAACGCCCTTTTCCATGGTCGCATCGTCATAAACTCTCATTGCAGGTATGCCGTAAGCCTCAGCGAGCTTGATAAAGTCAGGTGAACCGTCAAGAAAAACGGCAGTCTGTCTGTCATGATAGCCATTTGTCTGAAGTTCTCTTACCATGCCAAGGCGGTTGTTTGTCATTACTACCACCTTTATGTCAACGCCGAACTGAACGGCTGTTGCAAGCTCCATGAACGACATCTGAAAAGCACCGTCGCCGCATATAGCCACTGTCGGTCTGTCAGGGTCAGCCATTTTTGCTCCGAT
Organism: uncultured Ruminococcus sp.; assembly: GCA_900539095.1. GTDB lineage: Bacteria > Bacillota > Clostridia > Oscillospirales > Ruminococcaceae > Hominimerdicola. The sequence continues at coordinate 3,885 of UQAR01000103.1, forward strand.
CGCCGCAGGCACTGAATAACCCATTGTGCCCATGCCGCCTGAAGTGAGCAGTCTGCCTTCCTTTTGGAATTTATACTCTGTGCAAGTCCATATCTGATTTTGTCCAACGTCTGCCACAACAGTAACGTTCGCAGGCATTTTCTTTGCAAGTCTGTCGATAAACACTCTCGGATTGACAGTGCCCTGTGAAGGCTCAACATACTTTCTTTCGCCGCCCAAAGTCTTGATATGAGCTATCCACTCATCATGTTTCATAGGCTTTGCAAGCTCGGTCATCTGCTGCAAAACAAGCTTTGCGTCACCTACCAGCGGCAGATCTGCACCGATATTCTTGCCTATCTCCGCAGGGTCGATATCGATATGGATTATCTTAGTAGTTTTTTCGAGGGCAAGAGGCGTTTTAACGGCTCTGTCGCCAACTCTTGCACCCACAAGGAACAGCACGTCGCACTCGTTCACAGCGGCGTTAGCCATTTTCACTCCATGCGTGCCTATCATGCCGCAGAAAAGCGGGTCATCATCAGGGAAAACAGAAATGCCCATCATAGTAGTGATAACAGGTATCTGCATAAGGTCTGCAAGCTCTCTTATCTCGTTCTCAGCATGAGCGGCAAAGACGCCTCCGCCGATGCAGATAAGCGGCTTTTCAGCCTCCTCCAAAGCAGCCATAACACGTCTTACCTGAACGTAGTTGCCCTTTGTGGTAGGCTTATAACTTCTTATCTCGCATTTGTCAGGATACTCAAAGTCGATAACAGACTTCTGAACATCCATAGGGATATCTATAAGAACAGGGCCCGGTCTGCCAGTGCCTGCGATATAGAAAGCCTCTTTGAACACTCTCGCAGTGTCCTCAGGGTCTTTAAGAAGATAGCTATGCTTTACAAAAGGTTCAGCAGAGCCGGTTATGTCAGCCTCCTGAAAAACGTCAGAGCCTATCTGGTCGGTATTGACCTGACCTGTTATGCAAATGATAGGTATAGAATCCGCATAAGCGGTAGCAATAGCAGTAATAAGATTAGTTGCACCCGGTCCTGATGTAGCGATACAGACCGCAGGCTTGCCTGAAATTCGTGCATAGCCGTTAGCCGCATGACCGCCGTTAGCCTCCTGTCTCACGAGCACCTGCTTGATGTCGTTTTCAGCATCCAGCAAAGCGTCATAAAAAGGACAGATAGCAGCTCCGGGATAGCCAAAGACGACTTTTACGTTCTCAGCTTTCAAACATTCAACCATAGCCTGACTTACAGTCATTTTCATAATAAAGTCGCCTCCATAAAAATTTTCTGTATAAATTATCATATAACTGTCTCTTATACACATCTCCGA
>UQAR01000104.1 GCA_900539095.1 uncultured Ruminococcus sp.
GAGATTCGCCTTAGTCTCGTGGGCTCGGAGATGTGTATAAGAGACAGAGCTTATATTCATAGATGAATTTCAGGACGTAAACAATCTCCAGGAACTTGTTTTCCGCTCACTGTCTGATTCTGACGACCTTAACATAATGGGAAAAAACGTTTTTGTCGTTGGCGATATCAAACAGGCTATCTATCGTTTTAGACTTTCAAATCCTGAATTGTTCAGCAAAACAAGAAATGACGCACTGTCGCCAGAAAACAGCGAACAGCTTGAGTCTATCACACTTAGCAAGAATTTCAGAAGTCGTGAGTCGGTGGTGGATTTTGTAAACTATCTTTTCCACTATCTGATGACGCAACGCAACGGTCAGGTGGATTATGATGACAACGAAGAGCTGCGTTATGGCGAGCTTTATGATGATAACAACAAGCCTACTGAAATAATGCTTATAAAAAATGATAAGGATTATAAAAAGGTCAATGGTTACTCTGTGGAAAACACCGTGATAGCTCAGCGGATAAAACAAATGCTGGACAGCGGTGAGCAGGTTCTTGACCATGGCGTTTCAAGGACATGCCGTGCAGGTGACTTTTGCATATTGGTACAAGAAAACAAAGAGGTAAGATGTGCGGCAAAGGCTCTTGAGGCTGTTGGACTGAAAGCATATTCAGAGGATACTGACGGTTATATAAAATCACGAGAAATAACGCTGGTGCTTAATATGCTCAGAATGATCGATAATCCTATGAATGACATTGCTATGACTGCGGTCATGATGTCGCCTATAATGGGATTTACGCCTGACGAAATGGCAGAAGTTACAGAAAAGGCAAAAATACCTGACAGCCGGCTGCGAAATCATATCTACCAAATCATAGCGGCGGCAGGTTCATCAGAAAATGGTCATGAAAAAGAGGCAAAGTACATAAACTTTAACAATAAGGCGTTGCAGGATAAATGCAGGGAGTTTAACGAGCTTATCAATTCGCTGCGTTATCTCTCTATGAGCATGGGTTTGGAGCGGCTTATCCGCAAAATCTATGATATGACTGACCTCATGGGTATAGTTTCACTGTATCTTGACGCCGACAAAAAGCGTGCTAACCTGCGTTTGCTCCTTGAATATGCTGCCTCATACGAGCAGAACAGTCAGGAGGGCGTAACGGGATTTCTGCGTTACATAGATTCTGTATCAAAAAATGAAAAAGCTTTTAAGCAGGCAATGACCGTCACAGAGGGTTCTGACTCGGTCTACATAAAAACATACCATGCCTCAAAGGGTCTTGAATATCCATTTGTATTTCTCAGTCAGCTCGATATACCGATGCTTAAAAATGACAGCGGCTATTGTTCTCATAACAAACTGGGATTTGCATTCAGGTTCATGGACAACAGCAAACTCATGAAAAAAACTACGCTCTATTATGACAGACTTTCAAAGGCATCGAAAGCCGAAGAGAAAAGTGAAAAACTCCGTCTGCTTTATGTAGGCTGCACAAGAGCAAAGGAAAGGCTGTTTATCAGCTTTGCACCTGACGTTAACGGTAAAACCACTTTTGAAAGTGTTATAGACAATAAAATCAAAATAGTTAACAGGCTGCGAAATATTTATTCAAAGCAAAGTGACAGTCTTGAAGATATCATTTCGGACGGCAAGACAATGCTTGACTGGATATTGGCTGCACTTGCAATACACAGCACTGGCGAACAGCTTACAACATGGCTTGGTACAGACCATGTTGCTTTGAATGGTGACGGCTATTCTGAACCTGAGATCGTCTATAATGTGTGCGATATCACAGCGACAGATGAAGAACAGGCAGAAGAGATAGCACCGCAAAAAGCCGAATGTGACGAAAGTCTATTAAGAAAATTAATGGATAAATTTTCATTTGAATATGACAGATCAGAGGTCATGACGCCTGCAAAAATGACAGTTACCGAGATCACTGCCACCGAAAAAGAAAAGCAGAATGAGAAAAGTGAACCTGAATTCTATCCAAATCTTCCAAGACTTGATGATGAACTCGATAAGCTGTCAGCAGCGGAAAAGGGTACATTCACGCATAAGTTCATGGAGCTTGCGGATTACGATAAGGCTCATGAAAGCGTTAAAAATGAGCTTGAAAGGCTTGTCACGCAGGGATTTTTCAGTAAAAAAGAGTCTGAAGGTGTGTATACAGATGCAGTGGAGGCGTTTTTCTCATCGAATTTTTATGACCGTATGAAAAAGTCTGACAACGTAATGCGTGAAAAGAAATTTCTTGTTTCTATGAGCGATCTTGATCTGAGCGAGAATCTCCCAGAATATAACGGCAACGGCGGTATGCTGCAAGGAATAGCTGACTGTATCTTCCATGAGCCTGACGGATATGTAATAGTTGATTACAAGACAGACAGGTTTAAGGATATATCGCAGCTAATGGGCTATAAAACACAGCTTGCACTGTATAAGGCTGCCTTTGAGATAATTCTCGGAGAAAAAATAAAAAGCTGTTATATTTATTCTTTTTGGCTGAGAAAAGGGGTTGAAATCAAGCTTTAAATGTGATATAATGCTAAGGTAGAGTGCTTGGATATCCTAAAAAATATTTTTTGAAATATTTTGCGAAAAGGTATTGACAAGCAAAAGAAAATGTAGTATAATATCATGGTAAACAAAGCAGAACAATGTCCGTTCTCACCTTCAGCACAGTTCGCTGTAGTAAAAAGGTCAACATGAATTTGCATATCAATGTGATTTATGCGGGTACGGATAGTTTCTGTGCCCGTTTTATTTTATTTTTGGAGGTGCTGCGTCATTAGCAACAGGGAACATCAGATCAACGAAGAGATCCGAGATAAAGAACTCAGGGTCATTGATGTTGACGGAAATCAGCTTGGTATTTTAAGTGCTGACGAGGCTCTTAAAATTGCATTAGAGAAAGATCTGGATCTTGTCAAGATCGCACCACAGGCTACACCGCCGGTTTGCCGTATAATGGATTACGGTAAGTTCTGTTTTGAGCAGACAAAACGTGCGAAGGAAGCGAAAAAGAATCAGAAAGTGATCGAGATCAAAGAAGTTAGAATGTCATCTACGATCGACACTCACGATTTTAATGTAAAGGTCAATCAGGCTGTTAAATTCCTTAACGGAGGAGATAAGATAAAGGTTTCTGTAAGGTTCAAGAAGAGGACTTTCGCTCACCCACAGTTCGGTGAAGAACTTTTGACTAAGTTCAAAGATGCTATCTCCGAGGTCGGCGTTGTTGACAAGCCATCAAAAATGGAGGGACGCAGTCTTGTGATGTTCGTTTCTCCGAAAGTAAACAAGTAAAATAATAAGGAGGATAAATACAATGCCAAAGATCAAAACACATTCTGGTGCTAAGAAGCGTTTCAGTGTTACCGGTAGCGGTAAGGTTAAGTTCCAGCACACAAACAAAAGACACAGACTTACACAGAAGGATCACAAGCGAAAGAGAATCCTGCGTGGTGCAGCTTATGCAGATGATACTAACATCAAGAACGTAAAGGCTCTTATCCCTTACAAATAAACGAGTTGTAGGGAAAATCAAACATTAAAAATTTCAGGAGGTAATAACTATGGCTCGTGTAAAGGGAGCAATGATGACTCGTAAGAGAAGAAATAAGACTCTTAAGCTTGCTAAGGGATACTTTGGTGCTAAGAGCAAGCACTTCAAAATGGCTAAACAGGCTGTAATGAAGTCAGGTCAGTATGCATATATCGGCAGAAAGCAGAAGAAGAGAGATTTCAGAAAGCTTTGGATCACAAGAATTTCAGCAGCTGCTAAGATGAACGGTATGAATTATTCAACTTTCATGAACGGCGTAAACAAGGCTGGTATCAATCTTAACAGAAAGATGCTTTCCGAAATAGCTATCAGCGATCCAGCTGGTTTCACAGCGATCGCAGAAAAGGCAAAGGCTGCTCTTTAATAGTCAAAAACACGCACGTTCTTGTAACCTGCGTGTTTTGTTGTATATTAAGACAATATTTTTTCAGTATAAGAGGTGACGCAGTTTGCATATTAATAGTAAAGACAACCCTAGAATAAAGCTTTTCCGAAAGCTTTTGACTTCAAAAAAAGCTAGGGACGAGCATGGACTTTTCGCTGTTGAAGGTGCAAGAAACTGCGTTGACACCGCTTATGAGGCTGAATGCGGAAGAATAAAGGTACATTCGGTGTTCTATACCATGTCAGCTTTGAAAAAGTATGAGAAAACGCTTAATACCCATAATCTTTTTGCCTGCGTTGGACCTGACAATGCTTTTGAGATATCAGAGGAACTTGCTGCAAAAATGACAGACGAGGGAAGTTCACAGGGCATTTTTATGATTGCTCACAAAGTTGACCTGCCTTTTAGTTCTGAGAATATTGATAGAAATGGCAAGTATCTTGTCCTTGACAATTTGCAAGATCCCGGCAACCTTGGCACATTGCTAAGGACTGCGGACGCTGTAGGCGTCAGTGGGGTAGTAATGACAGATAACTGCGTTGATTTGTATAATCCTAAAGTCGTGCGTTCTGCAATGGGCAGTATTTCAAGGCTTGATTTATTTGTCACTGATAGTTTCAGCAATGCCGCAAAGATATTTGATGACCTTGGGATAATCACCACTGCTGCGGTAGTGAGAAACGGTGAAGATATCACGAAATTTGATTTTAACAAGCCTTGTGCCGTTGTCATAGGAAATGAGGGCAGGGGACTGCCTGAGGAACATTCTGATATGTGTCAGAAACGTGTGACCATTTCAATGCAGGGCAACATCGAATCCCTTAATGCTGCTTGTGCAGGCACTATCATCTTGTGGGAAATGTTCAGAGGTGGCAGCCGTGGATAGAGAAAGAATTTTATTGTGGCTGAGAGCAGTGCTTATATTCACGCCGTCAAGCAAGCGTATATGGGAAACTTCTGCAAATTATGATAATATAATCGAGTTCATACTGCGGTCGATGAACGCTCAATAAGTGGTCTTAGTGAGAAGGAATTGCAGAGAATAAGCAGATACAGTGTGAAAGACGCTGAGGATATCGTCAAACACTGTGAAGAGCTTGGAATAAATATTTATTGTTACGAAAGTGAGGGCTATCCCGACAGACTGAAACGGATCGCAAATCCGCCAGCTGTTCTGTTCACTTATGGTAACCTTGACTTT
>UQAR01000105.1 GCA_900539095.1 uncultured Ruminococcus sp.
CGTTTTAGTACATATTAAGTTTATATATGTACATAAAAGTTACCATGCGTAAAATTTACAAAATATTTATATTCATTCTGCACTGTCAAGCATTTTAACAGCCTTCATCATGATAGCACATTCAAGACGTTTCTTCTGTATCTGACATGAAAGCTTGTGTGCGTTGTGGATATCCCCTGCGTAAATGTAGTTGTTTGCGTTACAGCCGCCGCTGCAATAGAACTTCGCCCAGCACTTCTTGCACTCAGGCTTGTTATAAACGTGAGCGTGAGCAAACATATCTTTCATTTCCTCGTTGAATGTGCCCTCGTAAAGATTGCCCATTTTGAACTCAGTGATACCAACAAACTGGTGGCATGGATAAATATCGCCGTCAGGAGTAACTGAAACATACTCGTTGCCGCTGCCGCAGCCTCTCAGCCTCTTGATAGCACAAGGACCCTGATCGAGGTCTATCATAAAGTGGAAGAAGTTTATGAACTTGCCCTCGTCCCTTATCTTCTGTATCTTCTCGGAAAGTATCTCATACTCCTTGAAAATCCTCGGCAGGTCAGCCTCAGTGATAGCATAAGGCTCGCTAGGGTCAGCCATAACAGGCTCAACAGATATCTGATCGAATCCCAGATCATAAAGGTGCATTACATCATTTGAGAAGTCAAGATTATACTTTGTGTATGTACCTCTTACATACCAGTCCTTGTTCTTAGGACGCTTGTCCACAAGTCTCTTGAAGTTAGGGACTATCCTGTCATAGCTACCTGAACCGTCCACACGCACTCTCATTCTGTCGTTGACTTCTTTTCGTCCGTCGATAGACAGAACAACGTTATACATCTCCTTGTTGATGAAGTCTATCATCTCGTCAGTGAGGTGTACGCCGTTTGTTGTAACAGTAAATCTGAACTTCTTGTTGTGCGGCTCTTCCAGTGAACGTGCATACTTAACAAGCTGCTCCACAACGCCAAAATTCAGTGAAGGCTCGCCGCCGAAAAAGTCTACCTCAAGGAACTTTCTGTCCCCTGAACGCTCAATAAGAAAATCAATAGCACGCTTGCCCGTTTCATAGTCCATGAGCATTCTTCCCTGACCGAAATCACCTGTTGACGCAAAGCAGTATTTACATCTCAGGTTACAGTCATGAGCGATATGCAGACACATAGCCTTGATAGGTGACGCCACAGCCGAAAGTGCATACTTCTCGTAATCGTCCTCGCTGAACAGTATCTTATCGTTGTAAAGAGAAACTATCTCTTCATAGCAGTCCTCGATATCCTCAGCACTATATGCCTTTGAAAGCTTTCTCACAACGTCCTCAGGACATTTCTCCTCAAAAGGCGGCTCAACATTGTCAAGCAGATCGTATGTCAGATCGTCTATAATATGTACTCCACCGCTGTTTACGTCCAACAGAGCGTTAAAGCCACCAAGCTTAAACTTGTGTATCATTTAAAAATCACCTTTCGCATTTATATTCATATACAAATTTATACAAAAATAAAGGGACATATAAATGCCCCTTTAGCAAGGCGTGTGTACGGTCGCACGCCTCAGAAAGATCGGAATATTAAGCCTCTCTCTCGCACTTCTGGTTAGCAACAGTGCAGGAGGTCTTACAAGCTGACTGACATGATGCCTGACACTTGCCGCAGCCACCCTTAGCAGCAGTCTTTTTAAGATTAGCCTTATTGATCGTCTTGATATGTTTCATAGGATTATACCTCCAATAATTGATTTATACTAATTATAGCACATATCGTACTATGATTTATGAACGTAAGATTAATGCAGTATAAATATTTATCCTTATCAGAATCGGCTGCTTTTAGAATTTACCCCTACAACTCCGCCTACGCCTGCACACACAAGGGTAAGCACAAGCTTTGCAGGCACAGAAAAGCTTTCCGCCGCCTTAGAAAACAGTGCACTGAGTATGACGATAATAAGAAAAATAAACACTCCGCACAGCACTCCTGAAAGCAGACCGTTTTTACGCTGTCTTTTTCCGCAAACATATCCCCCTGCATACGCACCGATACCGAGAGCAGCCGTTGACATCACCGACAGCATAAGGTCAGTGGCGTCTATCTTCGTGATAACATATGCAAACGCTAGCACAGCAACAAATATCGCACCGCACCCCACGCAGGCAGAAATTGCCGTAGATGACAGCACAGAAAGCTTTCTGCCCCCAAAAAGTCTGTTGTTTTTCATATCCACACCCCCACACTGAATATCCTAAAGAAATTATATTCAAAGCCACGGACAATAAGAACACAAAAAGGGACGGATAAAACTACCCGTCCCTTAAAAGCAATATTTACTTTGCGTCACCGTCATGAATTGTTTCGTTCTTGGCGATAGCCCACTTTTTAACACGGATCTTACTTCTGTCGCCGCCTGTTTCGATAACAACAGTGTCGTCCTTGATAGAGAACACGATACCAACGATTCCGCCGTTTGTAACGACCTCGTCACCTATCTCAAGGTTATCTCTCATCTCAGCGTCTTTCTTATCCTGCTTTTTCTGCGGACGGATAATAAAGAAATAGAAGAACACGATTATGAGTACCAGTGGGATAAAAGTCATGGCAAGTGATGCAGGTGAACTCTGCTCAGCTGCCAGAACTGAAATAATTGCTGTCAAATTCATCAAAAGACCTCCAAATCTAATAATACTATATTAGTATATCAGATATTTGCACAAACTTCAAGCCTTTTAACAAATAATTTTCATTTGCAAGAAATTATTTCTTGTTCTTGATATACTCGTCGATAGCGGCAGCAGCCTTTTTGCCTGCACCCATAGCGAGGATAACAGTTGCTGCACCTGTAACAGCGTCGCCGCCTGCGTAAACGCCTTCCTTAGTTGTTGACTCGTTCTCGTCAACGATAAGGCAGCCGTGGTCATTTGTTTCAAGACCAGGAGTTGTACTTCTGATAAGTGGGTTAGGTGATGTACCGATAGACATGATAGCTGTATCAACGTCAAGAATGAAGTTTGAACCCTCGATAGGGATAGGACGTCTTCTGCCGCTTGCGTCAGGCTCGCCCAGCTCCATTTTGATGCACTCCATGCCGTTTACATGACCGTTCTCGTCGCCAACTATCTTAACAGGGTTGTTAAGAACGAGGAACTCGATGCCCTCTTCCTGAGCGTGATGAACCTCTTCCTTTCTTGCAGGAAGTTCGTCCATTGAACGTCTGTATACGATATAAACGTGCTCAGCACCAAGACGCATTGCAGAACGTGCAGCGTCCATAGCAACGTTACCGCCGCCGACAACAGCTACGTTCTTTGACTTCATGATAGGGGTATCATAATCGTCCTTGTATGCCTTCATAAGGTTGATCCTTGTGAGGTACTCGTTAGCTGAGTAAACACCTACAAGACCTTCGCCTTCGATTCCCATAAATCTTGGCAGACCTGCACCGGAACCTACGAATACAGCCTCATAGCCCATGCCCATAAGCTCGTCGATAGAAAGAACTCTGCCGATTACCATGTTTGTCATGATATGTACGCCCATGTTCGTGAGGTTGTCTATCTCGTGCTGAACGATAGCCTTTGGAAGTCTGAACTCAGGGATACCATACATCAAAACGCCGCCTGCTGTATGGAATGCCTCGTAGATAGTTACGTCATAACCAAGCTTAGCAAGGTCGCCTGCAACTGTAAGGCTTGAAGGGCCGCCGCCTACGACAGCTACCTTATGACCGTTTGGCTCAGCCTTTTCAACTGCAACTGCCTTGTCCATCATATAGTCTGCACAGAATCTCTCAAGTCTGCCTATACCGACAGGCTCGCCCTTGATTCCTCTTACGCACTTGCCCTCGCACTGGTGCTCCTGTGGACATACACGTCCGCAAACAGCCGGCAGAGCGTTTGTTGTCTTGATGATAGCATAAGCCTCTTCAAACTTGCCCTCTGCTACCTTTGCGATAAACTCAGGAATCCTAACGCTTACAGGACATCCTGTCATACAAGGCTTGTGCTTGCAGTTAAGACATCTCTGAGCCTCTTCCATAGCCTGCTCAGGTGTGTAACCAAGAGTAACTTCCTTGAAGTTTCTAGCTCTTACCTTTGGCTCCTGCTCTGCGATAGGAGTCTTTGTCAAACTCATATTAGCCATTATCTTACACCTCCAGTAAGTCTGCACAAGTGAGCCTTTTCCTGCTCCTTATAAGTTGAGTTCCTTCTCATAAGCTCGTCGAAATCTACCTTCTGACCGTCAAAGTCAGGGCCGTCAACGCAAGCATACTTGATCTTGCCGTCAACAGTTACACGACATCCGCCGCACATTCCTGTGCCGTCGATCATGATAGGGTTGAGTGAAACGAGTGTCTTGATGTCATAAGGCTTTGTTACCTTGCAAACGAACTTCATCATTGGAACAGGTCCGATAGCGATAACTTCGTCAAACTTTGCACCGCCGTCGATAAGCTCCTGAAGTTTGTTTGTAACAAATCCGTGATAGCCGTATGAACCATCGTCTGTACAGATGTGAAGATGTGAAGATGCCTTGCCCATTTCATCTTCAAGAATAACGATATCCTTGCTCCTGAAACCGGCGATAAGGTCGACTTCAACGCCCATGCTGTGGAGTTTCTTAGCCTGTGGATAAGCGATAGCACAGCCAACGCCTCCGCCTACTACTGCAACTCTCTTGATACCCTCGTCATACTCTGTGGCAACGCCGAGAGGACCAACAACGTCATGGATATAGTCGCCCTCATTAAGTCTTGCAAGCTCAGTTGTAGATGCACCTACTACCTGGAAAATAATTGTGATCGTGCCCTTTTCTCTGTCATAGCTGTCTCTTATACACATCTCCGAGCCCACGAGACTAAGGCGAATCTC
>UQAR01000106.1 GCA_900539095.1 uncultured Ruminococcus sp.
CGCCTTAGTCTCGGGGGCTCGGAGATGTGTATAAGAGACAGATATCAGTCCGTGCTATCTCCACATCTTTGTAATAAAACACGACCTGCCCTATCTTGTCACCGCTTTTCACAGGTGCATAAACAAATCGTGGCAAATAGACCTTTGACTTCACCTGTGCCGCTCTTCCGTTCAAAAGCACTGCACTTGCCTGCCCTGCCTTACATTTCACGCTGTCGCTCACTCCGCCCACGGCCGCAACGTCAAAGCTGTCTTTATCAAGCGGCAGCCGCTGTTCAGACACAAATCCAAAGCAATAGTCATAAAGCTTTGAATGGTCATTCCAATCATCAGGAGCGTTGAGGGTAACGCAAATAAGCTCCTTGCCCTTTCTGTCGCAGGCTGAAACAAGGCATCTTCTTGCCTTATCGGTAAAACCGGTTTTCACGCCCACAACGCCCTCGCAGCTTTTGAGCAGCTTATTTGTGTTCATTAGCCAGCGGTCATAAGGCGGATCGCCGTAACACAGCTTTACTTTTTCAAGACAGCATATAGCCCTGAAATCTTCATTTTTCATTGTCTCCGCTGCAAGCTTTGCCATATCCGCCGCAGTGGAATAATGCTCGTCAGTATCATCATCAAGACCTGACGGCGTGACAAAGTGGGTATCCTCTAATCCAAGCTCCTCAGCCTTTTTGTTCATAAGCTGAACGAACTTGCCGATACTTCCTGCCACCCTCACAGCGGCAGCATTTGCGGCGTCATTTCCGCTAGGCAGCAACATTCCGCAGCACAGGTCACGGAGAGTTACCTTATCCCCCTCCTGAAGTCCCATAGAAGAGCCTTCGACCATTATCGCCTCGCTGTCTACCACAAACTGCTCGTCAAGGTCGCCGCTTTCAAGTGCAATCAGCACTGACATTATCTTTGTTGTGCTCGCCATAGGCAGCCTCTCATAGGCGTTCTTTTCAAAAAGCACGTCACCTGTTTCGCCGTCTATTACAATGGCACTTTTTGCCGATATCTCGCTGAGATCGTCAGCACTGACATTCATGCAGCAAAAGCACATCATCATGACCGTACATATAAATACCGCCACGCTTTTCAATCAAACCACACCCTTAAAATCAATTTCAAGGATTAGTTTGCTCACTTGTGCTTTTAAAATTCAGTAAAATTATTCCTCGTCTGCGTCCTCATCATCAGACTTCTTGCCGAGAAAATCAGTTATCTTGTCAATGACCTCAGGCACCATATTGATTATGGCATTTTCCTTTGTTGCGTTCATTGAAAGCTGCAAAAGCTTTACTTCGCCCTTATAAACTGCGATAAATGCGATAGGCTGGATAGTCACTCCGCCGCCTGAACCGCCGCCGAAAGTTTCCTTTGTGCTCTTTGTTGGCAGGTCAGAACCGCCTGATGCAAAGCCCACCGATATTTTCGATACTGGGATTATTGTAGTGCCGTCTGCTGTAACGATAGGCTTGCCTATAACAGTTTCGCAGTCAGCCATTTCACGAACTTTGTCCATTGCGGTCTTAACAAGACCTTCGATCTTTGTGCTCTCGCTCATTTTTTCTCAACCTTTCGTATTTCAATTTGTTACCTTTATTTCATTTGCTTTTGCCGCAAGCTCTTTTTTACGGCGTTTGGCAGCACGCTTTTTCTTTCGTCTGCCTGAGAGATATATTTTCAGAAAATTCACGCCCATACAAAAACCTATAGCTATGATAGTGCTTGGTCGTACCCTCACTATAGTATGAACGTCATATCCGAACGTCTTTTCATTAAAGACGCAGTTTACATCTGCTTTTTTCAGCTTGACGGTAAAGATACCAGCCAGCATTGCAATGCCGTTGAACAGACCTGCCTGTACCTTTCCATAAAGCATTGCGGCGTCATATGCGTCCTCTTTTCCCACATCAAGAATTATCTTGGTGTCGCTAAAACGCACTGCCTTCAAAAGCTTTCGGAAATATTTCCAGCCCATTGGGATATACGGCTTTACGGTTTTATATTTAGCTTTCAGCTCATCAAGCTTGCTGCTTTTCTTCTTTTTCTTTGTCCTTGGCTTTGACTTTTTTTCGCCCTTGTCTTTCTTGTGAAAAAGCTTTCCTGCAAGGCTCTTTTTTTCCTGCTTGACAACTATTTCCTCAGGCTTGTCCACTGTGGTAGGAACATCTTCATGCTCCTCCTGAACATCAGTGCTTTCAACCTCTGGAACTTCTTTCTCAGGCTCAGGCTCGGCATTGACCTCACTTTCAGTTACCGCCTCGTTCTGCACTTCACCGGCAAACTTTTCGACCGCTGCCTCAACAGGCTTTTCGTCGGTCGTTGGCACAGTCGGCAAGCTTTCTTCTATGTCATCGTCAAACTCCTCAAAATCATCAAAACTGTCCTCAGGCAATTCAGAATTCTTGGACGATTTCTCTGCTTTCGGCTTTTTAGGCTTTCGTGGGTAAATGTCAAAAAACATATACCGCACTCGCAGTTCAAAGCCCTTTTTATCAAGGTCGATATGTGCAGTAAGGGAAAAATGCAGCAGGATAACAATAACTGCTATAATACCAAGCAGTATCCATAACACAATTATCGCTATCATCTCCCCTCACGGTCATTTTTTATTCTTCTATTTCGTCCTCTTTTGTGATGTCGTCAATGGTTATCTGCTCTTGCTTATCAGGGATAGGAGGCAGATCATCAAGGCTTGACAGCCTGAAACAGCGAAGAAAATTATCTGTAGTTTTGTATGCGATAGGTCTGCCAGGCAGGTCAAGTCTGCCAGCCTCAGCAAGCAAGCCCTTGTCCACCAGTGAATTAACAACACCTGACGAATCAACTCCCCTGACGTGCTCCACAAAGCCCTTTGTTACAGGCTGATTATATGCAACTATCGTCAGTGCCTCCATTGCCGCAGGGCTGAGGACAGAATTTTTCTTTATTTCAAGAGCCGCCTTTATAAAAGGTGCAAGCTCTTCTTTTGTGGCAAGCTGATATGAATCGTTCAGGTTCAGCAGAGCAATCCCGCTTTCAGCCTTGTTGTATTTCTCAGCCAAGGCGTCCAAAGCCTCGTCAAGCTGCTCCTTGACGATACCAACCGCCTCACAGAGTTTCTCGCTCTCCACAGGTTCGCCGCTTGCGAAGAGCACAGCCTCCACAGCTGCCTGTATATTTGAAAGTTCCATAGTCTATTCCTTCTCGTATTTTATCCGTAACGCCAATAATTATTTCCGCCGTCATCGCCAACAGGTGAATATCCCCAATAGTATCTTCTCTTTGCCCAGTAATTAGGCTTGAACACTGTATCAGGGGTGATATCCGCAAGCTGCTCAAGCAGCCTTATTTCTTCCAGTGCAGCCTCGTCAATAGGCTCAGGCTCGCTCTCCACCTTCGTCGCCACAGTTTCAGTATGTACCGTAACACTATCTATTTTCTCGGATATCTTTTCCATTTCAGCCATGACCTCCCGGTCAGACTTTATTGGTGCAAAGGCTGCGACCACTTCATTTGAAATTCGTTCCGCCTTTGCAGCAGCGTGACGTTTTGGCTGAACAGTGACCTCAGGTTCTGTATCTTCCTCATCTTCCTCCTGAACATTTTCAGTCGGCTCATCATTAAGTATATTTTCTATAGGTTCAGGCTCGGCTGTGACCTCTTCTGCTGTTTCATTTTCTATGACAACAGGCTTGTCAAAATCCGACTCGACCTTTTTATTCTTTGACGCACGGTTAAAGAATATCTTTGAATTATCGTCATTTAAAAATATCCTGCCTGATTTTGTCAGCTCAAGTATAGCAAGAAAAGTTGCGACCTTCTCACTCTTCTCCGTCATGCCGTCATACAGATCTCCCATATCGCACTCGCCGTGCTTATAAAGCCTTTTGAGCACATGGATTATCTTTGATGTAACCGAAACTATCTTATGCGAAACGATAGGCTCGAACATTTTTGCCTTTAGCGGCACGCTGTTACGGGCTTTTTTAGATATACCCATGTATGCGTCATAAAGGCACTGAGGGTCATGCTCACGGGTATAGGTCTTATTTACAGGCAGTTTTACGGCTGCTCTGACGAACACAAGATCGCCCACATAATCATCACGGAGCGTGAGAGCCGCCTGTTTGCACAAGGAATACTCAATTATTCTTCCCTCAAGCTCTTTTTTAAGCTCCTTTGACTCCTCATCATGGGGCAGAAGTGAACAGGTCTTTATGTAAATAAGACGGGCTGCCATTTCAAGAAAGTCGGCAGCGTCCTCATAGTCCTCGTGGTCAAGGTCGTTGATATATTCCATATACTGTTCAAGGAGCAGAGATATCTCAATATCGTAAATATTCAATTTGTGCTTGCTGATAAGGTGAAGGAGCAGATCCAGCGGTCCTTCAAACATATCCAGCTTGAACTGTGCAGCACTCATTTACGTTTTTCCTTTCATGAACAGTTTTATTTTAAAAATATTGCATTGAGTATCGGGTCGACCCAGAATGTAAGCTTATCCATTATCCAGAACATACCGCTTTGCAGCCAGCCTATAGGTTTGTCGAGCACACCTGTGATAACAAGGAGGATAAAAGCGATAGAGATATAGTTCTGATACTGAGCCATAAAGCGGTCTACCTTACTGCTTGTAAAATAAGACAGTATCTTCTGACCGTCAAGAGGCGGGATAGGAATAAGATTGAACACAGCAAGTCCAACGTTTATTGCCGTAAAGTAATAAAGTATAAGGGACACATAATACAGAGATATAGTATCTGTCTCTTATACACATCTCCGAGCCCACGAGACTAAGGCGAATATCGTATG
>UQAR01000107.1 GCA_900539095.1 uncultured Ruminococcus sp.
GTCTCGTGGGCTCGGAGATGTGTATAAGAGACAGATCTATGAATAATATTTATACTAAACGTTTGAGATATGAACATATCTCTTTTGCATTTACATATGAAAATGTGAAAATTTTAATCACACATGAAACAAATTCACGGCGTATTCTCTCATATATCTTTAAACGCAAAACAAAAATACGAACCTTCAGGGGAAAATACCGTCAGCCTCTCTGACTTGATTTTCATGGCATAGCTGCCGCCTTTCTGCGAAAAATAATATTACAAAGAAAAAAGGAGGAAACAGCAATGAAGATGAAGTCAATGATAACAGGCGTTTCAATGGCGATAGCCGCAGGAACGGTGGCTTACGCAGTCACAGAGGCGACATCAAGCGAAAAGAAGATGCTCAAGAGCCGCACAGGACGTGCTATCAGAGCTATCGGCGATGTAATGGACGGCATTTCAATGATGATGAAATAAGTCCGCAAACAGGAGCGTACCGCAATGGTAACGCTCCTGTTTTTTAGCTTTGGCTTATCTTTTTGAGCAGTGTAAGTGCGTCAACAACGTCAACGCTGCCGTCACCGTTCATATCCGCACGTTTCAGCTGAGCGGAGTCAAGCTGGGTCTTGCCTGCGTTATATCTCAGTATGAGCAGAGCGTCCACAACGGTCAAATACTTATCCCCGTTCACATCTCCCTGCTGCAAGGTCTGAGAGGCAGCTTTTCTTGTTATTTTTATGGTGTATGTCCGTTTCACTCCGCTTGCCGCCGTACAGGTGACCTTGACGGTATTTTTGCCAGTTTTAAGGCTCACCTTGCCGTTTCCAGACACCTTTGCACTTTTGCCCAGCGGATTTGCATTAACAGTAACAGAAGAAACCTCCGCATTGACTTTGGCAGTATAGCTTGTGGTGAATTTATCGAACTTTGGCGAAATGCTCGTGCCCGAAACGCTCAGAGAGCTAAGGTAGTTATTATTGTCGCCGCTGCTCGTTGGCTTTGGACAAACTGCGTCAGGCATATTGTTATAAACAGGTATCTTGAATTCCATTGCACTGTTTAAAATATCCTGTGAATATGCGTTTTTAAGGCTTATTGCCTCATTTGCCTGACCGAAAACGCAGGTCATATACTGATGATAATAAAGACCGTTTCCGCCGTCTACCATGTCGAATTTTTGCAGATAAAGAGTATCCTGACCCTTTGTTATATATCCGGTGCCAAGGAAAATAGAACCGCCCACGATAGACTTATACTGATTCGTCCATGGCAGAAGATAGGTAGGATTGGTGGTCTTTGCATATTTACATCCCATTTCTGCGGCTGTCATTGTAGATGTGGCATAAGCCTGAATATCAAAGAAGTTGAAATAATTCTTATATCCCTTAACAGTGCCCAAAGACTGTGGAGCACCATTTACACCCTGCTCGTTTCTGCATCTTGACGCAAGATGATAAGGAGAAACGCCTGACTTCTTTGCAGCGTCTATGAAAGTCTGAGAATATGTATACTTTTTCTTCGTGTCAGGACAGGTATAGCTGCCGCTCATAAAAGTGTCCGCAAGAATAGTTTTTACGCCGCTTTCAGTTTGATACGAGGAATTATATGACTGATTTTCAAACATAAAAATGTATGTATCATTGATAAAATTTCTCGGATCCATATAGTACATTATAATTTCTTTTGAGGCAGCCACCCACGAGCCGTCAAGCCCATACCAATAACCGCCGTTAAAATCATATGCACCCTTTTCCATAGACTTCCACGATGCAAGTGCCGAAGAATGGACAAGGTTTCTGCCAACAACGCATTCTTCCTTTACCGCAGTGTTCCAGTCAACGCCAAGTTTCTGGGCGGTAAATATCCACTTAGGGTGCTGTGCATGGAGCGTTCGCAGATATGGCTTATAGCTTTCAGGAAAGCCCTGCTTTGTCATATAGCTTTCAAAATCGGCGTCAGAACTTCCCTGCGTGGTGCCACCTGTTGTGACCGTCACATAGGCTGCGGAAACATAGCCCGTCACGCTGCCGCACGATATCTTATACCATTTTGCTCCGCTTGCATCGGTGGTTTCGGAAAGTATGGTCAGGCTGTCGCCATAGCTTACCGTTCCGGTTTTTGAATATCCTGTTCCCGCTCCGCTGCGGACGTTCAAAACGTCGGCGGTGCAAGTTCCCGACAGCTGAGCCGCCGAAACTGTCATGCAGGAGGCTGCCATTGATACCGCCAGGGCAAATGACAGAATATACGAAATTATCTTTTTTATCAACCCGTTCACCTCAGAAAATATAGGCGTGCCTTGTGGGGTATTGCCTATGTATAAGTCCTTATTTTTACACACATATGTTTGTACATTTTTCTGTATAAAGTACAAAACTTCACCCTTATTATAGTACATTTCTCAGGCATTTGTCAACAGATTTTTTGTTCACAGATAATTTACATTCGCTATTATTGTCAATACAGCAAAAGGTTACAAAGTTATTACAGCCTATTTAGTGGTCTTGAGCCGCCTTTCACCATACATATTGTGACCAATTTTGTCTCCATATAAATATGTCCAAAAAATATCGCTTATTTTCGCTGTTTTGACTATTGACGTGATTGTTTCTATTATGGTATAATCTCATTACCAAAAAAGTAACAATCTTCGTAACTTTTCATCACAAAAAATTACAATTTAAAGACAAAATAATAGTAAACATAATTAATCAATAGTGAAATTTTGACAACACAGCACTATCAGACTACGGAGGTATCAAAATGAAAAAACTGAAGATCAACAAGATAGCGTTGTCCGCTGCAACAGCGTTTCTTATGCTCACGAGCATAGTTTCCACAGTGGCAAGTGCGTCAGGGGGAAATGAGATAAAGCTCACAAGCGACAAGACCTTTGCTCAGGCAGGGGACAACATAAACATAACGGCAAGCCTTGAACCTGACAAAACAGGCGTTGCAGGCTTTACCATTGATCTTCATTACGATCCGTCAAAGGTAACGGTATATGTGCCGACTGAGGCTGAGAGCGAAGGTGCTTACAATGTAGGCAGCAAGTTCTCTGTTATCACAAACTATGTTGCGTCATCAGGCACTGTCAAGATAGTTGGTGCGAACCTCACAGGCTCTAACATAAAGGATACTACCGACCTTGCACTTGCGACATTCAAGGTAAAAGACGGCGTTTCAGGTGATATAAATTACTGGATAGACGTTCAGACCATAGTTGCGGAGGCTGACGGCGGATACAAGACCGTTTCCTACTCTGCACCTACAGAGGGTTCACCTTTGGCAGTCAGTGCAGGCGAGGAGGTAACAACTCCGGCGACGACTACGACTTCCGCAAAGTCCGAAACCACTACAACGACTTCAAAGGCAGCTACGACTACCACGAAAAAGACTGAAACAAAGTCAGAAACTACCACAACGACAAGTTCACAGGCTGTTACTACCACCACAACAAAACCTGCTGAAGAGGTAACAACGACCACTGCTCAGAGCGAAAAGCAGACATCAGCAGTTACAACAACTACAACTGCCTCCTCAACAGCACAGCCTGATGAAAAGCCGCTTTTCACACACAAGCAGGGCGACACTGACTTCAACAGCGAAACTTCCCTCCAGTATGGATTCAAACTTTCAGACTACATAACAGATTATTCTAAGCACTATAATATAAAGGTGGGAGTAAAGTCCACAGGCAATGCAAGCGGTGCGGTAGGTGCACTGGTCGACGGAAACTGGTCGGCTCAAAGTGCAAAGCTTTCAGGCAGCGAAACAGCTCAGTGGATATATTCAGACCTTGACCCTGCAAGGACAAGCGATGAAGTTTTTCTCCAGCTTTACTACCTCAAAGCCAACGCAGACTTTGAGATAACTTCTATCGAGGTCACACCTGTCAGCGAAACTGTTGACACAACGGCAGTGACAAAGGCTACAGCCGCAGAAACACAGCCTGCTGAAACAACTACCACAAGCACAGAGCCAAAGGCTGACAATGGTTCAGAGGCAGCTGCCACGACAACCACAGCTGAGCAGCCTGCAAATGACGGTGCAGCTGTTACAACTACAGTCAGCGAAAGCGACAGCACAGAGGTCACGACCTCAGCACAGGCAACAGAAAAGATACAGCAGATAGTTGACGAGGCGTCATCTCAGGCAGACAGCTCAAAGGTGAATCCGTCAACAGGTGTTGAAGTGACAAAGGATATTCTCACTGTCATTGCCGCAGGATATGTTATCTTTGCGATATTTGCAGTTATCTTCAACAGATTTGCCGCAAAGGACGAAGAAAAGTAACCGACGTGTTCCTTTTACCCAATAAAAAATCGGGCGTTTCATTTTGAAACGTCCGATTTTATTTTATCTGCAATTTTTATTTCTTCTGAGCCTTAAATATAACGCCCGTTACCTTAGGACCTGCGTTTATTGCAATAGCCGCTCCTATCTGGAAACACTCCACAGGCGGATAGCCGACCTTTTTGGTCATAGCCTGTGCCATTTCGTCCCTGACGCTTTCGTCATTGCCGTAAACTATGCAGTAAGGTGTCTGCGGTATCATTTCCTTTACAGTCAGGTCAAGTATCTTTGGCACGATAGCCTTGTCGCCTCTAACCTTTGTTTCTGTAACAATAGCATGGTCATGTATCCTCATGATAGGTCTAAGACCCATTACCTCGCCCACGAAAGCTGCCGCAGAAGGTATCCTTCCCGACTTTTTTGCATACTTGAGGGTATACGGTGCAAAGACTGTCTCTTATACACATCTGACGCTGCCGACGAATTAGAC
>UQAR01000108.1 GCA_900539095.1 uncultured Ruminococcus sp.
TAAGAGACAGTGGTAAGACCTCCTATAAAGTAATAATGGAATATCCGTTGTTTTTAGCTATCGCAGATATCTTTTTGTAAACGTCAAGACTTGCAATGATGAGCTCATAGCTGTCGCTGTCAATATCTATCATACATACGCAAGCGTCTTTCAGAGTGCTGTTTAACTTATGCACAAAAGTCTCAACGTCATCATCGTCATCCGCCTCAAAGCCGTCTGCATATTTTTCTATCAAGCCGTAATTTTTTAGCTGTGAAAGTCCCCAGAGAATGTTCTCGACCTCCTCTGAATAGTCACAAGGGAAAAGATAGCCGTTTTCTTCAAGTTCATCGACCATACCTATCCAGCAGATATCGCCGATATCATTTTCTTTTCTGTCAGAAACAACTATGCCTCTTTGCAAATATCTTGCAGCATTTTTCTCCGCATAAGCCCAAGGGTCGCTTGCACACTCACGAAGAGCTGAAACGACTTCGCTGTTATTATCCGTGATAAGTGCGGCGATATCAGCAATGAAAGAATAGTCTTTCACCGCTGATGTGTTATCCTTTGCACCAAAGAGTTTTGAGAAAATCCCCATAGGAAACCTCCATATCAAACTCGATTATTTTGAAAGCTGTTCTCTTGTGTAGTCAAGCAGACCGCCTGCGAGAATGATATCCTTTGTTCTGCCTGTAAGCTCGCAGAGAACAGGTATCTCAACACCTGTTGTCTTATTCACAACAGTGAGCTTAGTCATATCAGCCTCAACATCTGCACGAACGTCAGCAAGAACGATCTCATCGCCCTGATTTATCTTGTCATAATCAGCCTCGTTTACGAATGTGAGCGGCAGGATACCTGCGTTTATAAGGTTAGCTCTGTGTATCCTTGCAAAGCTCTTAACAAGAACAGCCTTGATACCAAGATAGAGAGGTGCAAGTGCTGCGTGTTCTCTTGATGAGCCCTGACCATAGTTTGAGCCGCCAACGATTATTGACTTGCCCATGTTCTTTGCACGTCTTGGGAAGTCCTCATCACATACTGTAAAGCAGTGCTGTGAGATAGCTGGGATATTTGAACGCAGTGGAAGTATCTTCGCACCGGCAGGCATAATGTGGTCGGTTGTGATATTGTCGCCGACCTTGAGCGATACCTGACTATCGATGCTGTCATCAAGCGGTGAAGTCTGTGGGAAAGGCTTGATGTTTGGTCCTCTCAGAACCTCAACGCTGTCCATATCAGCCTCGTCAACTGGCGGAACTACCATATTATCATTTATCTTGAAGTGCTCAGGGAGCTTGAACTCAGGCATATCGCCAAGTGTTCTTGGGTCAGTGAGATAGCCTGTAAGTGCTGAAACAGCAGCCATTTCAGGTGATACCAAATAGATCTGACCGTCCTTTGTGCCAGAACGACCCTCAAAGTTTCTGTTGAATGTTCTAAGTGAAACACCCTTTGAGTTAGGTGACTGACCCATACCAATACATGGACCGCAAGCGGATTCAAGTATTCTTGCACCTGCTGCTATCATATCAGCAAGAGCACCATTTTCAGCTATCATGTTAAGGACCTGCTTAGAACCTGGGGCAATAGCCAGTGAAACGCTAGGATCAACTGTCTTGCCCTTGAGTATGTGAGCCACCTTCATCATGTCAACATAAGAAGAGTTTGTGCATGAACCGATACAAACCTGATCTATCTTGAGTTTGCCTATCTCATTTACGCTCTTTACGTTGTCAGGAGAATGAGGACAGGCAGCCAGTGGTACAATCTTTGAAAGGTCGATATCAATCTGCTCGTCATAAACAGCGTCATCATCAGCCTTAAGCTCGCTCCATACGTCAGCTCTGTCCTGAGCCTTCAGGAATGCAAGTGTTGTTTCATCAGAAGGGAATATAGAAGTTGTTGCACCAAGCTCTGCACCCATGTTTGTGATAGTTGCTCTCTCAGGAACTGTAAGAGTCTTTACACCCTCGCCGCAGTATTCGATTACCTTGCCTACGCCGCCCTTTACAGACATTCTTCTGAGCACCTCAAGGATAACGTCCTTAGCTGATACCCATGGAGAAAGCTTACCTGTAAGGTTTACTTTTACTATCTTAGGATATGTAATGTAATAAGCACCGCCGCCCATTGCAACTGCAACGTCAAGTCCGCCTGCACCGATAGCGATCATACCGATACCGCCGCCTGTTGGAGTGTGGCTGTCAGAGCCTATAAGGGTCTTACCCGGTATACCGAAACGCTCAAGATGTACCTGATGACAGATACCGTTTCCGGGACGTGAAAAATAAATTCCGTGTTTTTTGCAGACTGAACCGATAAATCTATGGTCATCAGCATTTTCAAAGCCTGACTGAAGTGTATTGTGGTCGATATAAGCTACAGACTTTTCTGTTCTGACACGAGGAACACCCATTGCCTCGTATTCAAGATAAGCCATTGTACCTGTTGCGTCCTGAGTAAGTGTCTGGTCGATACGGATACCGATCTCCTGACCCTTAACAAATTCGCCGTCAACAAGGTGTGCTTTGAGTATTTTTTCTGTTAAAGTAAGTCCCATTGTTACAACAATCCTTTCAATAAATAACTGATATTAATATTTTATAACAAATTGCGAATTTTGTCAAGGTAAATATAAACATTTGCAAGATTTTAAAACGTTTTAGTGTATATTTTTACACGCTATACTGAAATATACTGCATAAATTTTCATGTCAGCAAGGTTATTACTTGACACAAACAGCCGTATATTATATAATAGTTGTTATAGAACTATCAGGGCGGTGATAAGCGTGAAAATAAAAGGAATATTGTTATTTTTGTCAGCAGCAATGCTTTGTCTGGCAAGCTGTTCCGAGTCGCCAAAACCGACAACTGTGGTAGATAATTCGTATGCTGCGGCAACTACGTCTGAGGGTGACAGCCACAGCGACAGCACAAATTCCTACTATGACAGCACACCTATCTCGCAGGCATACCTAACAGGAGATACTTCAAGTCTTGATGAAAAGCAGTCTGAAATATACAACAAAGCAGTTTCGACGATAGATGACCTTATCACGCCTGACATGAGCGATTATGAAAAAGAGCTTGCCATACATGACTTTATAGTGCAGTGTGCAAGCTATGACGAGGCACATCTCAATGCATTGGGTATCGGTCTGCCGAACTCAGATAATCCATACGGCTGTCTTATAAACGGAAAAGCCATATGTTCGGGATATTCCACTACATTTCAGCTTTTCATGGATATGCTTGAGATACCGTGCAAGACCATATACGCCGCCGACTTTGAGGGTGACGATCATTCATGGAACATAGTTCAGATAGGTGGCAGCTGGTATTACGTTGACGTCTGCTGGGACGACCCTATCCCTGATTTTGATAACCGACCGATAAGGCATAAATACTTCAATGTTTCCAAAGATTATATGAAAACCAAACATGTCTGGGACGATTCAGAACTGCCTGATACTGACAGCACTGAATTTACATTCATTTCTCAGACGGTGACGAATATAAACTCGGTGGGCGAGATAGAAAAGCTCATGGAAAATGCCGTTACAGATATGCAGGACAGCGTCGCAGTGACTTCTGATATCAGTGATCTTCAGTTCACCGATACCGACCAAATAGACACAAACTTTGATGAACAAAACATCAAAGGACTAAGCAAAGTGTTTGATAGCTTTTGCAGCAAGCACACCGATTATGACGTTTACTGTCAGCGTGTGCAAAACGGCAATGACATAGTTTTAGTGATATACATGAGAAAATTTGAATAGGAGAGCGGCATGAAATTCAGACCTTGTATAGATATCCACAACGGCAGTGTAAAGCAGATTGTTGGCGGAAGTCTTTCAGATAAAAATAATTTTGCTGTTGATAATTTTGTATCGGAATATGACGGTGCATATTATGGCAATCTTTATAAGTCATACGGACTGACAGGGGGACATATTATTATACTGAACCCTGTCGGCAGCGAATTTTACAACGCAGACCTTGAACAAGCCTACAGTGCATTGTCAGCTTTTGAAGGCGGATTGCAGATAGGCGGCGGAATAAATGACCAAAATGCAGCCCGTTTTCTTGACAAGGGTGCAAGTCACGTTATCGTAACAAGCTTTGTTTTCAAAAACGGCGTTGTGAATTTCGATAATCTGAACAGACTGGTTAAGTCCGTTGGCAAAAGCAGACTTGTTCTTGACCTTTCCTGCCGTAAAAGGGACGAGAAGTATTACGTTGTGACCGACCGTTGGCAGAAGTTCACTGACATCGAAATGAATAGCCAGACACTTGAAATGTTCTCAAAATATTGTGATGAATTTCTTATCCATGCTGTTGACACCGAGGGCAAGGCAAAGGGCATCGAGCCGCAGATAGCACAAACAATGGGCGAATATTGTGGAATACCGTCAACCTATGCAGGCGGCATTTCCTCATTTGGTGACCTCGATACACTAAAAGAGCTCGGCAGGGGAAAGATAGATTTCACCATAGGCTCAGCACTGGATATATTCGGCGGCAATATGAGCTTTGAAAAAGTCGCAGGCTATGGCAAATAGCCACGCCTTATGCAATAAACACAATATTTATAGCTGTTTGCTGCATATTTTGGCACAAAAAGATTTGCAATTTTAGCGGAAATATGTTATAACTGTCTCTTATACACATCTGA
>UQAR01000109.1 GCA_900539095.1 uncultured Ruminococcus sp.
CGTCAGGACAATCCATTAAAAAGTCTTTTTTATGTCGGTAATTATACCCCACTGCACCCACAAGCATTTCAGCACCTCCCCATAGTTTTGCTATTTTAATTTTATCACACTGCCGCAGTCTTGTCAACGAAAAAAAGAGCAGACGCTAAGTCCTGCTCTCTTTTACGCATAATTCTATAATAGTATCACATTTTTATCCCCAGTATGTTCTCCACACGTTGAAGTAACCCCATGGAATTCTGAATGTATAGGCGATCTTGCTGCTGTTTGACTTGTAACTTCTGTTGCACCAGAAATATACATTATAGTCGTTTGCGATGCCGTTAAGTGTAGTTTTGCCGTACACTGCACCGAACACAGCTCGCTTTACTCTTGATGAAACGTTTGAGTAATTCGCACCGTCTCTTGAAAGCTGAGCTGATGACATAAATCCGCCGCTCCTGTAGATGATATCCTGAATGTTCTTATATCTTGCATAGTATGCCCTCCACATCGTATTCTTTGAATACTTTGCGGCAACATACTGGTTTGCTACGCAGTCTGCAACGTAAACGATAGGCCTATCCCACGCTGAGCCTGACATTTTGCCGACCTCGTGGTAAACTATACGGCACATTGCCTCCCAGCCTGCTTTGTTGAAGTCCATTCTTGCAGTCTTGATAGTCTGAGTTTTTGAGAAATTAGAAACTGCTGAACCGTTCACAGCCTTGACCTTGAACTGATATGAAGTCGATCTTGAAAGACCGCTTACTGTGCAGCTTGTTGTCTTTACTGTCTTATACTTTTTGAATGACTTATACTTGCCGCCCTTTACATAGAGCTGATAGCTTGTTGCACCATTTACTGCACTCCAGTGCACCTTGATAGTGTTGGTCTGCTTGTTATATGGGTGAGTGAACCCACTTCCGTAGTTGACCTGTGCGGTCATTTTAGGGGTCGAAAGCTTAGCCGCTGCTGCGTCTGCACCAAAACCCTCTGTCATAACCAAAAATGTCATAAGTACCGCAATGAACATCACCAGTACCTTGACTGTTTTGCTCTTTGCTGAAATCAAATTTGCTGAATGAACCATTAATAATACGGCGTTACAACGTTTTCACGATGTATTGCCAATTCACACCCTTTCGTTTAATTAGCGGCGTCATGTCAATGCCACTATTTAATTTTATTACGGTCGATTAAAATTATGTATCAATCTGTAACGATAACGGTTAAGAAAGTTACAAACTGATTACAAATTACTACACTATTGTAACACGCATATTATAATTTGTCAAGCTTTTTTATCGTTTTTTTGTATTTTGTTTATAATTTGAGGCAGACAATATAAAAATTGTACTAAAATTTCAGCACATTGAATATTAATCTACTGTATCAGCAAGAATATCTGCACGATTTTTACAATTCAAATATGTGCAGAATATGAACAAAATCAATGGATCAACCACAGAGATCCTGCTGTTTGAGAAAATTTCTGTGGGGAAAGAGGCAAAATGATGAA
Source organism: uncultured Ruminococcus sp. (assembly GCA_900539095.1). Taxonomy (GTDB): domain Bacteria; phylum Bacillota; class Clostridia; order Oscillospirales; family Ruminococcaceae; genus Hominimerdicola. Next base: position 1,502 of record UQAR01000109.1, read on the forward strand.
AAAATATTTACCTGAGGGCAAGATCTTCAACAGTCCTGAGAACAGATATTATCTGCGTGACGAGCACACAATGGCTGAGGCGATGTCGCAGGGGCTTATACTTGAGGGTCATGCGGTGCTTTGTGACAGCGAGCACAACATTATAGTAGAGCTGCCTTTCGGCAAGGGCGTGATACCGAGGATAGAGGGTGCGATAGGCATAAGAGAGGGCACGACAAAGGACATTGCGTTGCTTTCAAGGGTGAACAAGACGGTATGCTTTAAGGTGACGGAGATAGTTCACGAGAGCGGCGAGGTGATATGCAAGCTGTCAAGGCGGCTGGCACAGGAGGAGTGCATGGAACGCTACATAAGCACTCTCAGGTCGGGGGACGTAATCCCGGCGAAAGTGACCCACCTTGAGCCATTCGGCTGCTTTGTGGACATTGGCTGCGGAATTCCCTCTCTCATTCCCATTGACGCCATATCCGTATCAAGGATAGCTCACCCCAACGACAGATTTTTCAATGGTCAGGACATTTACGCCGTTGTCAAGGGCTGCGATGAGGACAGGATATGCCTTTCTCACAAGGAGCTTTTAGGCACATGGGAGGAAAATGCGGCGTTGTTCTCCGCTGGGGAAACTGTTGGCGGCATAGTGCGTTCTGTGGAGCCATACGGCATTTTCATAGAGCTTGCTCCGAACCTTGCAGGGCTTGCTGAGCCAAGGGAAAACGTCCGTGTTGGTCAGGCGGCAAGCGTATACATAAAGGCTCTTATCCCTGAGAAGATGAAAGTCAAGCTCATCATCGTGGACGTTTTTGAAAACAGCGTATTTCCGTCCAAAATAAACTATTTCATCACTGGCGGCAGGCTCACGAAATGGGTCTATTCCACCAACGAATGTTACAAGAATATCTGCTCGGAATTTGCTTAGTGTACAATATTTTGTACTGAATATTACCGGCTGAGGCGGCGTTTGTCCGCCTCTTTTTTTGCTGTCAGGGCATGAAAAAAGGGCGGTATGATACCGCCCCCTCGCTGCATATAAAACCCTTTGCGAAACGCATTTGTACAAAAAATCGTACAGAAAATCACTTCTTTATCTTATCCCAATAAGCCTTAGCGTTCTGCTCGGTCTTGTTCTCGCCATACTGATAATAGACCCTGCCCACAAGCTTGTCCGGGAGATACTGCTGTTTTACCCAGTGGTGAGGATAGTCATGAGGATAGAGATAATGCTGACCTTTCACTTTTGCACCCTCGCCGTCAAAATGCTTGTTCTGCAAATGACGTGGATAGTCGCCGAAATCGCCGTTTTGCACGTCAGCCAAAGCTGCGTCTATCGCCGATTTTGCGGAATTTGACTTTGGTGCAGTGGCAAGGAGCACGACAGCCTCTGCAAGGGGTATTCTCGCCTCAGGCAGACCAAGCTGCAAGGCTGAATCAACACAGGACTTTGTGACCACGGCTGCCATTGGATAGGCAAGCCCGATATCCTCGCTGGCGATAACAAGCAGACGTCTGCACAGGGAAATGATATCCCCTGCCTCGATAAGCCGTGCGGCATAGTGCAATGCTGCATTCTCGTCAGAACCTCTTATAGACTTCTGCAACGCCGACAGGATATCATAATGTTCATCGCCTGCACGGTCATAACGCATATTGCTACGCTGAGTGAGCAGCTTAACGTTATCAAGCTTGACCGTAAGCTTTTCGCCGTCATTATCCGCCGACAGGATACAAAGCTCCACGGTATTGATAGACTTTCGCACGTCACCGCCGCAGCCTCTTGCGATATGCTCAAGCACGCCGCTTTCAAGGCGTAATTTCAGACCCAGTTCATCAGCCATAAGCTGAAAAGCACGCTTTATGGCAGGCAATATCTCCTCGGCGGTAAGAGGCTTGAACTCAAAGACAGTAGAGCGGCTGATGATAGCGTTATAGACGTAAAAGTAGGGATTTTCGGTAGTTGAGGCTATAAGAGTTATCTTGCCGTTCTCGATATATTCAAGCAGGGATTGCTGTTGTTTTTTATTAAGATACTGTATCTCGTCAAGATAGAGCAAGATACCGTTGATACCGCTAAGGGTCTCAGTTTCGGCAACTATCTGCTTGATATCCGCAATAGACGCACTTGTGCCGTTTAGCTTGTGCATAGTCATGTTGGCGTTATTGGCTATCATACGGGCGACAGTGGTCTTGCCCACGCCTGAAGGGCCATAAAATATCATATTTGGTATATTGCCGCTTTCGATGATACGTCGGAGGGGTTTATTTTCCCCGAGCAGGTGGGACTGACCCACGATATCGTCAAGGGACTTAGGTCTGATACGTTCAGCCAAAGGCACACTCATTGTAGGTTCTCCTTAGAAACAGATTAGTCGAGGATATTTTGGATATCCTGCAAATGGAGCTGATAAGCCATGCTGTTTATCTTTTTGAGCAGATAATTTTTAGCCACGAGCACGGCCTCCTGATACTTAGTATTTTCCATACCGAGGCAGACACGGTAGATGATGAACTGTGTGGAAGAGATTTTCATGATGATATGATTATTACCCTCGAAAGTGCCACGGCAGATAGAATTTGAATTGACGAAGTTCCACAGGTCGGAATAAGTGAGGGCGGTAACTTCATCGGAAATAAATTGTTGGATAAGCTCGTTCACAGAAAGACCCCCTATGCATATTTTCTTTATTATAGCACATTTTTCGGGATAATTCAAGTGTGGAGTTAAATGAGGAGTGAGGAATGAGGAATGAGGAATTTGCATAGCTAAACAGAGTTGTGCATAAGCACCGAGCGTAGCGATTTTGCGGCAAGACAAACTTTCCCGAATAATCTGTAGGGGCGAACAGAGTTCGCCCGTGCTCAGAACTTGTACAAATTCAGAATTGTAGGGGAGCGACGCAATTTCTGTTTCACAGAAATGGACGTCCCATTCGGAGAGATAACGCCGTGATTGTCATATCTTTGATGTTGGATTATTATGGGGTGCTTTGTTTTGATATTCTCCAATAATTCCATGGGCAAGGACTGTCTCTTATACACATCT
>UQAR01000110.1 GCA_900539095.1 uncultured Ruminococcus sp.
GATTCGCCTTAGTCTCGTGGGCTCGGAGATGTGTATAAGAGACAGCCTTATATTTATTCGGAGGTAATGAAAATGAAAAAAGTTTTGGCTATGTCACTTATTACAATGATAGTTATGTCTATGGGCAGCTGCGGTGTTTCATCTGACAGCAGTTCTTCGCAAGATGTCAGCAGCAAGGCGGAAACGGAGAGCGATTCTCCATACACAGTTGAGGCGGATTTCAGCAAGGGTGCGTCAAATGATTTTTCCATTTCAGCAGGCTGGTCAAATGGTGATCCATTCAACTGTTCGTGGAGCGAAGATAACGTAACTTTCAATGACGGAAAAATGCAGCTTGTCATTGACAGTATGGGCGATTCCGAAGCGTACAGAGGCGGCGAGTATCGTTCAAAGGAGAACTATGGCTATGGACTTTATGAGGTTTCCATGAAAGCCATAAAGAATGACGGCGTTGTATCATCATTCTTTACATACACAGGTCCATCGGAAGATAATCCTTGGGACGAAATAGATGTTGAAGTCCTTGGCAAGGACACAACAAAGGTGCAGTTCAATTACTACACCAATGGTGTTGGTGGTCACGAATACATGTATGATCTTGGATTTGACGCCTCGGAGGATTTTCACACTTACGCATTTGAGTGGAAAGAGGACAGCATAACGTGGTATGTTGACGGAAAAGAGGCATACAAGGCAACGGAAAATCTGCCTGTCACACCAGGTAAAATAATGATGAATGCGTGGAACGGAATTGGCGTTGACAGCTGGCTGAAAGCATTTGACGGCACAGTTCCGCTGACGGCTGAATATGAGTGGGCAAGGTTTACGGCGGAAAAGTAAAGTGATCCGCATATTACGCTTGCTTTTATGTCTTGATTTTTTTGCTTAATGATATTGATATTTGAACCGACCCCATTTGCTAGGTCAAAAAGTCTAGCGGATGTGGTCGGTTTATTTTACAAAGACAAACTTCATATATTCACTCTTCTCATGAGCCTGACTATTTATGATATCATGAGTATATTTAAGAATGATTTGCTTTAATCAAATTAAAGCTTGAACAATGGCTATATTTTGCAATACGGAAGCGACAAAAAAACAGCGTACCGCAGCCCCTGCGATACGCTGTTCTCATATAAAATTATTTCTTTGTAGTCACACTCTTTGAAGCCGACCAAGCACCATAATACTTAGTACCCTTTACAGTTGTGTACGAACGAACACGAACGTAATATTTCTTTTTGCCCGAAAGCTTTGAAATAGTCTTGGTGTCGGTCTTCTTGTTTGTTATGGTAACTTTCTTTGCTCTTGTGAACTTTGAGTTGGTAGCATACTGAATCTCATATCCAGAAGCTGAGCCTTTCTGCACCCAATCCACAAAGAATGCCTTGCTCTTAGCCGTGAGTTTCTGTATCTTCTGCTTGGCAGGATTTATCTTGAACGTCTTTGTGATAACTCCGCCATACTTGCCCTTGCCTGTTATCTTTACAGTAGCCTTGCCAACTTTTTTGTTGTTTGAGTAGGAAACTGTATAGTCAGTGCCTTTTTTCAGTGTTTTGCCATTGTATTTAACAGTAATGCTCTGAGTGATGTTCTTGCCAGTGAAAGCCTTTGTGGAAATGCCCGAAACTGTGGCTTTCTTGAAGTTATTTTTGATACTGTAGGTCTTAGAAACTGAGCCTGTGTAATTGCCCTTGCCCGTGATAGTGACCTTTGCTGTGCCTACCTTGGTGTTGTTTGAATAGGAAACTGTGTAATCTGTACAATTCTTCAAAGCTTTGCCGTTTAGCTTGACCGTTACACCAGGCTTCTTTGCCTTGCCATCATATGCATAGGTCGAAGTGGAAAGTGTCACGCTTGCCTTTGAAATGCTAATTCTTGAAAGTGCAGGGATCTCAGCCGTTTCAAGAACTTTCTTGCAGACTGTACATTCTCTGTGCTTTGAGCCTTTAACTCCGATAGAAGCCGCCTTGTCGACTATCCAACCGCTTGACTTGTGACCTGTGGCATTTATCACTGTCTGAACCTTGATAACAGTATTGCAAACTGAGCAATGTGAACCGTCTGTTTTGCCTGCGTTGGTGCAAGTAGCAGGGTAGCCCTTGTCGGTAACTGCGGTGTGACCCTTTGCAGGAAACTTTTCTGTAACTGTCGCATTGCACTTTGTGCAAGTCTTTATAGCAGTACCCTCTGATGTGCAGGTTGGCTGTTTTGTTACAACAGAGTTTCCGTAGCTGTGACCTGTTGCCTTAGTTGTGTTGTCCTTGTATGAAGTACCGCAAACAGAACACTTGTGGAGTGTATAGCCGTCAGCAGTGCAAGTAGGTGCAACAACTGTTGTTGTGTAGCTGTGGGAAAGCTTTGCAATTGTTTCTGTTACTGTTGCTCCGCACTGCGTACAAGTTTTTGTTTTTGTACCCTCTGATGTGCAGGTCGGCTGTTTTGTGATCACAGCACTGCCATATGTGTGGCTCGTGCATCCGCAGGTGAATTTGTATGTCTTTGCTACAGACGGATTGTATGTAGGATAAATTTTTACAGTGAGTGAACCGCCGTTTTTGAATGTGATACGTCTGATATCATTAGCATAGTTTTCAAGCTTATTTACACTTACCATACTGCGATCAGAAAATTCAACTGTGTAGTCTGTATTGTCATAAAGCCAGAAATCAATGCTGTCGCCCACGCTGAACTGAGTTTTGCTCAATCCGCTTGAAAAGGTTGTATTCGAAAGGTCTGTGCGCCAATAAACAGTGGTAGAGGTCGGAACTGTGAACTTATTCACATAACCACAAGACTTGCAGGTCTGTGTTACAGTGCCGTCAGTTTTTGATGCGTACTTTGTTTCGTAGTTATGACCTGTTTTGACGTCAACCGTCTTTATATCGTCAAGATTTGAAAGGTTCAGGGAGTTGAAGGTCACGTTATTTTTATCGTAAACATACCATACTGCTCTGCCGTTTTTGATAACAGGCTGGCAATCTGAAAGGTTTCCCTCAAAGGTGTGTATATTGCCGTTTACTGTGCCGTCAGCGTTTAGTTTCACACAGCTTACCTTTGTATCTCTGGCCCACAATAGCAAAAAGCTGTTATTATTTATCTTCACAAGCTGTGGAGCAGAAGCTGAGTCTGTACCCTCTGCATAAGAAGTTATCTTATTGAGCTTGTTTGTGGAAAGATCCTTTGAAACAGCGGAAACGTAGACGTTTCGTGTTTCTGACGTATTGATATAATCAAGGTCAACTGTACTCTGTGCCACGATATAGCTTGATGATGACACATCAAAGCCGCCTATAGCCGCACCTGTATAGTTATAGTGACCGGCGGTATATTCAGGGTATGTTACAACGTCGATATTGCTGACCTGTTCAAAATAGCTTGGGAAGAATTTGCCTGTAGTAAAATCAGAATTATACTTCACCAGAACGGCAGAACGTGGATGAGCGTCACCATGGTCGAGGGCGACTATATGGTTGCCGTCGGTTTTTATAAACTGATTGAAGGAGTGGCTCACATAGCCATAATCAACGTTCATGATGCCGGTATACGAATCAGTGATAGTCATTGAAGGCATATTCACTTCAATGGTAACATTAGACTGATGGTTTTTGCCGTCGCTTGATTTATACATTTCGTGGCAGGTTCTCACAAGCAGGTGGTCACCGCTATGGGTCATTCTTGCCGAGCCTGCATCGAATGGAACTGTAGTGTTAGCTCCATACAGACCGCAGGACTTTATTTTGTTCCAATTCTTATCATACTTCGTTATACGGAAAACCTCGAGGGAGTCGTTTTGTTTCGGATTTTCCTGACCGCTAAGGACATAATAATTATTGCCGGAGTCATAGAAAGCTCCAAAGACCGGCAGTTCATTGTCGATAAGCTTAGTGCTGAGCGGTTCAAAATCAGAGCTGTAATATTCCACAAGGAGCTTGTCCTTGATAGCGCCTGACTGGACACGCATATAATTGCCGTTGTCGCACACTGTCAGGTAAGATTTCACTGTATCAGACCATTGCACATAGTCCTGAGCATTCACATTAGAGCCTGAATACGCAACACATTGCGTCACGGCAAAGGCACTGAACGATCCAGCAGACACAGCAGTAGAAACAGCCATTGCACCAGACAGGACAATGCTCAACATTCTTTTCTTCATATTCATCAATTTCATCACCTCATACAAAAACTTTTAAACGAGAACACCTTTTTATATATAATATCACAACACAAGGCGTATGTCAATTAAAATAAGTTACAATGAGAATGATTTCAATAAATTCGTCATACACCAAAGGTCAACGTAGTAAAAAAGAGCAAAGAGGATACAAAACAGAAAAAAATGTTATGTTACAATAGATAGTTGACAAAACAAATTGAAAAACAACTTCCAAA
>UQAR01000111.1 GCA_900539095.1 uncultured Ruminococcus sp.
ATTCGTCGGCAGCGTCAGATGTGTATAAGAGACAGGCCGTAACAGCGTCATTAAGATCGTTCTTCATAAGCACTATGTCAGCAGATTCAATGGCAATATCCTGTCCTGCACCAATGGCAATACCAACATCTGCCGTCGTGAGTGCAGGTGCGTCATTTATTCCGTCGCCTATCATTGCCACCTTTTTGCCCTGATCCTGTAATTCTTTGATTATCGTCGCCTTGTCCTCAGGCATGAGCTGTGCCCTTACCTGCGAAATGCCAAGCTTTTTCTGTATTGCCTTTGCAGTCTTTTCGTTGTCGCCTGTGAGCATTACAGTTTCTATGCCGGCTTTCTTGAATCCGCTGATAGCCTCTGCACTTGTTTCCTTTATCTTGTCTGCAATAAACAAAATTCCTGCAAGCTTGCCGTCTACAGCCGCATATAGCGGTATCTCTCCATTGTCAGCATGAGCGTGAGCGGTTTTTTCTGCCGCTGAAACGTCAACTCCGCTGTTGTCCATAAGCCTCTTGTTGCCTATGAGAACATTTTTGCCCTCAACAACAGCCGATATACCGCCGCCTGCTGTTTCTGTGTAGCTCTCAGCAGGGGAGAGCTCAAAGCCCTTGTCTTTACAGCTGTCTGTAACAGCCTTTGCAAGAGGGTGTGATGAACCGCTTTCCGCTGAACCGCAAAGCCTTATGAGTTCATCTGCACCATATCCGCCAAATGGCTGTGACGAAATAAGTTCAGGCTTGCCCTCTGTGCAAGTTCCTGTCTTGTCAAGAACAACAGTGTCAATGCTGTGTGCAGTTTCAAGGCTTTCAGCCGATTTTATAAGGATACCGAACTGTGCTGCCTTTCCCGTGCCTACCATTATCGCTGTAGGCGTTGCAAGCCCCAGTGAGCATGGGCAGGATATAACAAGCACTGATATTGCCATGTTAAGTGCAAATGCAAAGCTGTAGCCAAGCAGCAGCCAGACTATCAGTGATATCAGTGCAATGGTGATAACAACAGGCACGAATACCGCACTTATCTTGTCTGCAAGTCTTGCGACCGGTGCTTTTGACGCCGATGCGTCCTCAACCAGTGCGATTATCTGTGAAAGCGTCGAGTCCTTAGCCTGCTTTTCACAGCGTACCTTAGCAAAGCCACCTGCCGATACGCTGGCACTCATTACCCTGTCACCAACTGCCTTGTCAACTGGTATGCTCTCACCTGTAAGTGCCGATTGGTCAACTGTGCAGCTGCCCTCAATGAGAACTCCGTCGCATGGTACAGACCAGCCTGCCTTCAGCAGGAAAATGTCACCTACCATTACGCTCTCCGCAGGAACTTCTGTTTCCACGCCGTCACGAATAACCACAGCAGTCTTAGGTGCAAGGCTAACAAGCTTGTTCACAGCGTCAGCCGTCTTGCCCTTTGAACGAGCCTCAAGATATTTACCGACTGTGATAAGAGTGAGTATCATTCCGCAGGATTCATAGTAGAGATTCATCATATACTCGTGAGCCGCAGCAAGATCGCCTCTGCCCATAAAGAACGCCATTCTGTAAGTGCCGTAAACACTGTAAATAAATGACGCCGCTGCACCAAGAGCTATAAGACTGTCCATGTTAGGGGAGCGGTGCAAAAGATTTTTAAATCCGTTTGAAAAATAGTGGAAGTTTATCGCAATGATAGGCACAGTGAGCAAAAGCTGCGTAAGTGCGTATATCATCATGTTTTTGTGACCTGTGAATATAGGTGGGATAGGTATGTTCGCCATGTGTCCCATGCAAATATAGAACAGCGGTATCAGAAAGCCCACCGACCACCAAAGCCGCTTTTTCATCTTCTTGCTTTCGTCCTGAGCGGCAGCAACAGGAGATGAGCTTTTCTCTGCATTATCGTTTATCTCGCTGGCACCGTAGCCTGCACCATCTACAGCCTTTATGACCTCCCGAGCGTTCGTCACGCTCTCGTCAAGGTCTACCGTCATTTTGTTAGCCAGCAGATTGACGTTTACCTCCGCCACGCCCTGTACCTTGCTGACCGCCTTTTCCACATGAGCCTGACAAGCCGCACAGCTCATGCCCGTTACATTGAATTTCAACTTTTTCATAGATATTTGCCTTCCTATTTAAGCTTTTTCATAAGCTCCAATACTTCGTCAACGACCTCAGTGTTGCCGCTTTGTACCTCCTCTGTCATGCAGGTCTTCATGTGTTCCTGCAAAATAAGATAGCCAAAGCTTTGCATGGCACTTTCTACCGCCGCCACCTGAATAAGTATATCTCCGCAGTAGCGATTGTCGTCAAGCATTTTTATAATGCCGTTTATCTGACCTGAAACCCTGCTGAGCCTGTTTTTCAGTTGTTTTATTTCCTTATCATCACGGGGAGTATGCTTGTGCCTGCAAGTATCACAACAGCCGCATGACTTTTCTTTAACGTTTCTGTCACCCATTGTTTTACCTCCTGTCTATGTTAAATACCCTCGTAGGGTATTCTTTATCACAAATTTATTATATACCCCTCAAGGGTATTTGTCAACCCCTTTTTATAATATTTTTCTCAAAAAGGCAAAAAAATATCCGCCTCCCGTAAGGGAAAGCGGATATGAAAATTTCTTTTAATAGCCGGTGTCATAGCTGTATGCGTTTTCTTCCTGATACTGTTTGATAGCTTCGTCAATATTCTTGCAAGTGCCGTAAACTATATACTGAAAGAAAGCGGAGTTTGCAGTAAAGTCAGGGTTAAGAACGCTCATTCCGTATATATATTCGTCAGTGAAGTATCCGTCAGCAGGTATTCTAAGCTGCTGGATATCGTAATTCATATAGTCGAAAGCGTTGAGCAGGAGATTTGCGATCTCGCCGTCTGTAAGATCAGTGTTGACCTCAGGGAGTACCTTGTTCAGCAGTTTGTCAAGCTGAACAAGATTAAGCTTTTTAGCCTCGGTTATTATCTCTGATATAACACGTCTTTGACGCTCAGTACGCTCATAGTCTGAGTTTCCAATGTATCTAAGTCGTGCAAAAGCAAGTGCCTGATTACCGTTGAGATGCAGCTTTATCTTTTCATCATCTTTTTTGCCCTTGAATTGCTCGAGGTCGATGTAGTCAGTACCCTTCTTGTTTTTCAGATACTTGTTCTGCTCGCCCATAGGATCTCTCATGCCCTTTGCCTCGGCTTTTGATACTTCCATATCTATTCCGCCGACAGTTTCAACGATATCGATAAACGAGTAGAAATTAACTCTTGCATATCTGTCTATCTCGATGCCTAAATAATCCTCGATACACTGTTCAAGATATTCACAGCCGCCGTGCCAGTAAGCACTGTTCAGTCTGTTGCCCTCGTCAAACTGAGCCATGTAGATGTACATATCTCTCATAAGGGAAGTCATCGTTACTGTCTTGTTTTTGGTGTTTATGGAAATTATCATCATGACGTCAGTGTTTCCACGGCTCGCTTCTTCAGTGTCACGGAGATCCTCGCCTATGAGCAGGATATTCGTAACGTCCTCACTGGATATCTTGGAGGACTGCTTCTGTAACTGATCTTTCAGTTCCTGTTCCTTTTGCAGAGCGTCAAATGTATCCTCTTCACTGGTAAGCTCACTGGCATTCACAGGAGCTTTTCCTGAGTTTATCTTGTTATCCTTAGTTCTGTCGAGCATTCCCGTGTAGTGGAAGAACAGACCAACGATAACACCTATTATAATGACGAATATAACAAATATTATTCCCAGAGCAAAACAGGTTTTCTTTTTCTTGCTCCAACCCTTTTTCTTTTTAGGCTCTTTGTCAGCCTCAGGTATCTCCTCAGCTTTTTTCTGCTGTTCTTTGGTGGGGATAGGTATCACACCTGTAGGGCCGTTGGAGTTTGATTCGTCAAGTATTTTTTTATTTTCTATAGCATTGGATATTAGCGACTGAAGATCCTTATCTCCCTGCGTATTTGAGGGATTTTTGTTGTCGTTGTCCATATAATAAACCTCGTTTCCGATTAAAGTCAGCAAGCCGACAGCCTATAGCTCGTCCAAGCATAATACATTACTAGTATAAACTATTTTATTGCAAATTACAACATATATTTCATACGAATTTGACTTTAAATTTGCCTATATTTTTACTGTCTCTTATACACATCTGACGCTGCCGACG
>UQAR01000112.1 GCA_900539095.1 uncultured Ruminococcus sp.
TTACTTAACATTATTTTTTGAGAAGATGTGTCACCTATCATTGACAACTGAACAATATTATCGCAAAATTGTAAAATATGTCGTTGACTTTTGGCGAGCAGTGTGATAAAATAAAGTAATATGAAGTATTGTGTATAAATTGTACTCAATGCATATTTGCAAAGATAAAAACTGTGTTAAATTATACAGAGAGGCGATAATAATGAACATACCATTTTCACCACCTGATATTTCTGAACTGGAAATAAAAGAAATAACTGAGGCATTGAGATCCGGTTGGATAACTACTGGTCCGAGGACCAAGGAATTTGAAAAGCGGATAGCTGAATACATAGGCACGGAAAAGGCTTGCTGCCTTAATTCGCAGACAGCTTGTGCAGAAATGGCTCTTAGACTTCTTGGCATCGGCGAGGGTGACGAGGTCATAACGTCAGCGTATACATACACTGCATCTGCATCAGTGGTACGTCATGTCGGTGCGAAACTTGTGCTGATAGATACTCAGAAGGACAGCCTTGAAATGGATTATGACGCTCTTGAGGCTGCCATAACAGATAAGACAAAGGTCATCATACCTGTTGATCTGGGCGGAGTGCCTTGCGACTATGACAGAGTGTTTGATATTGTCGAAAGAAAAAGGGCTCTTTTTAAGCCAAGCGATAATAAAATACAGCAGGCTATGGGCAGGATAAGCGTCAATGCTGATACAGCACACGCCTTTGGTGCAAAATGGCATGACAGAATGGTCGGCAGTATTGCAGACTTTTCAAGTTTCAGCTTTCATGCTGTAAAGAATCTGACCACAGCAGAGGGCGGAGCCCTTACATGGAGAAACATAGACGGTATTGATAACGATGAGCTTTATCATCAGCTCCAGCTGTTCAGTCTGCATGGTCAGAGCAAAGATGCATTTTCAAAGGTCAAGCTTGGTGCATGGGAATATGATATAGTTGGAACATGGTATAAGTGCAACATGACTGATATTGCGGCTGCAATGGGTCTTAAACAGCTTGATAGATACGCTGGTATGCTGGAGAGAAGAAAAGATATCATCAGCAGATATGACGCTGCGTTTGTGCCTATGGGAGTTTCGGTTCTTCCTCACTATACAAGTGACCATACATCTTCAGGACATTTGTACATAACAAGAGTTCCAGGGATAACACTTGAACAAAGGAATGAGATAATAATAAAAATGGCTGAGGCAGGCATTGCCTGCAATGTGCACTACAAGCCGCTGCCTATGTTCACGGCCTACAAGCAGCTTGGTTTCAGAATAGAAGATTATCCTAATGCTTATGCTCGTTTTGAAAATGAGATCACTTTGCCGCTGCATACTTGTCTGACGGACGAACAGGTCGAGTATGTTATAGAAAATTATACTAAAATTCTTAAAGATTATATTTAGGGGTATGTAGACTGATGTTGAAAAAGTGGGAAGATCTGCCTAAGTTTATGCAGACAAAGGAAGTCCGTGAGTATTATGATATACTTGCCAAAAAGGGTTTCAGCCTGCGTGTAAAGCGGTGCTTTGATGTTGTGGTGTCGCTGGTCATGATAATTGTACTGCTCCCTGTTTTGGCGATCATTTCGCTGCTTATTGCGGCAGACTCCAAGGGTGGGGTGCTTTTCTGTCAGGAACGTGTTACGCAGTATGGTAGGAGATTCAAGATATTTAAGTTCAGGACAATGGTAAAGGACGCAGACAAGCTCGGTTCTCAGGTAACCGTAGACAATGATATGCGTATAACTAAGGTCGGAGGAGTTTTGAGAAAATATAGGCTTGATGAACTTCCTCAGCTGTTCAATATTTTCCTTGGCGATATGTCATTTGTAGGAACTCGTCCTGAAGTTCCGAAATATGTGGAAAAGTATACTCCTAAGATGATAGCAACACTTCTTATGCCTGCAGGTGTTACTTCTACTGCAAGCATTAAATATAAGGACGAGGCTGAATTACTGGAAACGGCTGATGACGTTGATATGGTCTACATAAATAAGGTATTGCCTCAGAAGATGAAATATAATCTTTATGATATAAGAAAATTTTCAGCAGCTGAGGATATCTTTATAATGATAGATACTGTTATTGCGGTTTTGAAATAGCGGAGGATAAAATGTCTGATAATTGTAAAATGGTTTCTGTTATAATCCCTGTTCTTAACGAAGAAAAATATATCAGTGAACTTATAAGATCTTTGGCTGGGCAGGACTATCCACACGAATTAATTGAGTGGCTATTTGTTGACGGTGGTTCTTGTGACGATACCATTCGTTTGATAAAAGAAGATCTAAAAAAGTATGGCCTTATTGGCTGCGTTTTGAACAACGAAAACAAAACAGCACCGTATGCTTTTAATATTGGTGTGGAAAATTCAAAGGGCGATATCATAATCCGTATGGACGCACACGCTGAGTTTCCTGAAAACTACATAAGCAGATGTGTATATTATCTTGAAACAACAGACGCTTGGAATGTTGGCGGATACTGTATCACAAAGGGAAGAGGAAGTGTCGGAGAATGTATTGCTCAGGTCCAGTCGTCAAAATTCGGCGTTGGCAATTCAACTTTCCGTGTATCTCAGGAAACCGCATATGTTGATACTGTTCCATTTGGTGCATTTCACAGAGAACTTTTTGATAAGATAGGACTTTTTGATACTTCGCTGCCAAGAAGTGAAGACAATGAGTTTAATTATAGGATCAGAAAAAATGGCGGTAAAGTCCTTATGGCAGGAGATATTTACTGTACTTATTATTGCAGGGACAAGGTTTCTTCGTTCGCACAGATGTCTTTTGCCAATGGAAATGCAGTAGGTTATACAAAGCTCTGTCATCCGGGTGTAATGGGGATAAAATATCTTATACCTTTTGCATTTGATCTTTCGATAATAGGTGCATTGCTTTCGCTGTTCTCAAAGAAGTTTAAAATATTCAGACCGCTTTTTGCACTGGAATTTATAGTATATTTCTTTCTTGATATTGCTGAATCATTCAGGAACAAGTTGAGATTGCCGCAAAAGGTGCTTACAACTCTGCTGTTCCCGATATTCCATATCAGCTACGGTGCAGGTACTTTTAAAGGATTGGTCAAAGGTCTGAAAACTAAGATCAAAAAATAATATAGTGGTGGGAGGTCGTGTCATGCTAAAGAAAATAGAATATAGTAGGCTGTGTTTTCTTATAATACCCATTGCTGTTTTTGTTTTTTCTTTAATTATGACAGGCGATTTCTTTTTTACTCTGATGTTTACAACATGGCTGACAATGGCTGTTCACTATCTCAGACATCCAAATGAAAATGTCGTGATACTCAGCTTTTTGGCAGCGTTGTTCACCTTTTTAATGGGGCGTGAGGTCATTTATCAGTTTACTGGCGTTTGCGAGTACCTGATGTTTGATGACGTTTCTTCAAACCGCCATACTTTTATTTCTATCACGATAGCTCTTTTGTTCTCGGCTTTTGGATATGGCTATTTCAAAAAGCGGGATAAAAATATGCCAGATCGTAAAAGGCTGAAATGTCAGCGTTATAATATGGGAGGTATGGTAAATGAGCTTAGAGTAGTGTCTAAGCTGGTGTTTTATTTTACATATATCTTTTATTTTATAAGACTGATTATTGAGATAATCAATATAAGAAATGTTGGATATGTGGAGTCTTATCAAAACGGTATGGGTGCGTCGGTGCCTTGGATCGTTGACAAATTGCAAATATTTTGTCCTGCGGCATTTTTTGTTTTTCTTGCTACTTTTCCCAAAAAGAGAGAGGCTAGGCTGCCGATAATATTGTATCTTGTATATAATGTGGGTACGTTATTGACAGGACAGCGTTTCCCTGTTATGGCAGCAGCTTTTTTTGTGCTTATTTATTTTTCTATCAGAAACAGATGCGGCGAAGTATGGCTGAAGAAAAAGTATGTTATAATCCTCGTTATCTGTGCACCTGTCTCTTATACACATCTCCGAGCCCACGAGACTAAGGCGAATCTCGT
>UQAR01000113.1 GCA_900539095.1 uncultured Ruminococcus sp.
AGATTCGCCTTAGTCTCGTGGGCTCGGAGATGTGTATAAGAGACAGATATTATACCATGACCGCAAGCATTTGTCAACACCTATACCACCTGAAAAAGATAAAATTTCAGATAATCCGTTTCAGGCACATTAAGAAGTATCGGGTGGTCAGGGGCTTGCTGTCTTGCCTCGATGAGCTTGAGCTGAACGCCTGCGTCCTTTGCCGCACTCATGACCATTTTCACGAACAGCCTGTTCTCCATAAAATGTGAGCATGAGCAGGTCGCAAGATATCCGCCCCTAGGCAGCAGCCTCATGGCTCTGTAATTTATCTCCTTGTAGCCTCTCTCCGCACTGCCCACGGTCTTTCTGCTTTTCGTGAACGCAGGCGGGTCAAGGATTATCATGTCGTAATCCGCCTTTTCCTCAAGAAGTTTAGGTAGCAGGTCAAAAACGTCTGCACAAAGAAAATCCATTCTGTCAGTCAGACCGTTTCTCTCAGCGTTCTCCCTAGCCGTGTCAACAGCGAACTGTGAAACGTCCACCGCCGTAACGTGCCTTGCTCCGCCCATTGCCGCATTAAGAGCAAACGAACCAGTGTGCGTAAAGCAGTCGAGCACCTTTTTGCCCTTTGCTATCTTCGATACCGCAAGGCGGTTGTATTTCTGGTCAAGGAAAAATCCCGTTTTCTGACCATTCTCAACATCGACCTCATAACGTATTCCATTTTCCGTTATCTCGGTGATATTTGACGGTGGTGCAGGAAGAAAATCAGCCTTATACCAGCCCTTGTACTGTTCCAACCCCTCCAGCTTTCTTATAGCAACATCGTTACGCTCCATTATTCCCGAAACCGCAACTCCGTCTTTTGCAAGTTCCTCCACAAGCAGCCTGAATATCATATTCTTTATCATATCCATGCCATAGGAAAGAACCTGTGAAACAAGTATATCCCCATACTTGTCGATAGTCAGCCCCGGCATACCGTCAGCCTCGCCAAAAATAAGACGACAGGCAGAAAAATCATCGCCCATAACAGTTTTTCTGTAGTCTATTGCGTAGCGGATACGTCTGCGGAAAAAGTTTTCCGAAAAGTTCTCATTTGCGTTGGCAGATAAGATCCTTATCCTTATCTTGCTGTTAAGACTGAGAAAGCCCGTTCCGAGATATGAGCCTTTTTCAGAGAAAACGTCGCAAAGCTCGCCGTTTTTCAAGCCCTCAGGCTCGTTTCTCAGTTCGTCACAATACACCCATGGGTGACCGTTTTTCAGGGACATTTCTCCTTTTTTCGATATAGTGAACGCAGGATAGATTCTTTTGCTTTTCATTATTATACCTCACAATAATTTATACATTATCCACACAATACAAAACAGACCGTAGGGGACGGCGTCCTCGACGTCCCACCACTCTATGTTCTGTGTAAAAACATCAGCAATATTGCCTTAAAGTATAATTATAGCACAATTCTCTCTATTCTGCAATACATATGTAACGCCGCACCCGAAAATTTTCAGATGCGGCGTTATATGGGGGATTATAACATCAGCACTTTGTATTACAAAGCACCAAAAATGAAGAAAGCTTATTTGTCCGCAGGGTCGATAAACTCGATAGGGTCTATCCACTGACCGTTTTTCTTCAAGCCGAAATGCAGATGAGAAAGCTCCGCCGCCTCAGCCTGAGCAGTGTCGCCCACAGAGCCTATCACCTCGCCTGCATTGACCTCGTCGCCCTCCTTCACGGACATTTCCTTAGACAGATTGTAGTAATGTCCAACGATGCCGTTTCCATGGTCGATAGTCATGCAGTTGCCCCACAAAGGGTCGTCCCATATCTTTGTGACAGTGCCCTTGTTCATCGCCTTCACAGGCTGAGCAAGATCCGCCTTGATATCAACGCCGTCATGGGTTTTCCAGTAGCCGAGGGTTTCCGACTTCACAAGCTCTCCGTTTGAAAACGGCTCTAATATCTCACCGTTCACAGGCATAACATTAGGCTGGGTCTGGATATCAGCGTCCGACTTTGAGCTTTCGTCTTTTTTAACGTCCGTTTTCTTGTTGTCGGCCTGCTTTGGAGCAGTGCTGTCAGTGCTTGAGATAGTCAGATTGTCGGTAATATCCTCCATAGCCTTGTTATATGCAGCTATACCTGCACCGCCAAGAGCCAGCAGACACGCCGCAAGCGTGATGTACACACCCTTCGCTCCCAGAGCCTTGCCTGCGTGTGAATTTCTGATACTGAATTTTTTCATACACACAAAACCTTTCTCCGATATGATTTCCGCAGCCACTGTTGCGTCCACGGCAGTCTTATGCTATCGGCGGCATAAGTCCTCTGGCATTATTTTTGACATATACGGGAAAAATATTCACATGAAAATAAAAATACCGCACCAAAGCTTTCACCCAAGTGCGGTATCATACGTTTAACAAACTTTGTGTAGGAGACGGCGTCCTCGACGTCCTACCAAGTCCAAATTATCTCTATCCGTTTTGTATCTTTCTTTTGTCCTCTCAGCCTTACCTATCCTGCGGTTTTTTCCTCACAAACTTATACAAAACCCCTGCAATAGCAAGCACCGCCGCAACTCCTGCCAGACAAAGGCAGACTATAACATCATAGCGGCTGTTGTCAGCACCTTTCACCGAAACTATCTCAGACAGTTTCATGCCGTTCCACGCATTGCTCAGCACAGTCATTGCCACTACCCATACCGCAGATGCCGCAAAGCAAAGTGCACCCTTGAAAAAGCCGTTCGCCTTTAGATACCTTATAATAAGGAACACAGCCCACACCAATGCCACACAAGCCACCGTTGCAAGCATGCCATCACGAAGGTCTACCACGTCACCGTATTTCAGCGTACCAAAAACAACGCAGGCAAAAGTCAGTACCGAATCCGCCGCCATGCACACAAGACCCTTGCTGTTTCTCACATACTTTTCAAGCTGTTCACTTCTCAGCACAAAAGGCAAAAATACGATAGCCTCCCCAAGGAGCGTTCCAAGCACCGCCATAACAAACCAATCCCCGTGAGAATAAATGCACCCTGTGGCATAAAGGAGCACAAGCGAGACCGTCGCAGAACCTAACGTCCATAACGCCCTGTTTTTCTTCACAAGCACAGGCACATTGATGAAAGAAAACGTCAGCATCAGCGACGTGATAAGCACCATGAACCAACCTATACCGCCATGAGCAACATTATAAATAAAGCTCGGTATTATCGCCGCAAGATAGCCTATCCCGGTTATGATAGTGTACCCACGAACAAAGCTTTTATAACTTCGCACCATAAACTCAGCCTCTCTCTGCTGATTGTCCTCGCTCGCCGTGCAAAGCTCGTGCTCAGAAATGCCCAGCACCCTGCAAAGTCCCGATATCATCGTTATATCAGGATATGATACCCCTCTCTCCCACTTGCTCACTGCCGACTCAGTAACATAAAGCTCCTTAGCAAGGTCTTTTTGAGAAAGCCCCAGTTCTTTTCTTTTTGATTGAATGAATTTTCCAAGAGTAATTTTATCTTCCATAGCATATCACCTTTCAATTTGTTCGGAGTGCACTCTCTATGGTCAACATTATAGCCTACGGCTTTGAAAAAGTCAACAAAATCGAACTAGACTGTCAGTCAAGCCGCCTATTTACGCACTTTGCAGCACCTCCGCCGTCACGCAGACATAAAAAATCGCCCTGCTAAAAAGCAAGGCGTTGTTGGAGCGGGTCAGAGGGGTCGCACCTCCATCTCCTTTCAGGAAGAAAAGTATTCTAGTAATTGAAATAAACCCGCAGAAAATATGAAGTCCTTACTTTCGTAAGGACTTTTTTGTGGAGCGGATTACGAGGCTCGAACTCGCTACCTCCACCTTGGCAAGGTGGCGCTC
>UQAR01000114.1 GCA_900539095.1 uncultured Ruminococcus sp.
TCGGCAGCGTCAGATGTGTATAAGAGACAGCCTAATTCCTGAATTCTAAATTCATGCATAACCTCTGCTGCCTCTCGAAGAATCTATTTTATTATGAATATTGATTATTTAACTATAACATTTTTCACAGCAGCTTGTCAATTTGCCTGAATATGCAAAAAAAGACCTCTACACTTTATTGTGTGGAGGTCTTGAAAATCGCTTATTTATTAGAACTTACCAGCCTTAGCAGCTTCCTCAATGGAAACAGCTACTGCAACTGTAGCACCAACCATAGGGTTGTTACCCATACCAATAAGACCCATCATTTCTACGTGGGCAGGAACTGAAGATGAACCAGCGAACTGGGCATCTGAGTGCATACGTCCCATAGTATCTGTCATACCATAAGAAGCAGGACCTGCTGCCATGTTATCTGGGTGAAGTGTACGTCCTGTACCACCGCCGGATGCTACGGAGAAGTACTTCTTGCCCTGCTCGATACATTCCTTCTTGTATGTACCTGCAACCGGATGCTGGAAACGTGTTGGGTTTGTAGAGTTACCAGTGATGGAAACACCTACGTTCTCATGATGCATGATTGCAACACCTTCCTGAACATCATCAGCACCGTAACATTTTACAGTTGCGCGAAGTCCGTTAGAGTATGCTTTTTCGTACTCAATGTTAAGCTTTGCAGCCTTGTAATCATACTTTGTCTCTACGAATGTAAATCCGTTGATACGGGAAATGATCTGTGCTGCGTCTTTTCCAAGACCGTTTAAGATAACACGAAGAGGTTTCTGACGAACCTTGTTTGCCTTCTCAGCGATACCGATAGCACCCTCAGCAGCAGCGAATGACTCGTGACCTGCGAGGAATGCGAAACACTCTGTGTCCTCTTCAAGGAGCATCTTGCCGAGGTTTCCGTGACCAAGACCAACTTTTCTCTGGTCAGCTACAGAACCAGGGATACAGAAAGCCTGAAGTCCCTCGCCGATAGCAGCAGCAGCGTCAGCAGCTCTTGTGCAGCCCTTCTTGATAGCGATAGCACAGCCTACTGTGTAAGCCCACTTAGCGTTCTCAAAGCAGATAGGCTGAATGCCCTCAACGAGCTTATAAATGTCAAGACCCTTAGCCTTGCATACGTCAGCACACTCTTCGATAGTGTTGATACCGTACTGATTGATAACAGCAAGGATCTGCTTTTCTCTTCTCTCATATGATTCAAATAAAGCCATTGTAACAAATCCTCCTTATTCTTTTCTTGGGTCAACGATCTTAACAGCGTCAGCTACTCTACCGTACTGACCCTGTGCTTTTTCAAAAGCAGTGTTAGCATCGTCGCCAGCCTTGATGAAGTCCATCATCTTGCCGAAGTTTACAAACTTATAGCCGATGATTTCGTCATCTTCGTTAAGTGCAAGACCTGTAACATAGCCGTCTGTCATCTCAAGATATCTAGGACCCTTTGCCAGTGTACCGTACATAGTACCGACCTGTGAACGAAGTCCCTTACCAAGGTCCTCAAGACCTGCACCGACTACAAGACCGCCCTCAGAGAAAGCACTCTGTGAACGACCGTAAACGATCTGAAGGAAAAGCTCTCTCATAGCTGTGTTGATAGCGTCGCAAACGAGGTCTGTGTTAAGAGCCTCAAGAACTGTTCTGCCTGGGAGGATCTCAGATGCCATAGCAGCAGAATGTGTCATACCTGAGCAGCCGATAGTTTCTACCAGACACTCCTGGATAACGCCCTCTTTTACATTAAGTGTCAGCTTGCAGCAGCCCTGCTGTGGAGCACACCAGCCGATACCGTGTGTAAAGCCTGAAATATCCTTGATTTCCTTAGCTTTCACCCACTTAGCCTCTTCCGGGATCGGAGCTGCACCGTGAGCAACGCCCTGAGCGATAGGGCACATTGTTTCAACTTCGTGAGAATAAACCATTATTTACATAACTCCTCTCAAATAATTTTGGTGTAAATGTTGTATATTACATACATTCATATTATAACGCATATTTCGCCATTTTGCAATAGTATTTTATGATTTTTAATATTTTTTTCTCATTCTGCGGCTATTATCACGCTGCTGAGAGGTGCAAGTCTGAGTGGCAGCCTGTAGTTGGTGGTATACAGACCGCTGTTTATGCAGTTAGAACCGCTGTAGATATCACGGTCAGAATTGAGCAGCTCTTTATATGCACCGTTCTGCTCAACAGAAAGGCTGTAATTCTGATAGCTGCCTGAGAAATTGAATACCATATAAAGGGTCTTTCCCGACGGGTCACTTCTGCGGAAAGCATAAATGCTCTGATTTTTGTTGTCAGCGTCTATCCAGCGGAACGACGTGGAGTTATAATCAGACTTATAAAGTGCCGGTTGTTCAAGATAAAGCTTGTGCAGTGCCTTGACATATTCATGCAGTGAATCATGTATAGGATATGTGAGCAGATTCCAGCCCAGTTCTTTTTCATCACGCCATTCAAGATACTCGCCAAGTTCGTTGCCCATGAAGTTCAGCTTTTTGCCTGGGTGGGTGAACTGGAAGGTATACAGCGTTCTTATGGTAGCAAACTGCTCCTGCTGGCTGCCGAACACCTTGTCCACCATAGTTTTCTTGCCATGCACGACTTCATCATGAGAATACGGCAGTATGAACAGATCATTGTAGAAATAGCTCATGGAGAAAGTCATTTTATTGTGATGATTTCTGCGTTCATATGGCGGAGTCTTTATATAATCAATGGTATCGTTCATAAAACCAAGGTCCCACTTATAGTCAAAGCCAAGTCCGCCGAACTCTACAGGGGCAGTGACCTTTGTGTAGTTTGTGGAATCCTCTGCAAAGAGCATAACGTCAGGGTGCATCTTCTGAATGGTGTAGTTTGTGTTCTTCAAGAACCATATACCGCTGTCGTTCACAGCGTCGTCAGTGTGACCATGACGGTAGATAAGGTTCGCAACTGCGTCATATCTCAGTCCGTCAACGTGATATTTCTCTATCCAGAAATTCACCGATGATTTCACAAAGCTGAGCACATGAGGTTTTGAGTAATCAAAAAGTGCAGTGCCCCACTCGGAATATCTGTCATATTCATTGTCGCTTTCAAACAGGAAACCGCCGTCATAAATGTGCAGTGCATAAAAGTCACGGACAAAGTGCACAGGTACAAAATCCAGTATAACGCCTATGCCCTCTTCATGGCAGGCGTCAATGAACTTCATAAGTCCCCTAGGGTCGCCGTAGCGGCTTGTCGCTGAAAAATAGCCTGACACCTGATAACCCCACGAGCCGTCAAAAGGATACTCAGTCAGCGGCAAAAGCTCTATGTGTGTGTAGCCCATTTCTTTTACATAAGGAATAAGCAGGTCTATCATCTCTTCATATGTATAAAAACGCTCAGTTTCTTCCTTGCCCTCTTTTATACGCCAAGAACCAAAGTGCACCTCATAGATGTTCATAGGCTTTTCATAGCACTTGTCACGCTTTGAAAGCCATTCATCATCATTCCAGCTGTAGCTGTCGATATCATACACCACCGACGCATTTTGCGGTCTTACCTCGCTGTATACCGCAAAAGGGTCTGAGCGGTAATGCTTTTCAAGAGTAGGCGTTGTGATGACATACTGATAGATGTCGCCCTCTTTTGCAGCACAGACCGTTGTCCAAACTCCACGCTGGTCACGCTCCATAGGAAGTATATCACCGTTGAGACAAAGCTCCACGTTTCTCGCATGAGGTGCATATGTGGAGCTGTCTCTTATACACATCTCCGAGCCAACGAGACTAAGGCGAATCTCGTA
>UQAR01000115.1 GCA_900539095.1 uncultured Ruminococcus sp.
TTAGTCTCGTGGGCTCGGAGATGTGTATAAGAGACAGGTGCAATGACAGATGTGTTCAATTCCTATAATAAGTATGAGGGAATAATGACGGCGGTGAAGGTCATGTCGCCACAGATACTCATATGTGACGAAATAGGCTCTGCCGAGGATAACGAAGCGTTGCAGTATGCACTGAACTCAGGAGTAAAGCTTATAGCATCATGTCATGCCTCAAACCTTGAAGAGCTAAAAAAACGGCGTTACATATCAAAACTTATAAAAGATAAAGCTTTTGATGCACTTGCGGTGCTTGGCACAGGGACAATGTGCGGCAGGCTAGTTTCTTTTACAAAAACAGGAGCATGAAATGATAAAGCTTATAGGCTGTGTGCTGATAATCGCCGCCTGCACGCAAATGGGCTGTGCAATGGCGTCAGATAAACTAAAGCAGATGAAATATCTAAAACTGCTGCGGAGACTGATATTTGAATCCAAAGCAATGATAGAGGGCGGAATGACTTTCGGAGAAATAGTTTTAAAGCTTGCCTCGCAGAAGGATTATAAAGAGTTCACCTTTTTGTCTGAAGATACATCTTCACCAGATGTTCGCACAAAAATAGCAGAGGGTATACAAAACTCAAAGCTTTTTGACAGCGAGAGCAGGCAAACAGCTGTGGACTTTTTTGAAAACCTTGGAACAACAGACACTAACGGACAGCTTGCATACATTGCCATGAATCTTGCCGCACTTGACGAACAGATAGGCAGGCTTTCAGAGAACTTTACATCTCAGATAAGGCTGTGCAGAGCCTTAGGCGTTCTCAGCGGAGCTTTTATAGCTATCCTGCTCATATAGCAAAGGACAACCATAATGAAGGGAACAAAATTTTATGGATATAGATCTTATTTTCAAAATCGCAGCCATAGGAATAATAGTTGCCGTACTCAATCTGCTGCTGAAACGTGCAGAGCGTGACGAACAGGCAATGATGACGACCCTTGCAGGACTTATTGTTGTTCTGCTTATGATAGTAAGGCAGATAGGTAATCTGTTTGAAACGATAAAGGAAGTATTTGGTTTATATTAATGAAAATATTTACGATAGCGTGCTTTTGCGTGTTCTCTGCGATAGTTTGCAAGGCTATTGAAAAAGACAGCCGTGAGGTAAAATATGCGGCAGTGCTTGCGGCAATATCAATAGTGCTTTTCCATTCGGTGGCTTTTGTTAAGGACATTATTTCAGTTTTTGAAGATCTTTTTACTTTGTCGGGCATTGATGATATGTATCTTACCATACTTTTCAAAGCTTTAGGCATATGCTATGTTGTACAACTGGCATCAGATTACTGCAAAGACTGCGGAGAAAATGCACTTGCGTCACAAGTCACGCTTGCAGGAAAGCTTGCAATGCTTTCAGTGTCACTGCCGCTTTTCAAAGCCTTTATGGAAATAGTGAAAGCACTGCTTACATAGGAAGGATATATGAAAAAAATAATTGCCGCTGTTCTGATAATGCTTGTGTGTATGTTTGTTCCGCAGGCAGTGTATGCAGACAGTGAAGAAACAGAGAATGAGTATTACGACAGGCTTATAGCTGAAATAAATGACGGGCTTTCTTTTGACGGTGACGATGAAGTTTCAGAGGTGCTGAAGGATAACGATATAGATATAAAAGATCCAGCAACGGTGACAAATATAAGTGCAGGTGACGTAATAAAGCATATTCTTGACGGCTTTGTGGTTGCACTGAGAAGTCCGCTTATAATGTTAGGAAAAATAACGGCAGCCGCTATGCTTTGTGTGCTTGTGAGATCAATGTCGGCAGAGGGTACAGTAGACAAGGTATTCACTCTTATATGCGTTCTCACAACCGTGCTTGTCATAAGTGATACGGTCACGGACAGTCTGTATTCTGTAAAGACATCTATGGGACAGATGAATAGCTTTATGATGTCATACGTTCCTATATTTTCAGGCGTCGCTACCGCTGGAGGAAGTGCCGCAACAGGTGCAGGATATTACGGAGTAATGCTCGTTATCTGTGAAAGTGCAGGAATATTGGCAGACAAGATACTCGTGCCGTTTTTATCAGCAGTTCTGGCAGTGACGCTTGTTTCTTCCATAAATCCATCGCTTGACCTTGGCAGTCTTGCAGAATCGGTCAAAAATCTTGTCATATGGGTGCTTGGTATAGCAATGACGCTTTTTACAGGACTTTTATCCATACAAAGCTTTGCAGGAGCGGCTGCGGACAGCCTTTCCTCAAGGGCAGTGAAGTTTGCGGCGTCAAGTTTTATACCTGTTATAGGCAGCTCTGTATCAGAGGCATATTCGGCAGTGAAGGGAAGTATAGGCGTTATAAGGACAAGTGTTGGCGTTATAGGCGTCATAATAATGGCTGTGATAGTCGCAAGACCTCTTTTAACGCTGCTTGCCGTAAAGCTTGCGGTGTGGATAGGTGCAACGATAAATGATATCTTCGGCATAAGCAGCAGCGGAAATTTGCTGAAAAGCATAAATTCCGTTCTTTCCATAGGAGTGAGCATACTGTCAGCTTATTCAATTATGTTTGTAATATCAACATCAGTCGTCATAATGACGGCAATGAACACAGGAGTGTAGAAATGGATACCATAAAAGCAGTGATATTTACAGCCTGCATAGTAGGGGTGATAACATCTCTAACGGATATCGCCGCACCTGAGGGAAGTTTGAAAAAGCAGTTAAGGTCTGTGCTTGCGGTGATACTTGTGCTTGCAGTAATAACGCCCATAATGGGACAGGGCTTTAAAGTCACTCTCAGTGATTATACTGAGCTTTCAGATCTGCCCGAATTTGATAATATTTCAACAGTGACAGAGCTATATTATCTTTCCGAGTCAGAAAGCAGACTTGAAGAATATTTCAGGGATAAGCTGAATAAAAATGGCATAGAAAATGTCCGAGTGGACATAACCACGGACATTAATGAATATAATGAAATAGAGATAACAAAGGTCAGGGCATATCCAATACAGACAAGCGACAGAGAGCTTATAAAAAAGCTCATATCTGAGGATCTGCCTGAGACTGAGGTCATCATTCAGGAGGAATAACAGTGCTGAAAAACAAGGTCGAGGGAAAAATAAAAGCTTTAAAAAAGCTGCCTGCGAAAACAAAGATCGTTATAGCTGTGGGCATTTTAGGCATATTGCTGATTTTTCTGTCAGAAATGTTCCCTGCGAACAGCAAAACAGACAGCAAGGTCACTCCTACAGAAAGCACCGCCTCAGACGATACTGACAGCTACAAGAAACAGATAGAAAAAGAGCTGAAAAATGTTCTTTCTCAGGTCAGGGGAGTGGGAGAGTGCGAAGTAATGGTGACTGTTGAGGGCACAACTGAATATGTTTATGCTGAAAATCTTACCAAGAGCACCGACAACAATGGTGACAGAACAAGCGACAGATATGAAAACGAGATCGTCATGACAGATAATGACGGCAAAAAGGAGGCATTGGTAAGGAAAATAATAAAACCGCAGATATGCGGCGTCGTCATAGTCTGTGAAGGAGGTGGAGATATAAAGGTAAATGAACGTGTACTTAAAGCGGTTTCGACAGCCTTAGGCATTTCCAGCAGTAAGATTCTGTCTCTTATACACATCTGACGCTGCCGACGAATTAGACGGTGTAGATC
>UQAR01000116.1 GCA_900539095.1 uncultured Ruminococcus sp.
ACAGCAGTTCAAAGGCTGCCTCAAACGCATCTACCACAAACCCTTCAACAGGCGTAGCAGGCGGTGCGTGTGCACTGGCTCTCCTGAGCGGTGCGGCTGTGGTCATGGCTAAGAGGAAAAAGTAAGATTTCTCCCTATTGTTGATATTTTCTTGGAAGAAGGCAGCTTTTAGGCTGCCTTTTTTCTTTGAAGGAAAAATTTATACGCCTGTATAAATGCCTAGATATTTTTGCATAAAAGTATGAAAATGCAATTTTGACTTGACGGTACTGCAAAACGATCTTTTAAGTTATAACTAACTTTTGATAATAGTCAATATCTTTTATTATCTATTTTGTGCCACATATTTACATTTATTCATAAAATATCATCATAGATTTAAACGAAAAGTAAAAAATCAGCTCACAAAATCTGTGTTTTCGCTTGCAATTCAGAAAAAGATGTGGTATAATTATATTGCTGTAATAGGAGCACAGCATGAAACGCTGACGTTGTGTTTTCAACGGGCAGATGAAAGTCTGCAAAGCTTATGCTTTATAATGAGGAAAGAAAATGAATGTGCCGGCGTGTGCTGTTTCATTTATAGCACCTATTAACGATAATTTTTTTGAAAAGGAGTTATTGCAACATGTCAAAGATCGATTTGAGCAAGTACGGTATTACCGGAACTACAGAAGTTGTTTACAACCCTTCTTACGAGCAGCTGTTCGAGGAAGAAACAAAGCCAACACTCGAAGGCTATGAAAAGGGTCAGGAAAGTGAGCTTGGTGCAGTAAACGTAATGACAGGCGTTTACACAGGCCGTTCACCTAAAGATAAGTTCATCGTTATGGACGAGAACTCAAAGGACACTGTTTGGTGGACTTCTGACGAGTACAAGAACGACAACCACCCTGCTACTCAGGAGGCTTGGAAGTCTGTTAAGGAACTCGCTATCAAGGAGCTTTCAAATAAAAGACTTTTCGTAGTTGACGCATTCTGCGGAGCTAACAAGAATACAAGAATGGCTATCCGTTTCATCGTTGAGGTTGCTTGGCAGGCTCACTTTGTAACAAATATGTTCATCAAGCCAACAGCTGAAGAGCTTGAGAACTTTGAGCCTGACTTCGTTGTATACAACGCTTCAAAGGCTAAGGTAGAGAACTATAAGGAGCTTGGTCTTAACTCTGAGACAGCTGTTATGTTCAACATCACAAGCCGTGAGCAGGTAATCATCAACACATGGTACGGCGGAGAGATGAAGAAGGGTATGTTCTCAATGATGAACTACTTCCTTCCACTCAAGGGCATGGCATCAATGCACTGCTCAGCTAACACAGACAAGAACGGCGAGAACACAGCTATCTTCTTTGGCCTTTCCGGTACAGGTAAGACAACACTTTCTACAGACCCTAAGAGACTTCTTATCGGTGACGACGAGCACGGCTGGGACGACAACGGAGTATTCAACTTCGAGGGCGGCTGCTATGCTAAGGTAATCAACCTTGATAAGGAATCTGAGCCTGATATCTACAACGCTATCAAGAGAGATGCTCTTCTTGAGAACGTAACTCTTGACGAGAACGGCAAGATCGACTTTGCTGATAAGAGCGTTACAGAGAACACTCGTGTATCTTATCCTATCGACCACATCAAGAACATTGTAAGACCAATTTCTTCTGCACCGGCTGCAAAGAACGTTATCTTCCTTTCAGCTGACGCATTTGGCGTACTGCCTCCAGTATCTATCCTCACACCTGAGCAGACACAGTATTACTTCCTCTCTGGATTTACTGCAAAGCTTGCAGGTACAGAGCGTGGAATCACTGAGCCTACACCAACATTCTCAGCTTGTTTTGGTCAGGCTTTCCTTGAGCTGCACCCAACTAAGTATGCTGAAGAGCTCGTTAAGAAAATGAAGAAGAGCGGTGCTAAGGCATACCTCGTAAACACAGGTTGGAACGGCACAGGCAAGAGAATCTCTATCAAGGATACTCGTGGAATCATCGACGCTATCCTTAACGGCGACATTCTCAACGCACCTACAAAGAAGATACCACACTTCGACTTTGAAGTACCTACAGAGCTCCCAGGCGTTGATCCTGCAATTCTCGATCCTCGTGACACATATGCTGACGCATCTGAGTGGGAGACAAAGGCTAAGGATCTTGCAAGCAGATTTGTTAAGAACTTTGCTAAGTATGAGGGCAACCCAGCAGGTAAGGCTCTTGTATCCGCAGGTCCAAAGGAATAATCGATAACTCTGATACTATTATATAGTATAAAAGCTGCTGTACCTTTTGGCACGGCAGCTTTTTTGTGCTCTTGAAAAAGTGTGATGAAGGTGGTATAATTGGTATGGAGGCGAATTTAGTTTGGAAAAGAAGAATTATGCCGCGAGGGCGGCTATATATGCCATGGGGCTTGTGATACTTGCCGCAGGGATAACGATGAACACCAAAACAGGGCTAGGTGTATCCACTATTATATCAGTGCCATTTGCCATATCGAATATATGGGACGTGAATTTTTCTCTTGTGACTTTTGCTACATATGCACTGTTTGTTGTGATAGAAATGATAATAAAAGGCAGGGACAGAACTGTTATAGACTGGCTGCAAATACCATTCAGCATTGTGTTCAGCCTGCTGCTGAATATGTTTTCAAAGCTGCTTGATTTCAATTTCGGGCATTTGTGGCAAAACACGCTTTATCTTGCAGCAGCGATAATCTGCACGGCTGTAGGAATGTCCATGATGATAGCGATGAAGTTCGTGCCGAACCCAGCTGACGGTCTTGCTCAGGCTATAGGAAAAGCCTTTGGAAAGAACATGGGCTTTGGCAAGAATATACTTGATGCGTCATGCGTCGTGGCGGCCTGCGTGATAGGTCTGCTGTTTGACAAGCGGATAATAGGTATCGGTATCGGAACGGTGGCGGCAATGCTCCTTGTGGGCAGGTGCGTGGCAGTATTCGACCATTTCTTCAAAGACAGAATGAAAAGTGCCGCAGGGCTTGCAGAATAAAAAAATGCCGCAGAGGACAGGTATCTCTGCGGCATTTGTGTATTTATATAATAAAAAATCCGCTCTACATAACGTAAAGCGGATACAAGCAAAAGTATTGACTTTTGCTGGCGCGGATTGAGAGATTTGAACTCTCGCGCCCGTTTCCAGACCTACTCCCTTAGCAGGGGAGCCCCTTCACCACTTGGGTAAATCCGCAAACCTGTATATATAAAAAATGTGGCGGACAGGGTGGGATTCGAACCCACGGTACGTTGCCGTATCACTGGTTTTCAAGACCAGCTCCTTAAACCACTCGGACACCTGTCCACATTAATTATTTGTTTTGTGTCGTTCTCTCTCAGCGACTTAATTATTATAGCACAGTTCATTTCACTTGTCAACCCCTTTTTCAAATTTTTTTTGCGAAATTTTTTAAAGCATAAATATTCCTTCGTATGCTAACGATACTTGACGAAATCTTATAAATATGGTATAATAAATCTCCTGTCTCTTATACACATCTGACGCTGCCGACGAATTA
>UQAR01000117.1 GCA_900539095.1 uncultured Ruminococcus sp.
GAGATTCGCCTTAGTCTCGTGGGCTCGGAGATGTGTATAAGAGACAGCTTTATGACCTGCTCAGCCGAATCGAACTTTCACAGCAGACCTATTCTGTTGTGAAAAAAGCCAGTGTGTCTGACAATGAAACTCAGCTTGAAATGGCAAGAGGTCTAAAACAGCTGTGGAATTCTGTGCTTTCGGCGATAAAATCTATTTATGACTGCATGAACGAAGATGTGATATCCCTAAGACAGTTTTACGAGCTTTTCAGACTAATGCTGTCGCAAATGAGCGTTTCCAGACCTCCGCAAAAACTTGACTGCGTGAGAATATGCGATCCAAGTCATTCAAGGCTTGACGGCGTAAGGGCAGTGTTCCTTGTGGAAGTAAACGACGGCGTTTTTCCTGCGGCAGTAAGTTCAGGGGGACTTATTACAGAAAATGAAAAAATGATACTTGAGGGCAGCGACATACACATTGCTCAAAGTGCAAGAAAGGCGTTCCAGGCGGAAAAACTTGTATGTTACAATGCAATGACCCTTGCTGATGAAAAACTGTATGTGCTGTATTCTGAATCTGACCTTGTAGGCGAGGCTCGTCACCCCTCTGCCTTGATAACTGAGCTTAACGGAATGTTTGGCAAGATAAATGTCAAGGCTCAGGATATGGGGCTGGATTTTTACTGCACCTCATTCAGGACGGCATATTACAAATACATGGAACATTCCCGTGACAAAAGTGCAGTCACTGCGACCATAAAGACAGCTTTGGGGCTTTCTTTGGAATATGCACAAAAACTGGGCAGAACAAAATCACTGCATGAAAACGGCGACTATGAGCTTTCTGCTGAAACTGCTGAAAAGCTTTTCATGGCTGAGCAGCCCACAAAGGTGTCACCGACGCAGCTCGATACATATTATAAATGCCCTTTCAACTATTTCTGCAAATATGGGCTTGGGCTTAAAACTGTGCGAAAAGTCGATATTGACGGCATGAACAAGGGGCTTATCATACATCAGCTCCTAGAAAAAATAATGCGTAACACTGATTACGGCACAGGTTTTGACACAAGCTTTCTTACACTTTCTGATGACGAGATCAAGGAATATATACATCAAAATGTAACTGAATATATAAAAGAAAGTCTTGGTGGAATGTTCGGAAAATCTCCGTCTTTTGTGTTCCTGCAAGAACGCTTGGAGGATAATATTTTTCATATTGTGCGTTTTATGCAGCATGAACTTCTTCATTCTAAATTCAGACCTGCACTGCTGGAATACAAGATAGACAAAGCAGAGGAAGAGGACAGGCTCATAATCGATGTAAACGGCAGAGATAAAATAATTCTTACGGGAATAATCGACAGAGTTGACATTTTTGATGATGAAAACGGTGAGAAATACGTTAGGATAATCGATTATAAAACAGGAAAGATCGACCTTAAATATTCAATGCTTTATAACGGACTAAATTTGCAGATGTTCGTTTATCTTACTGCATTGCTTGAAACTAAAAATCCTGTGAACATTGACGGCGGCCTGAAACAGGCGGGTATCGTCTACTATGCACTTGGTCAGTCGCCTAAGCCTTATGAGCAGTCAGAAAAGGCTGATGATGATTCTTCACAGCGACAGGCAAGACTGAAAGCATTCAAGCCTATAGGCAAAGTAGTTGATATAAAGGCTGTTACAGACGCTTTTAATTCTGAAGAAAAAGGTGCT
The DNA here is from genome assembly GCA_900539095.1 of uncultured Ruminococcus sp. Lineage (GTDB taxonomy): Bacteria > Bacillota > Clostridia > Oscillospirales > Ruminococcaceae > Hominimerdicola. Next base: position 1,704 of record UQAR01000117.1, read on the forward strand.
TATTCGCCACTTGACTTTAAGGCAAAAGGCATAGAAGGTGCAGTGCCTGATGAGTTTTTCACTAAACTCAGAAACTTTGCTACTGCGAAAGTGTCTGAGTTTGGTCAGAATTTGTGCAACGGCAATATCCATGCCCGACCTGTTGGCAATGCCTGTGCTTTCTGTGATTTTCACGATATCTGCGGCAGGATAAATCAAGAGGACGAGATAGATGTGAATGACAAAATTTATGAAGAAAAGCTTATGGCTGAGCTTTCAGACGGAAAGGAGGAAAACTGATTGGCAGGCACAACATGGACCACGGAACAGAAAAAGGCTATTGATGACCGTGACAAAGGCATCATTGTTTCGGCAGCAGCAGGCAGCGGTAAAACGACGGTGCTTATTGAAAGAATGATAAGGCTGCTTTCTGATGAAAAGAATAAAATACCTGCCGACAGACTTCTTGCGGTAACATTCACTAAAGAGGCTGCGTCAAGCATGAAAGAAAAGCTGAGCCGTGCATTTGATGAACAGCTACGCAATGACCCTGAAAACAAGTGGCTGCTCAGTCAGCAAAATCTCATTCAGCTGGCAAGGATATCTACAATCAATTCATTCTGCCTTGATCTTGTAAAAAATAATCTGCATGAATTTGATTTTCAAGGCGGACTTGATATACTTGACGATAACGTTCAGAAACTTATTTTACAGCAGTCTTCAAAACAAGCGTACGAAAATTTGTGTGAAAACAACTATGACAGTTATAAGTTGTTGAAAAATGCTTTTTCTGATTCTACACTTCAAGACATTACTGTATATTTGTATAATTTCATGCGTTCTCTGCCTTTTCCTGAGCGTTGGATAGCAGACGTACATAAAAATTTCACTGATGATGAAATTTTCGAGAGCTTTTTGAATGACAACATAAATGCGGCTAAAAACAAGCTAAAACGTGCATTTTCATTCTATGAAGTATTTGAAGAGTATGCCTGCCGTGGCGAAATAGAAGATATCAAATTTCTTGAATATGATAATCTTTATGTTAATGCAGAAAGCGACAGGGAATTGCTTTATCAGCTTAGAAAACTGCTGGATAACTGTGACATCAATGCTATAGCTCAGTCTGAATGGAAGATATCAAGCTCTAAGCCTTTTCCACGAAATAAAAAATTTATGGCTCTTGATGATGAAGTGCGTATGAAATTCAGAGATCATCATGATATGTGTGTGTCATACAGAGCAAGCTATACCTCGATCATTAAAGAAATTATCGGTACTTTCACTTTGACAAGGGACGTCATGAAAGCTGTCTCTTATACACATCTGACGCTGCCGACGAATTAGACGGTGTAGA
>UQAR01000118.1 GCA_900539095.1 uncultured Ruminococcus sp.
GATCTACACCGTCTAATTCGTCGGCAGCGTCAGATGTGTATAAGAGACAGCATTGAGATTATTGTACAATGTAGCTAAATATCAAGGTAACGCCGTACATATCTGCTTTGTATAAGTCTTGCTTGTTTTAGAAACATATACTGTAAATTCATTTACATAAATATTACAAAAGTGAAAAATAGCTGAAATTTGAGCTGATTTTGTTGACATTAAGGAGCAATGGGAGTAAAATATACTTTGTTCAAGGGGTAAAGCTTTTAAAAACGCACTTGATTTGGCAAAAGTTTTGTATATTTCACTGAAAAGACTATATTATGCTTGACTTTTATCAGAAAAAAATATACAATATTCTTTGTGACTGAATAAAGCGAATTGAAAAGGAGATATAAATGAATAAGGTTATAACTAAGATCCGCAGCGGATTGGGCGGCTACCTGAAGGATAACATCTTGTTTCTGACATTTGTATTTGCGTCAGTTCTGAACGGATTTCTCCTCAGGGCGTTCACAGTAAAATTCAATTACAGCCAGATAAAACCGCTTATGGCTGACTTTGCGGTAATACTGCTGCTTGCTCTCATATCTTATGTGTTCAAAAAACCGAGAAAGCAGTTTGTCTATCTTTTGATACTGACAATAATTTTCTCTATACTTTGTACGGCGAACTCAATTTATTATACAAACTATAAATCATTCATCTCAGTGTCACTTGTTTCCACGGCATCACAGCTGGGCGGAGTAATGGACGCCGTTACTGAGAATATCATGGAGCCTAAGGATCTTATCTTCCTGTGGGATATCCCTGCTATCATAGTGGTATATATACTTATCAAAAGAAGAACAAGAGATTATATCACTCAGGTAAAGGAAAAGAGAAAACGCCGCAGATATGCACTTGGAACATTCTGCGTTTCTATAGGTCTTGCGGGTATCTTCTGCTCAACACTTACCGGTACTGATTATTCAAGACTTGCAAAACAGTGGAACAGAGAGTATGTTCTCGGAACTTTCGGACTGTATACATATCAGTTCAGCGACGTTATATCCTGCACTCATGCGAAGATAAACATGATGTTCGGATATGAGGAAAGCGAAGAGGTTTTCAATAAGTTCTATGACGATAAGTCTAAGACTGAGGAAACCGAAGAGAAGAGCAATAAATACACCAATATATTTAAGGGTAAGAACGTTATCGTTATCCACGCAGAGAGTTTCCAGCAGTTCTGTATGGATACATATATAAATGGTGAAGAGCTTACGCCAAACATGAACAAGCTTGCAAGAGAGGGACTTTATTTCTCTAACTTCTATGCTCAGGAGAGCGTTGGAACAAGCTCAGACAGTGAGTTCACATTTGCGTCGTCCCTTATGCCTGCCTCAAGCGGCACAGTTGCTATCAACTATTGGGACAGAGATTACACCACAACTCAGAAAATGCTGAAGGCAAAGGGATATTATACTTTCAGTATGCACGGCAACAACGGCTCATACTGGAACAGACTCAACCTTCACCATTCGCTGGGCTATGATGATTTCTTTAACTACAACACAGACTTCAATATTGATGAAACTATCGGTCTTGGTCTGTCGGATAAATCATTCTTTAGACAGGCAGTGCCTAAGATACAGAAGATAAATAAGGATCATGACAAATGGTATGGTGCGTTCCTTATGCTTACGAACCATACCCCGTTTACAGATATCGAGCGTGTGAGCGACTACGAAGTTGACTTCAAGTACAAGATGTACAACGAAGAGGACGGTATGTATGAGGAAAAATCAGCACCGTTCCTTGAGGGCACAAAGCTTGGTTCATATTTCAAGTCAGTTCACTATGCCGATCAGGCTATCGGTCAGTTCATGAATGACCTTGACAAAGCAGGACTTCTTGACAACACAGTTGTCGTTATCTACGGCGACCATGACGCTAAGATAAAAGCAGAAGAGTATGACAGATACTTTAACTATAATCCTTTCACCGATTCTGTGCTTACAGAAGATGATGAGGGTTATGTTCCTGTTGATGATTTCTACTATAACCTCAACAGAAAGGTACCTTTTATAATCTGGTCAAAGGACGGCGGCTATGAGCCTACAGAGGTCAAGCAGATAATGGGTATGTATGACGTTCAGCCAACACTTGGAAATATGTTTGGTTTCTCAAATGTATACGCACTTGGTCATGACATTTTCTCTGTAGCTGACAATGAGGAAAACGTTGTTATCTTCCCGAACGGCAATTTCGTTACAGATACCGTTTATTATGACAGCCAGAAGAATACATACTTCGATCTGACAGGCTACAGCAACGTTGCCACGGCGGTGTCATGCAATCAGGTCTATAAGGATAATCCAAACCCTGTGTACATGGACAACGACCAAGGTCTTTTCAAGACAACTGTGAACGAGATGTACAGTCAGGACGCCTGTGATGCACGAATAAATGACGGAGTTGTGGACGAGGATTATATCAGCAATTATTCTAATTATGCAGAGGAGCGAATAAATATCTCCAACGCCATAATCTACTATGATATGATCTACAAGACCGACCACGGTTTCAGCGACAACAATATGAACGGTGACAGTTCATCAAAGGGTGCAAACTCAGTATTCGCACCGCCTGAAAACAAGAGAACATTCGGCAGACACGCCGCATAATAAAAATGGAGCAGGGTAAAGCACTCTGCTCCGTTTTGTTTGTTCTAAAAAAGCATAAAAAAAAGACTAGCCAGGCTAGTCGATTTTTTGGAATATTCAAGCATTAAGCTCTTTCAACCTTACCTGAACGCAGGCATCTTGAGCAAGCGTAAATGTGACAAGGAGTGCCGTTTACAACAGCTTTAACTCTCTTTACATTTGGCTTCCAAGTTCTGTTTGATCTTCTGTGTGAGTGTGATACCTTGATTCCGAAAGTAACGCCCTTACCGCAGATTTCGCATTTTGCCATTACGCTGCACCTCCTTTACCCTTAAAAATGCAATACTATTATTCCTGTCTCTTATACACATCTCCGAGCCCACGAGACTAAGGCGAA
>UQAR01000119.1 GCA_900539095.1 uncultured Ruminococcus sp.
CCTTAGTCTCGTGGGCTCGGAGATGTGTATAAGAGACAGGCCCTCAGCAGTGTACCGTCCGTCAGCCTGATAAAATTCATCATCAAGCTCAGGCTTTTCAGCCACAGGCAGCGTAAAGCTTATCTTTTTGTCCCCCGTGACAAGATTTCTCACCCAACCGCTGCCCCTTATGGACGTTATAGATATCGCAATGCCAACGCCCATAAACAGCACCATAAAACAAAGCCTTACCATAGCATGGCGTGCACGCTCTTTGCGGCGGTTCTTTTTTCTTGCTATATCGGCAGCCTTCCAAAAATCCTCGTCCACCTTATCAGCCGCCACAGCACCCTCAGGCAGTTCATAATGCCCGTTTTCTTTGGCTGTATCTTCATTTTCATCATGCAGACAAGGCTGCTCTTCAAATTGCTCCATACGAGCCTCCTAGTCCTCCTCCGCCTTGTTAGGCAGCGTGAATACAAATTCCGTATACTCGTTCTTTACGCTCCTTACCATTATCTTTCCGCCATGGAGCTTTACGATAGAACGCACGATATTAAGTCCCAGACCAACTCCAGTCTTGTCAAGACCTCTCGACTTGTCGGTCTTATAAAATCTGTCGAACACAAGAGGCAGTTCGTCCTCAGACAGACCCTCGCCGCTGTTTCTGATAGAAATTCTCGTCATGTTGCCCTCAGGCTCAAAGTGGAACTCAATGTAACCGCCCTTGTCAACAAACTTTATGGCGTTCTCTATCAAGTTATACATGACCTGATGCACAAGGTCATTATCCGCATAAAGGGTCACTCTGTCAACGTCAAGACCCCTTACATCTATCTGTTTCTCCTCAAGCCTTGGCTCGAATGTCACAAGTGTATCGACTATCGGCTCAAGCACAGAGAAATACTGCAAATTCGGTTTAAGCTCGCCTGCCTCGATCTTTGCAAGATTGAGCATACTTCTTACAAGCCTTGCCAGTCTGTGGACCTCAGAAGAAATTATTTTAAGATAATATCTTTCCTGCTCCTTTGGTATCGTGCCGTCAAGCAGACCGTCCACAAAGCCGCCTATAGACGTCATAGGCGTTCTAAGCTCGTGAGAAACGTTTGCAAGAAAACTGTTTCGCATGGTGTCGTAGCTTTTCAGGCTGGCAGCCATATCGTTGAAAGCGTTGCTGAGCTGTTCAAGCTCCGACGTAGAATAGTCAGGCAGCGTAACAGAAAAATCTCCCGCACCTATCTTCTTTGAAACTTCCGCTATCTCCTTGATAGGCTCAGTGAGTTTCAGCGTCATGAAATAAACCAAAAACAGCACTATAACAAGCACTATTATAGCGGAAACGATAAATATCTCCATTATATTGTAGATATAATCGTCCTGATCCGCCTTTGAGCTGAACGCAAGCACATAATACTCCGGACCGTTCGCTTTAAAAGACTTGCCTATCACATGGTACATCGCTTTAAAAGCACCGCCCATATCCGAATAGACATACTCACAGCTGTCAGAAAAAGCGTCAAGCTCATTAACTGATATATTCTGAGGGCTGCACACAGGGTCTTTGCTGGAGTTCACAAGCACTGCTCCCGTAGCGTCGCACAGGATAAAGTCAGCGTTGCACGCCATTGAATACTCGTTCATCTGCTCCGTCACCGACTCTTTCCAGTCGGTAGGCTGATCCAGCATTTCTTCCTGCGTATATAAAGCAAGAGCCTTGGCGTTTTTCTCCAACAGGCTCTTTTTTTCGTCAATAAAATACCTTGAAGAAACCAGCAGTAATACCGTTCCTAAGCACACAAAGCTTATAAGTATTACTGCTGAACAAATTACAAAGTATTTAAAGAATATGCTTTTACGATTACTCATGAGGTGTTTCAGCGACTTCAAACTTGTATCCTACGCCCCATACAGTTTTAAGTGCCCACTTGTCAGAAACGCCCTCAAGTTTCTCACGCAGACGCTTAACATGAACGTCGATAGTTCTTGAATCGCCATAATATTCAAAGCCCCAAACTTCGTCAAGGAGCTGATCTCTTGTATAAACTCTGTTCGGATTAGACGCAAGGTGGAACAGAAGTTCAAGCTCCTTTGGCGGTGTATCCAGCACCTGACCGTTTACTCTCAGCTCATATCTTGTCATATTTACTGAAAGCTTGTCATACTTGACTTCCTTTATCTCAGCCTCGCCTGATGACTGACCAACTCTTCTGTATACAGCCTTTATTCTTGCGATAACTTCCTTTGTATCAAAAGGCTTTACGATATAGTCGTCTGCTCCAAGCTCCAGACCAAGCACCTTATCAAATGTTTCTACCTTTGCGGTTATCATGATGATAGGCACGTTGGACTTCTTTCTTATCTCACGGCATACCTGCCAACCGTCGATACCAGGCAGCATAATGTCAAGCAGGATAATATCAGGTTTAAGTGCGTTGAACTTTACTACCGCTTCCTCGCCGTCATGTGCAAGTATCACTCCGTAGCCCTCCTTCTCAAGGTAAAGCCTGAGCAACTCGCAGATGTTTTTATCATCGTCTACTACCAATACTCGTCCAAGTGACATATTTCATCTTCCTTTCATTTATTTACTCTTACCATTACATCGTTCATATTTCTACACTTCTGAAAATTTGAACAAAAGGCAATAAATATTCAAATTGATATAAGTATTATAACAAATTCACAAACCCATTGTGTGAATATATTATTAATTTTTAATTAAATATCATAGTTTGCTCTAATTTAAAGTGGACGTCTGCAACAATATGTATATACTGTCTCTTATACACATCCTGACGCTGCCGACGAATTAGACG
>UQAR01000120.1 GCA_900539095.1 uncultured Ruminococcus sp.
GGCTCGGAGATGTGTATAAGAGACAGGCTGAAACACGAACCCCACGGCAACAAATCTGTAGGGGCGAACACCGTTCGCCCGTCGAAGGAACAGATCCACGGTGATAATACGGTTCGATAACCATACAAACTATCCCACCACACCTGTAGGGGAGCGACGCAATTTCTGTTTCACAGAAATGGGCGTCCCGATATTCCTCGCCCATTGAATTAACGGAGATTATCACAACCATGTCACCCCAAATAATTCAACATCGAAGATACCAAAACCACGGCGTTACCCCTCCGAACGGGCTGTCGCATTTCGGTGAAACCGAAATTGAGCCAAGCCCCTACAATTATGGATACTGTTGATACGCATACCTCCATTTAATACATTTATCCCCACCCGAAAATCTGATTTCAGACCTGCAATACCCCACAATAAATTGTACAATATGCTCTCAAAATCATTTTGCGACGTAATAGATATTGTGCAATCATACAAAAATCCCACAAATGACTATAAATGACTTGAATTTTGCGAAAAAGGTGCTAAAATATAATTAGCACTCAGAAAGAATGAGTGCTAACATTCAAACGGTGAGAGTGCTGAAAAGACTAAAAATACAGCAGCTCACAATATTTTACAAAGCTTATAATTGGTATTATAAAAGGAGGAACTTATCATGGCAATCAAACCATTGCAGGACAGAGTTGTAGTTAAAATGACAGAGGCTGAGGAAACCACAAAGAGCGGTATCATTCTCACAGGTTCAGCCAAGGAAAAGCCTGAGGTAGCTGAGGTAATAGCTGTAGGCCCTGGTAAAAAGGACGTTACAATGGGCGTTAATAAGGGCGATAAGGTGCTCATCTCTAAGTACAGCGGCACAAACGTAAAGCTAGACGGCGAAGAGTTCATCATCGTTAAAATGGACGACATTCTCGCAGTTGTTGACTAAAACAGCATAACTACATTATAAATAGTATATCAAACGGAGGTAATTTACAATGGCTAAGGATATAATTTTTGGCGAAGACGCAAGAAAAGCTTTGCAGAGCGGTATCGATAAGCTCGCAAATACAGTTAAGATAACATTGGGACCTAAGGGCAGAAACGTAGTTCTGGATAAGAAGTATGGTGCTCCGCTCATCACAAACGACGGCGTTACTATCGCTAAGGAAATTGAGCTTGACGACCCATTCGAGAATATGGGTGCTCAGCTCGTAAAGGAAGTCGCTACTAAGACTAACGACGCAGCAGGCGACGGTACAACAACAGCTACATTGCTTGCTCAGGCTCTTGTTAGAGAAGGCATGAAGAATATCGCAGCCGGTGCTAATCCAATGGTACTTAAAAAGGGTATGGATCAGGCTGTAGATACTGCCGTTGAAACTATCATCGCTAACTCAAAGAAGATAGAAGGCTCTGAGGAAATAGCAAGAGTTGGTGCTGTTTCCGCTGCCGATGAGAATATCGGTAAGCTTATCGCCGAGGCTATGGAAAAGGTAACTGCCGACGGCGTTATCACTCTTGAGGAGTCAAAGACTGCTGAAACTTACAGCGAAGTTGTTGAAGGTATGCAGTTCGACAGAGGATATATCGCACCTTATATGGTAACAGATACAGATAAAATGGAGGCTGTCCTTGATGACGCTTACATTCTTATCACAGATAAGAAGATATCTAACATTCAGGAGATACTTCCACTTCTTGAGCAGATCGTAAAGGCTGGCAAAAAGCTCCTTATCATCGCCGAGGACGTTGAGGGCGAGGCTCTTTCAACTCTTATCGTAAACAAGCTGAGAGGTACTTTCACTTGCGTTGCTGTCAAGGCTCCTGGCTTTGGCGACAGAAGAAAAGAGATGCTCCAGGATATCGCTATCCTCACAGGCGGTCAGGTAATTTCTTCGGAGCTTGGTCTTGAACTCAGCGAAACAACTATGGAGCAGCTTGGCAGAGCAAGACAGGTAGTCGTTCAGAAAGAGAACACTATCATCGTTGACGGTGCTGGCAACAGCGACGATATCAAGGCAAGAGTTGGTCAGATCAAGTCACAGATCGAGAACACAACTTCTGACTTTGACAGAGAGAAACTTCAGGAAAGACTTGCTAAGCTTTCAGGCGGCGTAGCTGTTATCAAGGTCGGTGCTGCTACTGAGGTAGAGATGAAGGAAAAGAAACTGAGAATAGAGGACGCTCTTGCAGCTACAAAGGCAGCTGTTGAAGAGGGTATCGTTGCAGGCGGCGGAACAGCTCTTATCAACGCTATGCCGGCTGTAAAGAAACTCGTTGACAAACTCAGCGGCGACGAAAAGACAGGTGCTCAGATCGTTTATAAGGCACTTGAAGAGCCGGTAAGACAGATCGCTGTAAACGCTGGTCTTGAGGGCAGCGTTATCATAGACAAGATAATCCGTTCAAGAAAGGTCGGCTATGGTTTCAACGCTTATACTTCCGAGTATGTTGACATGATACCAGCCGGTATCGTTGACCCTACAAAGGTAACACGTTCAGCTCTCCAGAACGCAGCCTCTGTTGCATCAATGGTCCTCACTACAGAGAGCCTTGTTGCAGACAAGAAGGATCCACAGGCTGACGCTGCTATGGCAGCTGCCGCAGCTGGTGCAGGCGGAATGGGCGGAATGTATTAATAAGCTCCCCTGACTAATATCTGATATAAGAAGTGACAGCCTCCGTAGTTTTCCTGCGGAGGCTGTTTGCTTTTAAGGACTTTATACCTGTCTCTTATACACATCTGACGCTGCCGACGAATTAGACGGTGTAG
>UQAR01000121.1 GCA_900539095.1 uncultured Ruminococcus sp.
AGATTCGCCTTAGTCTCGTGGGCTCGGAGATGTGTATAAGAGACAGGTATTATAAATCAACAAATGTGATATTTATATCAGAAAAGTAATGCAAATATCAGATTATTAACATCAACTTATATTTTCGATCTGCTTGCACTATGCTTGTTCCAGTTTGCACGGAAAAACTGATCTCTATACTGTTTCGGCGTAAGTCCCGTCTGTTTCTTAAAGCAGGCAATAAAATGGCTGTGAGAGCTGAAAGCAAGATAGTTGGCTATATCAAGCGGACTATATTCAGAATATCTCAGCATATTTTCAGCCGCCTGTATCCTTTTAGACATAATAAAATCAGATATCTTTACGCCAACTTCCTCTCTGAAAAGCTTTGAAAGATACTGCGGCGTTATGTTCAGTTCATCTGCTATCTGATTCACAGTCACGCCCTTGTAAATATTATCGAAAATGCAGTCAAAGCACATAAGGATATGCTTTGAGTAAACGTTCTGTGACGCAGCCTTTTTCATTTGCTTGGTATAATAAACGATGACTTCCTTGTGCACAGCCATAACGCTTTCTTCATTGCGGCACTCATCACATTTATTAATGTATATATCGCTTATGGTATACGCAGTTTCCGGGTCAAGTCCACCCTCGATGCAAAATCTGCACAGCATAGCTATGGTTATGACAAGATGATACTTGATGTTTCTAAGTTCGTCTTTGCTGAGCCTGCCCTTTCCGTTTGTATCCAGCGGCGTATACAGCCGTTTGACCGTTTCAAGGTCGCCTGCCCGCACAGCAGAGTAAAATTCCAGTTCAGTTTCATATGGTGAATGATGATAGTCATTTTCCTTTTGCATAAACTGCCGCCTAGACAATTCTCTGTTTATTTCCATATCTTTCGCCCCCCTGCCTTTTAGATTATTATACCATATTTATAGGCACAAGTAAAGCCACTTATTTATAGAAAAAGGACGGCAAATCAACCTGCCGCCCAATTTTCTTATAAATAAATTTTACTTAGCCTCATTCATTGAAGTCATAGCCTCGTCGATAAGATAATCTATAGCCTTTTCATTTTCCTGAACGACCTGTGACCAGCTCTTTGACTCCTGTGGATTCATTGTTCCTCTTATGGCAGTATCGCAGATAGAGTTAAGGTCGGCAGATACGCCCTGTTCAAAGTCAAATACAGGATTCTGTGCAGACAGGTCATAGATAGTTTCTCTCATTTCAAGCATCTCATCTGTCCAGCCGTAATCGTCCTTGTACTGATCAAGGGTTATCTGATGTGCGGCCTCATCAAGCTCTGCATAACGGCAGCATTCAAGGAAAGCTGCCACGCCCTCAGGATTTTGAGCGTTTCTTACAATGCTAAAGCCGTGTACTCTTGAAGGGATATACTGTTTATCGCTATCAGCTGAGCAAGGAACAGGAACGAACATTACCTCTCCCTTTGATACATCGCCGTAGTTCACAGTTGTTGACGGAGCATTCTCAAGTGCCCAAAGTCCGATAGGATAGAAAAGCGTCAGACCTGTTGCCATTCCGCTGCCCTCAGCGTCGCCTCTGAGTTTCCAGTTATTCTCGTGCTTTGGATAAACAACATTGTTCTTTTGCAGTTCATACATCATATTCTGAGCCTTTGCTATCATAGGATCAGAAATATTATTTACAAGCTTGCCGTCTGTGATACCGATGAGCGGCACACCGGAAGACTGCTGCAAAGCCTTTTCATAATACCAGCCGTCGAGAGCGTATTTATCGCTTTCAGCGTCAGTAAAATCAAGGCACATTTCTGTGAAAGTATCCCAGTTCCACTTGCCCTCGTTGAAAAGCTCAGCAGGATCGTCATAGCCGTTATCTTCCATTGTCTGCTTGTTGTATACAAAAACATACGCAGGGTCTGTTCTGATAACGCTCACATAATGCTTATCGCCAAGCATAAACTGATCTGTCGCACCCTTTATGTCTGTCCAAAGAGGCTTTGAAAGATCGATATAATCGTCGATAGGCTCTATCATTGATTTTATAGCACCCTTAGGGAAAACGTCCATATCATCAGCACCGATGAAATCAGGTGAATCATTTGACATTACAAGTGCCGCAAGATCGTCAAACTTAGTTTCCCAAGTGGTCTGCACCCAGTTTATCTTACCATTATACTTTGTCTTGAACAAAGCAAGGTCAGCACCTATCTCCTTGTCCTCTGCCTCAGTAGGGTTGATATCCCAATGTGAAAACCACTTTATTTCATTACTCTTGAGATCTCTTACATCTGTCATATCATCAGCAAGTCTTTGAACTATCTGCTGCTGATCTTCCTTAAGCTTTTTGTCAGCGACCTTGCTTGATGAATCACTTGAACTTCCGCAAGATGCAAATGCTGAAAGCGAGCAAACTGCAAGTGCAAATGTTAAAACTCTTTTTGAATTATTCATAGCCATATCCTCCGAATATTACTTTCTTCTCTTTGCAACGATCACTGCTGTACCTGCAAGAGCGATAACAGCGAGTGTTCCGCCAACAGCCGCACCTGTTGCAGCTGTCTTAGATGTATCATCACTAGACTTTGAAGATGCAGCTGCTGTAGCAGTAGCCTTACTTGTATCTGCCTTAGATGAAGGAACGTCTTTCTTTGACGTATCAGCCTTTGAGCTTGAAGTATCAGACTTTGGTTCTGCCTTTGAAGTATC
>UQAR01000122.1 GCA_900539095.1 uncultured Ruminococcus sp.
ATATTATATACTATTTCAAACGTTTTTGCAATGCAAAATTTGTACAAATAATTATTGATTTTTTTGTAAGGGCTTGCCTAAAAAGTGCGAAAAAAGGCGATAAAAAATCCTACCATTCAAATAGAGAAAAATAAGCCTGAAAGGGCGGATAAAAAACGCAAAATCGGGCATTGGGCTATTGAAAAATCTTTCGGGATATGTTATAATAACTTTTACGAGTAAATTTTAAGAGGGTTTTGATTATGCAGGGTTGTAAAAAAGTTGCATCTATTCAGGATATATCGGGCCTTGGCAGGTGTTCGCTGACGGTGGTGATACCGGTGCTTTCGGCAATGGGTATTCAGGTGTGTCCTGTGCCTACGGCTGTGCTTTCGGCTCACACGGGCTACAGCGAGTTTGTCATGAGAGATCTTACGGATTTCATGAAACCGGCTTTGGAACACTATAAGAAAATGGATATGAAGTTTGACTGCGTATACAGCGGTTTTCTTGCATCAAGCGAGCAGATAGATCATTGTCTTGAATTTTTCAAGGCTTTTCCTGACGCACTGAAAGTAGTCGATCCTGTTATGGGCGACGGCGGAAAGGCGTACAAGACCTACACAAAGGAGCTTTGCAGCCGTGTGGGCGAGCTTGTAAAGGTAGCAGATATAATCACGCCTAATCTCACAGAGGCGGCTATACTTCTTGGTGAGGAATATCCAACAGCGTCAATGAGGAACTCGGAGATAAAATCTTGGCTCGTAAGGCTTTCAAAGCAGGGTGCAAGGATAGTTGTGATAACAAGCGTAAATCTTGCAGACGGCGGAATGTCCACTGTGGGCTATGATAAGGAAAACAACAGCTTTTGGAAGATAAAAAATGATTATGTTCCTGCACATTATTCGGGAACAGGAGATATGTTCACAAGCGTTCTTATTGGTGGACTTCTCAAAGGCGACAGCCTTCCTATCGCAATGAACAGGGCCACAGCGTTCACGGAGCTTACAGTCAAGACTACATACAGCTACCAGACACCATGGACTGACGGTCTTATGCTGGAGGGTCAGCTGCCATGGCTCACAAGCTATCAGGAACTCAGAGATTACACGAATTTGTGATATCGGGAAGAGTGATCGCAGATGAACAGACTTAATATCGTGCTTGTAGAGCCGCAGATACCACAGAATACGGGAAACATTTCAAGGACTTGTGCAGTGACAGGTGCGGTGCTGCATCTTGTAAAGCCTTATGGCTTTGAGATAAGCGACAAAAAGCTAAAACGTGCAGGGCTTGATTACTGGGATAAGCTTGAGATACATGAGTATGACGACCTTGACGACTTTTTCTCCAAAAACAGCGGTGAGTTTTACTTTTTTACCACAAAGGGCAGAAAGGTGCACTCAGATGTGGATTATCCTCAGGACAAAGAGGTCTATATAATTTTCGGCAGAGAGGATAAGGGACTGCCTGAAAAGCTGCTTTATGAAAATCCGCAAAGCTGTGTGAGGATACCGATGCGAAAAACGCTCAGAAGTCTTAATCTTTCAAACTCAGTGGCGATAGCCTGCTATGAGGTGTTAAGGCAGTGGGATTATCCCGACCTTGGCAGAGAGGGCAAGCTGACGCAATACACATGGGACGAATAGGATATTCTACACATATAAAAACAAAAACTTACAGGAGGGTGAACTAATGGCTAAGATAAAATTTCTTACCGACTCAGCAAGCGACATTACCGATGAGCTTGAAAAGAAACTGGATATACAGATAATGAATTTCAAGGTGGCAATGGGTGATGACAGCTATACATCAAGAGTAGATTTTGACAATGAGAAATTCTACAATATGCTTGACGAATTTGACGGCATACCTGTTACATCTCAGATAACAGCATTTGAATATCAGGAAACTTTTGAAAAGCTTTACAGCGAGGGTTACACTGATATCATCAACACCACCATAAACTCAAAAGGCTCGGCAACATACAACAACGCTGTTATGGCGGCAGAGGAGTTTTATTCTGCTCACCCTGAGGCAAAGGGAAAGTTCAATATATATAATATAGACGGCGAAAGCTACACCGGTGCATATGGCTACGTAGTCATTCAGGGTGCGATGAAAGCGGCGAAGGACGTTCCTGCGGGTGATATCGTGGCATTTATGGAGGACTGGATAAAGAACTGCGTTATTTTCTTTGCACCGTATACCCCTGTCTCTTATACACATCTGACGCTGCCGACG